>CAYHFK010000065.1:2336-17725 GCA_964355895.1 uncultured Bifidobacterium sp. | reverse complement strand
TTTTCAGTCCGCCACGTAAATGTTTTTCAATTCGGTATAACCTTCCATCGCCGCCATGCCGAGATCGCGACCGATGCCGCTTTGTTTGAATCCGCCGAACGGCGCTTCGACGTGGACGCTGCTGTGGGAATTGATGCTCAACACGCCGCTCTCGACCCGGCGAGCCACGCGCAACGCCCGGCGGAGGTCGTTCGTCCAGATGGAGCCGCTCAGGCCGAAGGGCGAGGCGTTGACTTCGCGCAGCATCTCCGCTTCTTCATCAAACGGCGTGAGGCAGACGACCGGGCCGAAGATTTCCTCGCGCCAGCAGCGGTCGGTCTTGCCAACGTCGAGCAGCACGGTGGGTTCGAGATAAAAACCCTTGGGATGCGGTCGCGCGCCGCCACAGGCGAACTTGCTGCCGCGGGTCCGGGCGTCCGCAATAAATTCCTCCACACTGGCGCGCTGGCTTGACGACACGAGCGGGCCGAGTTGGGTTTCCGCTTTGGTTGGATCGCCGACAACGAGTTTGTTCGTCGCTGCGACAAACCGGTCCACGAATTTGTCGTAGATGCTACGCTCGATGAACATCCGGCTGCGCGCGCAACAATCCTGGCCCGTGTTGGCGAAGACGCTCATCGGCGAAGCATCGGCGGCCACCTGCCAGTCCGCATCGGCGAACACGATATTCGGCGACTTGCCGCCCAACTCCAACGACACGCGCTTGAAATCACGCGCCGCCAGTTCCATGGCCCGGCGGCCCACCTCGGTGGAACCGGTCAGGGAAACTTTGCGGATGTGCGGGTGGGTGATCAAGGCCTCGCCAATCGCCCCGCCCGGACCGGGCACCACCTGCAACACACCCGGCGGCAAGCCGGCGGCGTGGGCCAGTTCGCCCAGCTTGAGCGCCGTGAGCGGCGAGAGCGATGCCGGCTTGAGCACGACGCAGTTGCCGGCCGCGAGCGCGGGCGCGGCTTTCCAGCACCCGATTGGGAACGGAAAATTCCACGGCACAATCGCGGCGACGACGCCCATCGGCTGTCGCAAGGTGAAATCAAAGCCGCCGCGCGCCACGGGGAGCGTCTCGCCGCCGAAGCGCGAGATCGCGCCGGCGTAATACTCGAACACCCGCGCGCCCAGCCCGGCCTCGTCGCGCGCGTCGCTGATCGGTTTGCCGATTTGCAGCATCTCCAGTTGCGCGATTTCTTCGAGGTGCTCGCGCAACTTGCTGGCGACGTTGAAAAGAATTGCGGCCCGTTTGCCTGGCGCCAGGTCGCGCCAACCGGATTCCCACGCGCGTTGGGCGGATTCCACCGCCGCGTTCACTTCGGCAACGTCTGCCGCCGCCACGTCGCAAATCGCGTTTTCGGTTGCGGGATTGATGAGGGTGGTGCGGCGACCGGACTTGGAGTCACGGAAAGCGCCATCAATGAAAAGTTGAGTTGGATAATTCATAGCACTTCGAGATACAGGTTTCGGAAATCATCGGCCGTCACCGGCACGACATTGGTCTTGTGACACGGGTCATCCACCGCCTGGGCGACGAGCGCGTCGAGTTGCTCGCGTTTGACGCCGTGATCGCCGAGCCGGGTGTTGAGACCGATCCGCGCCAGAAAATCGGCGATGAAGGCGATGGTTTGTTGATCGGCTTCGGCGGGGGAACATTTCAAAATCTCCAACCCGCAGGCCAGGCCCACGCGGCGGTAGATGCCGGGTTTGCGGGCGGCGCAGAACTTCATGCCCGCCACGAGGCACAGCGCGTTCGCGAGGCCATGGTGCATGCCGCAAATTGTCGAAAGCGGATGTGCGAGCGAATGAACGACACCCAGGTCCTTCTGAAATGCCACTGCGCCCATCGCCGCCGCGACGAGCATGTGACCGCGCGCTTCGAGGTCGTCGCCCTTCGCGCAGGCGCGCGGGAGCGCCTCGACAATGAGCCGGATGCCTTCGAGCGCGATGCCGTCGCACATGGGATGGAACTGCGGGCAGGTGAAGCTTTCGATGCAATGCGTCAGCGCGTCCGCGCCGGTGGCGGCGGTGAGCTTCGCCGGCAAACCGACGGTGAGCTGCGGGTCCAGAATCACAAGCTTAGCCAGCAACTCGGGATGAAACAGGACGGCTTTCCGATGTGTGGCGTCCAACGTGATGACCGAGCTGCGACCGACTTCACTGCCGGTGCCGGCGGTCGTCGGGATCGCGATGCAGGGCGCGAGACCGGACCAATCGGATTCGTCGTAGAATTTTGCGAAGTTGAACCCCGGGCGTTTGACGAGCAGGCGCGCGGCCTTGCCCACATCGAGCGGGCTGCCGCCGCCGAGCGCGATCACGCCATCACAGTCGTGGTCGCGAAAGCATTGGGCGGCTTCACGCACGTCTTGCTCAACGGGATTGGGATGCACGCCGGAATAGACGAACCAGTCCCGGTCTTTCCCGGCTGCGCCCAATGCTTCCGATACCGCCCGAAACGTTGGCGTGTTCACCAGTCCGCCGTCGGTAACGACCAGCGGGCGGCGGATCGAAAGCCGTTGGCAGCGCGCCACCAGTTCGGAAACGGCGCCGGCGCCGTAGAGCGTTGGGGTTGGAAATGAAAATGAGGTCAGGTTCATAAATTGAAAGTCAGGTGAGTTGGGTATCTTCGCGCCTCCGCTGCGTGAAGCGGCAATAGTGTGTGTAACCGGCGCTTTTTGCCAGGGCAACGGCCTCGGCGAAATTCATGCCCACTTCGTTCGGCGCATGCGCGTCCGACCCGAACGTGATCGGCACGCCAAGTTGCGCGGCCAACTGGACGATTTGCGGGCTGGGATAAATCTCCTTGCAGTCTTTGCGCAGGCCGGCGGTGTTGAGTTCCATCGCCACGCCCGTGCGCCGGGCGGCATCGAGAAACTTCGTGAACAGCGGCGTGCAATTCTGCTGCGGGTAAAAGCGAAATTTCTTGCAGAGATCGGCATGCGCGATGATTTCAAACAGGCCCGACTCCACCGCCAGCGTGAGCCGTTCGAAATAAGCCGTCCACACTTCAAAGGCATCGCGGTTATTCCACTCCGAAATCTTGTTCGGATTGTCCAGAGCCCAGTCGTCCGAGAGGTAGTGGACGGCACCGATCAAATAATCCCAAGGATGCCGTGCGGCCAGGTGTTTGATCCACTCCTCGTGGCCGGGGATGAAATCCACCTCCAGCGCCAGCTTGATGGTCAACTGCGGATGATCGCGCCGGGCCTGCTGGACGTTTTCGACGTAGGTGTCTAGGTCAGCCTTGTGCAAGCGCCAGTCGTCCCAGTCGTCCCGCGGCATTGGATTGTGTTCGGAAAAGCCGATTTCCGAGAGGCCAAGGCGGACGGCTTGCGCTGCCAGTTCGGTCGGCTCGCCGGTGGCGTGCCGACACAGCGGCGTGTGCATGTGATAATCCGCAGGCAACGACATTGACAGAAGCTATTCAGTGCCACCGCCGGGCGACAAGTCTATTCCGGTATGCCAGCAGTTTTGGACTCAACCTGGCGCCGACAACGCTAATCATAAGGAAGCCAACCCATACTTTAGCGAATACGCCCACGACGCACCCCCTGCCGTTGCGCATAAGGATGACGGCCGGTCTCACTTCCTGGCCGCGCGCGGGAGGATCAGGTGCTGAATCCAGTTGCGGAATTCCGTGGTGCGGATTCGCGGATCGAGCACGTCGGCGTCAATGACGAGTTGCCAGCGGAGGTCTTTGCGATTCGGTTCGGCGTGGAGCGATTCCATCCGGTTCACATGCGCCATCAGGTCGTCGTGATCGCGGTAAAAACCAATCGGGATCAACTTGGATTCGCGGGCGACCGTCAGGCGCGCCATTTCGTGCAGGTCGTATTCGGGATGATATTGCACCCCCCAGAACTCGCCTTTCTTGTGCTTCACCGCGATGGCCTGGACGCCCGTCCAATCGTTCGTGGCCAGACATTGGCCTCCGCGCGGCAACGAGGTCACTTCGTCCACATGGCTGATGAAGCCTTCAAACACGTCGGCGCGGCCGGCCATCATGGGATGCTTTTTGCCTTGCGGCGTCAGGCGGATGCGGCGCGCGATTCCCATCTCGCGGCCTTTCGGGTTGGCCTTGACGTCACCCCCCGCCGCGTAGGCCGCCATCTGGAGGCCCCAGCAACTGCCGAATTGCGGTGTGCCCGCTTCGTAGCCGCGCTTCGCCAGCTCGATCTGGCTCAATACGCGCGGCTCCGGCTCGTAGATCGTCGCGTTGCAGCCCGTCCACAGGATGCCGTCGTAATCCTTGAGCGCGACCCCCGTGGGGATTTCGGAGCCGGGGTCGCTGGGGAACAGGAGGTCGGCATGGGCGCGGGGCAATTCGCGCTTGAGCATTTCGAGGTAAAGATCGGCGGCGAGTTTCATGCCCGCCGCGGCGAGATCTTCACGACTCTTGCGATCGTAACCGTCCACGATCAGGAAATTCATTTTGGCACCGGTGACCTTACGCATAGGCAATGGAATCAGGATTCAAGTTTCTGCAAGATCGCCGCCAGCTCACGGAAATCGCGGCATACGGCGTCAGCCTTGGAATTAGGGCCGCCCCGGTCTTTCGCGATCGGCACCAGGATGCCACGGGCGCCGACGGCATGCGGACCAGCGATGTCCTTGGCCTCGCGGTCGCCGAGGTGAACAATCTCCTCCAGCGTGCAGCCGGTATTTTTTGCGACGGCGTGGAAGGCGCGCGGATCCGGTTTCGAGTAACCCACTTCATCCGAGAACACAAAGTAATCAAAATAATGAAGCAGGCCGTAGTGCCGGAGCAACTCGCGCAGCGCCCGGCCCGGACTGAAAATGGCGTCGGAGATGACCGCCAATTTGTATTTGCCCTTGATACTTTCCAGCGCTTCGCCGATGCCCGGCAGCAGGTCGGGCTTGACCTCAAGCTCCATGTCCTCGTGCAGGCGGACCAGCTCGGCGAATTCCTTTTCGGGAAGTTTCCGCCCCAGACCTTGCAGCAGGACGCCGAGCCGGACGCGCACGGGCCAGGTCACATTCTGGCCGTACCAGACTTCGCGGAACGCGGCGTCGGTCGTGTCGTAGCAACGGTCAATCAGTTCGCGCGAGGTGGGATCATGACGTTCGAGGAATTGCTGGACGAGATGGCGTCGCTGAATCCCCTTGGGCGGCAGTCCCGCGGCGGCGCGCTTCGGCTCGTCCGAGTCGTCAATAAACACCGTGTCCCACAAATCAAAGGAAACAGTTTTGATCGGCTTACTCATGGTGACCTTTCTGATTTCGCATATTGAAATTCAAATTGTTGAAAACTTTTGAGTCTGGACTGTGAACAATGTGCTCCGCCCGCGTTGCCCGGTTAAAGTGCGCGCCGTGGGTTTTCCGAAGCGGCGGGATCATAAGCGACGGCCGGAACGGCTGTCATGCTTTTTTGTTGGATCGGAGGAGACATCGCCCCGGCCTCCCGCCCGCGGCTTTATTTCACGCTGTGAAGAGCTGAAAGATTACGGGACGGTGATCACGCGGTACAGCCGTTGAGGCTCGTTGGGCAATACTGAATCCGTCCGGCAGACCGAGCTTCCGATTCCGCTTACCTGGGGGCCAAGATTTGCCCAGGTATTGGTTGCAGGCGGGGACTGATATTGGAGTTGATAGACCAGCCCGGTGGCGGTGGGCCAGCAAAGCTCGACCTGAGAAACGCGGATGGAAAGCCTGGGTGACACTTCGACAACACCCCACAAATCCTGCCCGGCCAAGGAGCCCATGATGTCGTTCCAGAATCCGGCCCGTGCGTCGGCCCCGCCATACATGGTGGAAAGGTTCTCGTAAGGGAAAATACCCGCGCCATTATTGGGTTCCCCATCGTTCCAGTTGAGGTACGTCACCGGTTCGTCGCTGGTCCAGGACCACTGCCCCTCGTGGAATTCATCCGTCAAGCCAATGAACAGCCCGCTGAAATTCCCGAAAGTTTGGAGTACCCAGGCGTTTTCCGCCGCGTCGTTGATGGTGACAAGGTGTCCCCCCAAGCCCACCGCCTGGGCTTCGGCGTTGGTCCAGTAGGTAGGACCAACCGCGTAGTACCAGTGGCCGTTGGCCGCGTTGGTAATGGGGCCGGCAACAATTTGCGAATGCAGTTGGTGGGTGGTAAGGCCGGCCAGCAGCCAGAGGAGCAAGTGTGCCGCTTTCATATTGGTTGTGTTTTGGAGATCAAACCACGTTGGTTCTTGCCCGTAAAGCGATTTACTTCGCAGCGGCATCCGCCTGCGACTGCATTTCGGTGCGTCGGTCAGCGGGCCAGTTGCCCTACTTTGAGTCCGGCGGTGACTTGGCGGCTGGGGGGGCAAATAATTCCTCCAGGGTGCGCAGCGGACTGAGCGGCAGCATCAGGATTTTCGGGATGAAAACCGGTTCGAGCTTCGGTTCGGCGAGGCTGCCAGTGATTTTGTATTCGAACAGCTTCGCCACCGGCCAGAGCGCCACATTCATGATGGGGCCGAGGATCGGCGTGTCCCGTAACGGCTCGGCGGTGACGCGCGCCTTGACCTGCCCGTCGAAATCCGCCGTGCCGCGATACTGCAACCGCATGGTCGGCGCGCGCATCTCCAGATCGTCCGACCGGATCACACTATTGGCGATGATAAAATTGGCCGAGCCTTTCGCCACCCGGCTGTGGCCGATGCCGGGCACGATGACGTCGAGCGGTTTGGAGAGCACGCCGAAGATCGGAATATCCCAGATCAAACCGTCCCGCAGTTGCGCGTGGCCAAAACCATTCCACGACTGCATGTCCTCGGTGTTGGCGTCGGTGACCACGAGGTCGAGGTTGAACCGGCCGTCGAGATTGTTGGTCTGCGTGGAGAGATCCGCAATGAGCAGGCGCAGATTGGTGTTCGTCGTGTTCACGCTGAAGGTGAACCGCGCGCCCGGTTCCTCCGGAAATATAAATCGCGCCCAGCCCTGACCCGTGCCTTCGTAAAAATCGGCCTGCACATTCGTCAGGGTCAACGTGTTGGTGAACCAATGCACGTGGGCCGCAATGCGCGGCACCTTGAACTTCAAACTCGCAAACGGTCCGGCCATCCCATCGAAGCGGATGTCCACATCGTTGGGATCGCTCATGGGGACATAACCTTCGAAGCGCACCGTCGGTGGCTGGATAAAGTGATACGGCGCCATGGCCGCCGCCACCACCGGACCGATGGCGTGCGTCAGCGGAGCCGGATCAACGGTGCTGAAACCGTTGGTGAAGTAAATCCGCAGAGCGTTGAAATCCGCCGTGATGCCCGCCGCCGCCAACGACTGCGTGCCGCGCCACAGCCGGGGTTCGATACATTCGAGGACGTGGTTCGTATAGCGCAATCCGGTAACGATGGCATCGGTGTTGAACTCGCGAAACGTAAAATTTGTCAGCGCCACACGACCCCGAAAGCCGATGCGGTCATAGTCGTTCCCGCGCCCCCAAAGTTCGCCCTCAATGACCGGCGGCACGGTGAACTGGCACAAATCCATTCCCCGTTGCACCTCTTCGTCGAGCAACGAGCGTGGGGCCGTCACATCAATCGTGCTGTAAATCCGGGAATAGTAGTCGCCCGTCAACTCATTCACCGTGGGCGCGAGGCGGAGCAGCCCTTCGGGCCGGCCCACGGTGAGGTCCGGCAGACGCCAGAGGCGATTCGTGCAGGTGAAGTGCGTGTGGACCCAGTTCGCTGCGATGCCTTGGAACGCAATGTTGGTCAGGGCGACTTCGCCCGCCAATTGCAGCGTCGGGCGCACCTCGCCGCGCCAGTCCGGCGAGCGATTTGTCCACGCGGGCAGAATGAGTGTGCCCGCACCCCGCAGACGTGGTCGTTCGGCCACCGAAAACTTGGCGAGCCAGTCCGGGGTCTTCTCCATCAGTAACGTCACGAACTGCTTCACGTCGAAATCCGAAGTCGCGGCGAAGGCGAGTTCACGCGTGCTGGCATCCAGTTGCGCGGTCGCGTCGAGCGCCCCGCGATAAAAACTTGCGTGCAACTGGGAGATGACGAGTTTGGGTGCGTTCCATTGACCAGCACAAAGGATTTCCTCCGCGTCCAGCCCGGAAGCTTTCAGCGCGCCCGCGCTTGCGGACCAGTCGATTTGATAGGGCAGGAGATTGGTCCACCCCGCCAGCGCCGCGTCCGGCGCGATGGAATTGGTGGCGGACGTGAGGGTGCCGGTGAATTGAACGCGGGCGGCGCGCGCCCAGCGGGTGATGGCCAAGTCCGTGTCGAGTTCAATATGACCTGATTGCGGGATCGGGTTCGTCACGGCGTGAACCCAACGCGCCTTGATCTGGGTTTGACCGACCGTGGCCCACGGCGTTTCGGCGGCGTTGGCGCGCACAGTGAGCGCCGCGTCCACCAGGTCCGGGTGCGTTACCAGCGACAGGAGGCGAAGTTGCAGGTTTAGGTTCGTGGTGTTGGCCCACCGGGTTTGGGCGCTGGCGGCGTCCAGATTGATTTCGACGCGCGAAAGCTCATTGCTGGCGGCGGCGAACAGCCGCGAGCTGAAGTCAATGTTCTCCGCCTGACCCCAGGGGGTGTCCGCTTGCGCGGCATTCAGGTTGAGGCGCGCGCTGAAACTTTGCAGGTTGCGTGCATCCCCTTCAAAGACGAGCCGCAATTCCGGCGGGGACGCGAACGAAATGGATTCCAACGTATCGGCCAGCCGTTGCAAGCGCTCGGGCCAGCGCGTGTCCGGGGTCGCGCCGCGGCCCTTGAGAAATTCCCAGTCGCGAACCGCCGTCGCGTTGGTGATGGTGGCGGACACGAGAATGTCCGCCCCGGCAAAACGGGCGTGCAGATCGTCCAGCCGCCATTGATCGCCGGGCAACAGCCGCAGCCGGGCCTCGATGTTTTCGATCGTGAGGGCCCGGAGTGGCGCGTTGGAATGAGCCGGAATCCATTGCAGGCGGCCGCCGGACAAGCCGAGCGAATCCACCTGCACCTGACCGCGCAGCAACGGCTTCAGATGGAGTTTGATCTGAACCTTCGCCGCCAGCAATTGCGGCGCGGCCGGTTCATGCATCGAACCGAACCGGACGTTGTCCGCGACGAAGCCTTCCGTCCAGTGCAGTCGCAACCGGGCAAACTCGAGCGCCACGCCGTGCGCGCGCAGTTTCTTCACCAACGGACGTTTGACAAAATCCGGCAGCCCCACCTGGTTCAGATATAGCAGCGAGCCGAGCAGGATTAAGATAACGATCCAGATGGAGATGCGGAAACGCCGGAAGTAAATGCGGCATAAGCGCCAGAAACCTCGGCGGGCGGCGGTCGCCATATCAAGGGACGTTAGCCGGGAGGGCCAGGCTGTACAACGCCAGTTGATACAGCGCGAGGGAGGCTTCGAAGAACCAGGTCTGCCCGTCCAGTTTCACGGCGGCGTAGGGATAGTTCTCCGGCGACAGGCCACCGAACTCGACTTGGTGTTTCGCGCCGGTTTTCAATTCAAACGTGAGTGCCAGCCCATTCGTACCAAAGCCCAAGCGGGCGCGGTGCTCGTCGCCCCGCCCGACCCAGGCCGTGGCGGCCAGTTCGCCGAAGCGATGCGCGGTTTCCTCGATCGCGGTCATGCGCACGCCGTCCAGCACGCCGGACGACCCGGGCGCGAGCACCCAGGCGTTTGTGCCCCCATGCAGCAACTCCCGGCGCCGGTCGCCTTGCTGCACGACGATCCGGGTCACGTCGCCGACGGCAAAATTCCAAAGCTGCCGCGCGCGCAATTGCCACGCGGCGGCGGGTAGGTTCTGAAAATCCGCCAGCGCGACGGCATAAACGGGATTCTCATCGGCGCGGCGGACAAAAATGTTTCCGGCATTCGTGCCGCCGAAAGCCAGCGCGGCGAGGACGACGTTGGTGCCGCCGTTCGGGCCCGGCCCGGTCGCACTCACGATGAGCTGTCGAACGGGGTTTGTCAGCCCGTAAGTGGGCAGATCGGGTTCGGTGATGGAATCCTTGAACGACACGATCTCCAAACGGTTGAGGGCCGCGATCAAGTCGTCCACCAATCCGGCGTCCACCGGCAACTCCTGCCCGACGACGCGCCAGCCGTTGCCGGCATTCCGTTGCAAGGTGAACGGCTCGGCGCCGCGGATCTCGATCTGCGTCGCGTTGGTCGGCAAGGTTACGAGATGCGATTCCCGAAACTGGTTGAACGTGCCGCGCCACGGGGCGAGCAGGTCCCGCGGCACCGTCACGATGGCATTGACGCCGGCCCGCCGGGCGAACACCTGCGTGCTGTCGTTGGTCGGGCTTTTGCCAAATTGCAGACGCACCACGATGTTCGTGCTTTTCGCGAGCGTCAGCTCCAGCTCCGGCGGTTGCAGGCCAAACGCGCCGGCATCCGCCTTGGGATCATCGGTCACAAACTGCGTCACGCGCAGGGCATGGAGCTTCTGCAGCGATTCGCGGAGACGCGGGTTGTTGGCGCGGGCGGGGACTGGGCGGGTCAATTGCCAGAGCCCCTGGACGGGGTCGCGCTGCAACTCGAGCACCGTGGTGGCGTTGGAAACGGTGAGTTGGTCGAAGACCAGCCCGCTCAAATTGACCAGCGCCGTATCGCGCCAGTCCTCCAGTTTGCGCGGCAAGGCCCGCAATAAATTCACATCCATGACATAGACCCCCTCGACCCCCACCACCTGCACATAGACCTGATCGCCCGGCGCGGTGCGCGCGCCAATCTTTACAATCTTTAGCGGGCTAAGGCCTTTGCCACTCAAGAGCGTGAGCGTGGCCTGCGGGTTGACGAAGCCGAATTCCTCGTCTGCCTTCGGGCGTTGCCTAATTTCAGTGGCCGGAATGATGGTGGCGGGCTTGAGCTGCTCGAGGATGACGAGCAAGCCTTCGATGCTGGCCACCTGCGCCGGATAAACAATCGGATAGGTGAGCTGCCAGACACCGTTGGAGCCCTCCACCCGCATTCCCGACCCGTCCGCCAAGGTCACCTGCACACTGCTGACGTCATCGGCTTTGAAATCCGTGAGCAGCGGGACCGGGACGGCCACGGGTTTCGTCCCCAATTTCTCCAGGCCGAAGATGACCGCGGCCAGCAACGCCGCCAGACCGATCCAAATCCAGGTGCTTTTTGAATTCATGCGGTGGGAAAGTTGAAGTGACGGAGCGCGGGAGGGATCGCGCGCTGGGTTCTGATCTCACCCTTCCAGTGCGACAATTTCTTGATGGCTTGGTGGTTCGGCATTTTCATTTTTGACGGCGCAGCCAGACGAGGACGCCGAACAACAACACGCCGCCGGGCAACGCAGCCAGCAGCAGCCATTGAATGGATTTCAACTGCTGGGCGGTCAGCAGAACACGGAATTCCGTGAACTTACTCGGCCCAATGCCGGTCGTGAGCTGGGGCCGGTCCAGCAACCAGTTGACGGCATATTCGGCAAAATCGGCGTTGGCAAAACGTTTGATCGGCTCGTTGCCGAGAAAGAGCGAATCGCCCACCACGATCATCCGCGTCGAACCGCGGACGGTCGCGACGCCCAACGGGGCGGCTTTTTCCACGGCCACGGCCAGCGGATACCGGCGTTGCTTCCGGGTTGGATCGTCATTTAGCGTGGCGGTTTCTTCCGTGGCGATGATGACTTCGACCTTCGGCGCTTCCGCTGTTTTGTCGCGGGCGGTGGTCGGGCTGATTGGACGCGGTTGGATGAAATCCAAATTGTAGCCCAACAGCGCGTTGACGGCGGGATGTGTGGCGAAGGCGCCCACCACCACGTCCCCCGCTTCGCCGCCACCCTTGGTCCGATACGCGGAATGATCCGGATCGCGGACGATACTGTTGCCGACGAGGATGCCCCAGCCGGTAAAGAGGATTTTTTCCAGGCCGGTCGGTCGGTCGGGAAAGGCGTTGAAAAGAGCAAACAAACGTCCGCCTTCGGTCAGATATTGCTCGATCTTTTCCAGGGCGGCTTCCGGGATGGGGGCGCGCGGGCCGGGAATGATCAACAGATCGCAATCCGCCGGCACCCCGTTCGTACCGGTCAGGTAAAGGGGTTCCGGCTGGATGTAATTGCGCTGGAGCAGCGATTTGAAGTTGAGGTAGCCGCTCACCTCGTCGCCGCTGTCGAGGTTGTGTTCGCCATGCCCTTGCAGCACGCAGGCCGTGAACGGTTTTGGATTGGAAATCGCCAGCAGGCAGGCCGTGAACAGTTGCTCGCCGTGAAACGCGGTGAGTTTGCGCTGGAACTCAAGTTCTTTGCTGTTGGGCGACTGCTCCAGTTTGAAATCGGCCAGCGCATTGCCGTTCACCACTTTTTGCCGGCCGGCGCTATCGAAGATCACGAAGTTCTTTTCGTTCTTCGCTTCACTCTTTTCACTCGCTTCGGTCGCTTCCGGGAGTTTGTAATCCTTCTTGACCCGCTGCGCTTCGGCCGCGTCCCAACGGTAATCCACCGTGGTGATCTGGAGGCGCGGATTGACGTTCCGATATTCGTTGAGCAAGGCCAGGATGTCGGGGTAGAGCCGGTCTTCCTTGTCGTAATAGAGGGTCACTTTTACCTGGTTGGTGAGCGCGTTCAGCACGCTGATCGTGCGCGGGGAAAGGTGGATCCGGGTTTGCTCGCTCAGGAACTGGCGGTGATAATACCGGCTGGCCAGGTAATTCACCATGACCACTACTGCGAAGACCACCGCGGTGCGGACTGCTGCGTCAAAACCGAAGCGCCACTTGCGGTGCCGGGAAAAGCTGGGTTTGAGTTCGGTCGCCATGTTATTTCCACCGCCGGCTTTCCACGGCCCGCAGGGTCAGGAATAAAAAGAAAAACGTCAGGCTTAAGAAAAACACCACCGCCCGCGAATCCACCACGCCGCGGGCAAAATCATGCAACTGTCGAAACAGGGCAAAGCTGGCCAGCACCTGGGCCTGCCAGTGCGTGCCGGCTTCCATGCGTTCGGGCAGAAACGCGAGCGTGAACAAACCCACGCCCAGGGTTAGGGACACCATGGCGGCCACCATCTGGCTGCTCGTGAGGGCGGAAGCCAGGCAACCGAGGGACAAAAACAACGCGCCGACCAGGGCGATGCCCAGATACATCCCGCCAACGGTGCCGGGTTCGAGTGCGCCCGATTGCCGCGCGTAATACTGCACAACATAGAGACAGGCGAGCATGGGCAGCCACATGACGAGGTAAAACAACCACGCCGCGGTGAACTTCGCGCTTACCACCTGCACATCACTTACCGGGGTGGTCATGAGCGTTTCATACGTGCCGGAATACTTTTCCAGTGCAAACAGGCGCATGGTAATCACCGGCGTCGCCAGCAGGAGGATGATCCAAAAAAATGGGGTGAGATAAAAAATCTCGGTGATCGGCATGGGGTTGGACTCATTCCCCATGTTCCGAAGCAATACTACGAAACTCGTCCCCACGAGCAAAGTCGCAGCTGCGATGATCACGTAACCAGTCAGGGACACAAAATACGTGGCCAGCTCGCGGCGGGTGAGGGTGAAGAACACTTGCATCAGCCGTCCCTCCTGGGCATACCAATTAAAAATTCAAAATTAAAAATTAAAAACCCGCCGACCGGCGGAGAATTAAAAATGCCAGAATCAAAATAATTTTGAATTTTGAATTTTGAATTTTGAATTGGCTTCATCCCTCTTCCTCCTCCTTGGGCTTGGTAACCTGCATGTAAATATCCTCCAGCGAATTTCGGCTGCGCGTCAATTCCCGCAACGCCCAGCCCCGCTCGCGGGCCAGCGCATAAATCTCCGGGCGCAGGTCGCAGCCGTCACGGGGCGTCAGCGCGCAGCGGTGGAAATCGCCCTCCGCCGGCGAAACGTCAAATTCTTCCACGCTCACCATCGCCGCCCAGCACGCGTTGAGTTCCGCCACCGGCGCGGCGATTTCCGCGATCACCCGTCCCCGGCTCGCCATGAGCTTTTGCAGATTGTCCGGGGTGTCCGCGGCAAGAATGCGACCGCCCAACATGATCATCATGCGATTACACATCATCTCCGCTTCGGATAGAATATGGGTCGAGATCAGCACCGTGTGCGAACCGGCGAGGCTCTTGATCAGTTGCCGCACGGAGCGGATCTGATGCGGATCGAGACCGATGGTCGGCTCGTCCAGGATGATCAACTCGGGTTCATGCACCAAGGCATCCGCCAGCCCGACGCGTTGCTTGTAGCCCTTGGACAACTGGCCGATGATGCGCCGGCTGACCTCCGTGAGGCTGCACTGGGCCAGCACCGTATCCACCCGCGCGCGGGAACGGGACCAACTCAGACCCTTGAGCCGCGCGCGGAACTTGAGGTATTCGCGCACGCGCATTTCGTTGTGCAACGGATTATTCTCCGGCATGAACCCGATGCGGCGGCGGACTTCGCGCGAATCGTAAAACACATCCCGCCCGGCAATGCGGGCCGTGCCGGACGTGGCCGGCAGGAAACCGGAAAGAATCCGCATGGTCGTACTCTTGCCCGCGCCGTTGTCGCCGAGCAAACCCACGATCTCGCCGCGCCCGACCGTGAAGGAAATATCCTCCAGCGCCGTGTGACCGGCGTAGCGCTTGGTCAACTTGACCACTTCAATCATCGGATCGTTAATCATGCTCGAACTTGGGGAGCTTAGGTGAGAAGCCCGCACCGCAGCCAACAAAAACTCTGCCCCTCTCCCAGACGGAAACCTGACTCCCGGTCGCCGGTCGGGAAGCTTCTTCGCGACACCGCCCTTTCCCTCGTTCTGACGCGCGAAGCCGGAGGGAATTCAGCTTTCCTTTGGCGCGTTTCGGATTTTGGCGTTCCGACCCGCTGTCCAGAATCCATCCATCCGCGCGAAAAGCGGTTTTCTCCTTTTGCAACCGCGCTTTCGTTGGCACAGTGGATCGCGTGGGCATCACCCTTCAGCAGTTCCATCAGATGACCGCGCGCGTCAGCGGCCGCAAACCGCGCGCCGCTTCGCCGGTCATCGTGCCACCGCCCGCCCGCAATCCCAGCGCTCACACCATCATTCTCGGGGTGGACCCCTCGCTGCGCGGCACGGGTTACGGCGTGATCGAACTGGCCAAACCTCATCCTCGCACGTTGACCCACGGCACGATTACCTGTCCCGCCGCGTGGCCGCACTCGCGTTGTCTGGCTCAGATTTCGCAAACCATCCGCGAAGTGCTGCGGAAATATGCGCCCACTGTCTGCGCCGTCGAAGGGCTTTTCTTCGCGCAGAATCTGCAAACCGCCATCCTCATGGGCGAAGCGCGCGGCGCGGCGCTCGCGGCGATTGCCGAAGCGGGCCTGGAGATTTACGAAATCGCCCCGCGCAAAGTGAAGCAGGCCATCGTCGGCTACGGCGCGGCGCAAAAACTCGCCGTGGCCAAGATGGTTCAGCGTTTGTTGCAGTTGGCCGAGCTGCCCCCCGCCGACGCAGCTGACGCGCTGGCGCTCGCCCTGGCCCACGCGCAAAGCCAGGGCCG
>CAYHFK010000065.1:0-2236 GCA_964355895.1 uncultured Bifidobacterium sp. | reverse complement strand
ACATGATCACCTTCCTCCACGGTAAACTCGTCGAAGCCCTGCCCACGCAAATCGTCGTGGACGTGAACGGCGTTGGCTACGAAGCGCTCATCCCGCTGTCGTCGTTCGACAAACTGCCGCCACCCGGTGGCGACGTGAAGTTGCTGACCCAGTTGGTCATCCGCGAAGACGCCCATGTGCTTTACGGCTTTGCCAGCGCGGCGGAGCGGGATTTGTTTCGCCTGCTGATCAACAACGTCAGTGGCATTGGGCCGAAGACCGCGCTGAACATTTTAAGCGGCATGAACCCGGTGGCGTTCCGCGGCGCGGTGGCCAGCAGCGACGTGAAATCGCTTTCGCAAATCTCCGGCGTCGGCAAAAAAACCGCCGAGCGCATCGTCGTTGAGTTGCGGGACAAAGTTGGTGCCGCCGGCGCCTGGGAGGCCTCGAGCGCCGCGCGTTCCCTCTCCGCCGCCGACCAGAAAATCAACGACGCCGTGCTGGCGCTCATGGCGCTGGGCTTCAAACAAATCGAGGCGCACGACACCGTTCGCGCCGCGCAGACGATGCTCGGGGCCGCCGCCACCGTCGAACAACTGGTGCGCGCGTCGCTGAAGAAAAACACATGATGACTGCTCCCGGCACCAAATCCGAAGTTCACCCGGCAAAGTCGCCACACCGGGAAGGCGGCAAGCCGTCCCGCGCCGTGGTGCCGCACCATCCGAAATGGCACCAACGCCTCGCCGCCCGGCTAATTTACGGGGCGATCCGCTGCCTCTCAGTGACGATTCGCTTCCAGGTGGATGGAAAATCCGGTTTTTTTTCCGAAGTGCCACCGGAGAAGATTATTTTTACCATCTGGCACAACCGGCTGGTACTGGCATTGATTATTTACCATCGTTACGTCACGCGGCGCGATCGGAAACGGAAACTCGCCGCGATCGTCAGTGCGAGCCGGGACGGGGGCCTGGTGACGCGGATCCTCGAACTCTTCGCCGTCGAGCCGGTGCGCGGGTCGTCGAGCCGCCGCGCCGCGCAGGCGTTGCGCGAACTGGTCGCGTGGGGTGAGCGTGGTTACGATTTGGCGATCACGCCGGACGGCCCGCGGGGCCCGCGTTACACCGTGCCGGAGGGCGTGATCGCCACCGCGCAACTGACCGGTCTGACGATCGTGCCGGTGGCGTATCATCTGAACTGGAAAATCTGTTTGAAGAGCTGGGATCGTTTTCAAATCCCGCTCCCGTTTGCGCGCTGTGAAATCACCACGGGCCGGATGCTGCGCGTGTCGCGCGCGGCGACGGACGCCGAACGCGAAGAACTGCGCAAGCAACTGGAAGCCGAACTGCGCGCCATCACGCGGGATTGAATCAGCCATGGCCGCGCGTGGCGTTGATTCCATCCTTTGCCTCTTTGCGCCTTTGCGTTAAAACCTTCGCCTGATGTTTGAACTTCTGAAAACCGACCCGCACTCGAAGGCGCGGCTGGGCCGATTGACCACGACGCATGGCGTGGTGGACACGCCCGTGTTCATGTCCGTGGGTACGCAAGGCAGCGTGAAGGCGATTGACCCGCGCGAGCTGCGCGAGATGGGCACGCAGATCATCCTCGGCAACACGTACCATCTCTACATCCGCCCCGGCCTCGACATCATCCGCGCGGCGGGCGGGCTGCATCGGTTCATCAATTGGGATCTGCCCATCCTCACGGACAGCGGTGGCTTTCAGGTGTTCAGCCTCGCAAAGATTCGGAAGATCAAGACGCACGGCGTCGAGTTCCGCTCGCATCTGGACGGTTCGCCGCTGTTTCTCGGGCCGAAAGAGGCGATGGAAATCCAGCGCGTGCTCGGGTCAGATATCGCGATGACATTCGACGAATGTCCCCCGCACGACGCGCCCGCGAAGGAACAACGGCTCGCGGTCGAGCGGACGATCCGCTGGGCGCGTGAGTGTCGTGAGCAGCCGCGCGCGGAGGGGCAACTGGTGTTTGGCATCTGCCAAGGCGGGAGCAATGCAGCGTTGCGCGAAGAATGTGCGAAGGCGCTCGTGGCGATGGAATTTGACGGCTACGCCATCGGCGGCGTGAGCGTGGGCGAACCCGAGCCGGAAATGATGAAGGCGGTGGAACTGGCCGAGCCGTTTCTGCCCGCGCCCAAGGCGCGTTACGCCATGGGCCTCGGCACGCCCGCGCAGATGGTGGAGCTGATCGCGCGCGGCGTGGACATGTTCGACTGCGTGCTGCCGACGCGCGTGGCGCGCAA
>CAYHFK010000064.1:0-17783 GCA_964355895.1 uncultured Bifidobacterium sp. | reverse complement strand
TGGAACGATCTCGCCGGGGACGTGACGGCGACGGACGCGACCGGCGTCAAAGAGGACGCTTCGGCCGGCACGGCGGCGGAGCGCTATTACCGGGTGTTACTGGTGCAATAGGCTAACCGGCGGGCTGAACCCGAACTCCAACATAGAAGTTTGCGCAACGGTGGTAGGGTCATCGCGCTGCGATGACCAGCGCGCGTGCAGCGGCGCAACGCCTTTGCCTGACGCGCTCGCATGACCCGAAGCGTTCCGGCCCTGCACGGGCCGGCGGTCATCGCAGCGCGATGACCCTACCAACTGCGGCAGTTCGAGTTGAATGGTTGCGCCCGCTTGGGCCAGGCTCCTCACTTCTCGATCACAAACTCATCCCGCACCTTGCCGTCCACGTCGTGGGCGCGATAGACGAGACGGTTGCCGTTGATCTGGATGTCGAGCACCTGATAGGTCGAAACTTTGGTGAAGCCGACCTCGGTGTAATCGTGCGGCTGCTGGTCGTAATGTTTCGTTCCCGAAACCGCAATCGTGTAAATCGTGCCGTCCTTCGCGGTGGCGACCCGTTTCTGGTCGCGCATGGGATAGGTGCGTAGGTAGGCGTGGTCATGGCCCTGCAACGCGAGGTCCACGTGATATTTGTCGAAGATCGGTGTCCAGAGATTGCGCACTTCCAAGTTGTCGCGGTTGCCGCCGGAGGAATACGCCGGGTGATGGTAGCTCACGAATTTCCACATCGCCTTGGTGTTTGCGAGTTGCTTTTCCAGCCAGGCGGTTTGTTTGGCCGCGTCGAGGTTCGAGTCAAGGATGATGAACTTGGCGTTGCTGTATTCGAACGCGTAGGCACGCTCCGGTGGGATGGTCTTGGGGCCGTTACGCGGCAGGGCGAATTGCGCGAGGTAAAGCTGCGGCTCCTTTGCCTGATACTCATGATTGCCGAGCACAGGCACGAGCGGACGACGATCAAATACGCCCTTTGAGTGCTCAAAGAAGCTGTCCCAATCCCACCGTTCGGCGCCGCGGTTCACGAGGTCGCCGGCCATCAGATAGAACGCTGCGTCGGGCCGGGCGCGATAGGCGTTGTGCAACAGCACGCCCCAGCGGTCGAGCCCGTTTTGCGCGTCGCCCATGTAAACGAACGCGAAGGGCTCCGCACCGGCTGGCGCCGTCGTGAATTCTGCCGATTCCGTCCAACCGTTCGGCGATCCGTCACCGACGGAATAGACGTAAGTGGTGCCCGGCCTCAAGCCGCGCAAGGCGACGGTATGCCGGTGGATGAGGGGATCGTTGACGAGCGTGGGCGTGGCGAGCGGTTCCGTGGTGGCGCGTTTCGTCCGGGCGGATTTTGCGTCATGCGTCGTGCCAGCGGACTTGAGTTGATAGCGAACGCCGCCGCGCGTGATGTTCGTGGAGGTGCGCCACTGGATGGTCTGGCTGGTGCGGGGATCGGCGCTCCAGGTGAGCACCACGTGCTCCACGCGATCGCTCGCCGGGTACTGCGTCTTGCTGAACAGGCTGACGAGGCGCGCGTCTTCGGTGCTGTCATCCTCGGCCTGGACGAGCAACTGACCAGCCAGCTCGGCCGGCACCGTGGGCAACTTGTCCGCCTGATCCACGTACGGCTCGACGCCGGCCACGAACTTGGTCGTGCGCAAGTGCGCCGGATAAAGGTTCGTGACCTTGACAGTGCTGCCGGACTGCTGGGGTTTGAGCAGGACGAGATAGTGGTTGCCGCGACCGGTCAGGTTCTGCACGCCCAACCCAATTTCGCCGGCGGGAAATTCCTTTTCCCAGGTATCGAAATCGCGCCCAGCGAGTTTGAATTTTAGCCCGGTGGCCTTGAAGCCGCGCCCGGCCAGCCAGTAGGGTTCGTCGCCCAGGCTGCTGTCGCGCACGATGGTGACGACGACGGGCACGTTGACGCGGAAGCGCACATGCTCGGTGCCGAGAATCTCGCGCTCGTCCGGCGTCAGGAACGCCTCGACCTTGGGCGCGGTCAATCCAATGAGTTGGTCGGCGGTCAACTCGCGCTTCAGGCGCACGATGATGCCGGCGACCGTATCGTGAATGGACGGGTGGCCATCGGTGTGGGCGGCAGCGCGGAAAGGCGCGAAGCCCGCGAGCAACGCGGCCAGCAGCAAGGCGAGGGATAGGGGATGTCGTTTCATTAAATTAAGTTTCCGTCCGGTCGGGCCATTGACGCTATCGTAGCGGCAGGAGGTGAGGAATCTCAAAATTCTTTTATATGAGGCGCTTTCGAAACTCGCGTTGCCTCTTCCTCTCTCCGTGAGGAACGAGTGGGGGAAGGGATTTAGGAGAGACCACCCCGAACTTTGTTGGTGCGTTGCGCCCTGGCACGGTAGCACAGACCGGCAGTCTGCTGTGTCGCGGATTGGCAATCCGCAGTGGTGTGACATTTCTGTGTCCAGCCGACTACCAATCGGCGATACAGCAGGTTGCCAACCTGCGCTACGCGCCGCCTCTCCCCAGCCCTCTCCTCCATCGGATGGCGGAGAGGGAGAAGAGCCATTCCGGGCGCGAGGTTTTGAAAGCGCCTCAGAAGTTTGAGCCGCGTTACCCGGTCTCCTGCCTGCCTCCGTCATTCGAGCCGGAAAAACTCGCGGGCGTTGTCGTGCAGCATCCGCCGCGCAAGCCGCTCGGCGGTGGCGCGACTGAAATATCCGCTGGCCAGCTTTTCATCCAGCACTTCGGCAATCAACCGCCGGGCCGTCTGCATCGCGCCGTAGGTTTCCTCGACATGCCAGTTGTCGCCACCCAGCATCATCCGGGATTCGTTGGGCAGCACCTCAATCGCTTCGTGCAGCGCCAGCTTAAAGTGCGACGGACTCAGCAGGAACGACCAAGTGAGATCCAACCAGATGTTGCGATAGACGAACGCCATGCCGAGCAGATCCCGGCTCCACGGATACGCCAGGTGCATCAACAGGAAGCGCGTGCGCGGATGCCGTTCAATCAACCCGGCGACGCCGAGCGGGTGCGAACCGCGAATGATCCCGGTGCCCAGATGCAACTGAACCGGAATATCCCGCGCGGCGGCGATGCGGCAGAGGTAATCCACGATGAAGTCACCGAACGCCTTTCGCTCCGCTGGCGGCGGCGAAACCTTGCCCCACGCGGCGCGGGCCAGCCGTTCGTCCGGCTCGTCAAAGTTTATGTCGCGGTCGTAGGCGAGCGAGTTCTTGAGGGCGACCTGCCCCCGCGCCGCCAAACCGGCCACGAGTTTTTCGAGGGCGACAAGGTATTCATCGAACGATTCCGCCTTCAGTCCGACGCGTTTCAGCAGTTCATGCGCGCGGTTGTCGTTGTGATCGTGTGAATCGGGATGCCAGCCGAGCGCGAGCGAATTGGTGCGCATCACGGACCGGTAATTAGCCCCGAGCGTGGGCCGGGGATCGAGCAACGGATCGTTGTAGGCGTCGGTGATGACGGTCGTGACGCGCGCGCGGTTCAGGACTTCGTGCTGCCATGCGGGCCGGCGATGGGCGGCCTGCACCGCGGCATCAAGCGCCCGCCAGTTGTCGCGCGTGATCTCCGGGGCGCCACTGCCGTGCAATTCGACGACGGCCCGGACCAGATTCCGGACGAAGGAGTTTGAGCCGCTGTGATCCAGAAACGGGGCGAGCGCTTCCCACGTGGTCGGGCCGGCCGCGGCGAGCATCGGGTCGGCATCGCGCGATTCAGAAGGCAGGCAATACGGTCGAGCTTGCGCCCAGCCGGCGTAGCTTTGCTGGAACAGTTGCAGCAGGTTGACCTCACGCTCCAAGATTATCTCGGGCAGGTGATGCTCATGCACATCCACAATGGGGAGGTGCTCGACGAATTCGCGTATAGAGTTGCTCATGCCGGGGCATATAAATCTGACGTGAGACGGCGGTGCGTGTCAACGTTGATGCGCCGAGCCGGACAGAAGAGAGATGTTTCCATTGACAACCCGGTCTCGCGGGCAATAGTTCATCAAGTTCACTTGTGTGCAAAACGCACCGGGGAAACCAAAAGCCCATCCTTCTATGGAAAAGCACATAAACTTTGTATCGGACAACTGTTCGCTTTCTCGGAACCCAAACGAGAAACTGAAATTCAAATCTTTAAACTTCACGCTCCTGGCTTTGGCCGCAGCTTTTGTGCTGGCCGCCAGTCGGGCTGGGGCTGCCAATCTCTTGGTTAACCCAAGTTTCGAGGCCGATAATGCTAAGGCGCACATCGTTCCCATTGGCTGGACGTATTTTGCGCCGCCGACGGCTCCAAATCCCGGCGATTATTGGATCGAGAACAATGTCCCCGCACATTCGGGGAGTTTCTTTTGGAAGCAGTGGAACGCAATTTATAATGGAACCAACAATGTGGCGGGCATATACCAGGACTTCAGCAGTGCTCCTGGATCGAGCTACCAAGCCAGCGGATGGTTCTACACGGGCGCCGACACGCTGGGGCCGGATTGCCTGGTCTGGGTTGAAGTTTCGTTCCTCGGGGCGAGCAGCAATGTGCTCGCCCTGTACAAGTCGGATAATTTCGCCGCCAGTGTGGGAACAGGCGCTTGGTTCCCATATTCGGTAACGAACGCTTGCGATTTGTTGTCTCCGGTTTCTACCGGGGATCCGTATTTCACCACGTACGCGGTCACAGGTTCCGTCAGTCAATTGGTTGCACCATTGGGAACAGCCAAGGTCCGGTACCGCTACGCTTATCTTTCGGCCGGCAACCGGGCTGGTTCCTGCTATTTTGACGATGCCGTTCTGAACCAAATCAGCGGGCCGATCCCGCCTGTCATCAGCAGCCTGTTCCCGATGAACATGATCTTCGTCAACCCCGGTGACGGCATCAGCTTCACCGCCAGCTCGCCAAGCGGTTTTACGATCAACAACAGCGCCATTCATCTGGTCGTGAACGGGGTGGATGTCTCCGGCAGCCTGGCGATCAGCGGTACCGCTTCGAGCAAGAACGTGGCCTATTACGGGCTCCAATCCAACCTGACCTACACGGCGTCCATTACCGTGACGGACAGTTTTAACTTCACGGTCAGCGCGAGCACGTACTTCGAAACCACTTGGGTCGGAATCGAGCCGGTCGTTTACCTGTGGGAGGCCGAAGATTTTGATTTTGCCAGCGGAATGTACATCAATAATCCGGACCTCTGCAGCGTCAGTGGCAATCCCAATTGCTACTTCGGAAAAGTGGGCGAACCGGAGGTGGACGAGCATAATCTGAATGGCGGCGGCAGCCATCTGTATCGTCCCAGTGATCTGATGGCCACTGATGTCTCGGGGGACTACTCGCGCAAGAACCTGTTCGTTGCAGGCAGGCTCGATTACAGAATTGACCCGTTTAACTACAGCGAGTGGGTGAATTACACCCGCGACTGGCCGAACAGCACCAACTGGGTCATCGCCCGCCTCGCAACCGATGTGGGTCTCTCTGGAACGCTGACCTTGAGCAAGGTGAACACCAACGACTTGACCACCACGGATTTGGGCACCTTCACGATTGCCAACGGTCGCGGCTGGAGCACGTTCGACAACGTCTATCTGAAGGACACCGATGGCTTCCTTGCCAATGTGGTCCTCAACGGCAAGGAGACCTTGCGCGTCACCAGCGGCGGGAATCTCCTGCCGGGCTTCTTCATGCTCGTCGCTGCCCAGGTTGATTTGCCACGGTTAAGCAACCTTTATCCCACCGGCAAGCGCCCGTTCGAGTACACGAACGCGCTAAGTTTTACGGTTGCCACGACGGGGGCCACCTTCCCTGCGGACGGAATCAAAGTGAACCTGGACGGCAGCGATGTTTCCTCAAGCACGAACCTGGTTATCACCGGCTCGACCTCGACGAAGAACGTGGTTTATCACGGCCTCTTGCCCAACGCGATGCATACGGCAATCATCACCGTGACCAATTCCCTCAATCACGGCATCAGCGTGACCGACGACTTCGATACGTTCAGTCAGGATAATTACATGGTGGAGGCGGAGGATTTTGATCATGGTGGCGGACAATTTATCACGAATTGGTTCCCTGAGGCGTACGCCGACTTCAACGGACCCTATCCGGCAACTACCAACATTGATTTCCAACACAGCCCTTTTCTTGACGAGGAGTTCTTGTACCGGTCCGATGGCATTCCCCAAGACAAGACACATGATCGTCTGCGCGAGGCATTCATCAGCGTGGGTGCGTTTGATTATGACCTGACTTGGTTTGGGAACGGCGATTGGGCCAACTACACGCGGATATATCCGACGGGCAACTTCTATGTCTATGGGCGGTTTTCCGGCCTTGGCGGCTACTTGATGTATCTGGACCAGGTCGTCAGCGGGGCGGGAACGACCAGTCAGGTGACCAAGCGGCTCGGTCGCTGGGGCATCGTCGGGCTCGGTTATAGTATCTACGATTGGGTGCCATTGACGGATGATGGGCTGGGCGCGCCGGTCGTAGTAAAGTTGAACGGTCTTAGCACGCTGCGGATCGCAACCACTGGCAACAGCAATCCGAATTACTTCATGCTGGTGCCAGCTTCAGGCCTCACTTTGACCGCCGGGCGCGCGGGCAACAATGTTGTCATTTCCTTTCCGACCCAGTCCGGCGTGATTTACCGGGTGTTTTACCGGGATAATGTGAATGCCGGCAATTGGGACCTTCTAACCACCGTGATCGGTGACGGCACAGTCAAAACCGCGAGCGACCTTGCTACCTCAACCGGACGGTTCTATAAGGTTGTCGCACCTTAACACTGATTATTGGGAAAAGTCGCTGCGATCCGATGGGTCGTGCCTGCTGGCCATTGAACCCACAAATCGATAGTGATAGCTTGAGATCCAGTTTAGCCCTGATCGGATATGAAACGCGCTCTCGTCTTCCAGATTCTCTTCTTGGCGGTCGCCTTTCGCACCGCAGTCGCCATCGAAGCCCCGACCGGGCTGGTGAGCCGGACGGGGGACCGAAGTATCGTGTTGCACTGGGACAGGAATAGTGAACCCAATCTCTCGGGATATCGCGTGTACCGTTCGCTCAGCAGTGGCGGACCATTCGCGGCGCAGAGCCCGAGCTTGCTAACCTCGCCGGGCTTCTGTGATCTCAGTGTCGGTGTCGTCAATGGGCAGACGAACTTTTACCGAGTTACCGCGTTGACCACCACCGCGCAGGAAAGCCTCCCGTCGGCCCCCCTGGCCGCCGTGCCTCGTCCCTTTGCAAATGATGATGAATTCCTGGAGTACGTCCAGCAGACCAGTTTCGATTATTTCTGGTATCTGGCGAATCCGAGCAACGGTCTGATTCCGGATCGGAGTACGACCACTTCCCCATGCAGCATTGCGGCAGTGGGGTTCGGGTTGACGGCGATCGGTATTGGGATTGACCATGACTGGATCTCCCGAACCCAGGGCGTGGCGCGGGTCCTGACGACCTTGAACACTTTCCTGAACGGCCCGCAAGGCCCGAACTCCACAGGGACCATTGGGTACAAGGGATGGTTCTATCATTTTCTGGATATGAACACCGCCTTGCGCTCCCCTTCGACGGAACTGTCTTCCATTGATACGACCTTGTTGCTGGCCGGAATACTCTACGCCAAACAGTATTTCGATGGCCCCAATCCCGACGAAACCTCCATCCGGACGATGGCGGACACGATATTTAACCGGGTGGACTGGAATTGGATGGCCCGCGGGAGCAATGTTGTCTCAATGGGCTGGAACCCGCCGGGAAGTTTCATCGCGAACAATTGGGTCGGTTATAACGAGGGAATGCTGCTCTACTGTCTCAGCTTGGGCGCTGCGACCAATCCCTTGCCCGCATCAGCGTGGAGCCGCTGGACCAGCGGATACACCTGGGCCACTAATTATGGTCAGGCTTTTGTCCCGTTTCCTCCCTTGTTCGGGCACCAATACTCCCACTGCTGGATTGACTTCCGCCATACGGCGGACGCCTACATGAACAGCCGCAACAGCACCTATTTCCAGAATTCACGGCGTGCAACTCTGGCCCAGCGGGCTTACTGCATTGCCAACCCGTTGAGCCGCGTTGGCTATGGCAGCAACGTTTGGGGATTGACCGCCTGTGACGGGCCTACGGGCTACGCGGCGCGCGGTGCCCCACCGGCCGAAAATGACGATGGCACGATTGCCCCCACTGCGGCCGGCGGGTCCATGGCGTTCACCCCTGAATTCTCAGTGCCGGCCTTGCGCCACTTCTACACCCAGTTTCGACCGCGCATTTGGACCGCGTATGGCTTTCGCGACGCGTTTAACCTAGGCGCCCAGTGGTATGGTTCAGATGAACTGGGAATTGATCAAGGCCCCATCGTCATCATGATCGAGAATTACCGCACGCAGCGCGTCTGGCGGCGGTTCATGCGGAATGAGGAGGTGCAACGCGGTTTGCAGCGGGCGGGCTTTGTTCCGCTGGCCTTCATGACGCCCAAACTAGAGATTCAGCCCGCCCAGAACGCGTTCAGCCTGACTTGGGACGCCGCGGCCGGCCGCATTTACCAAGTCGAATACTCGCCGAACCTTGACACCTGGTTTGCCTCGCCCACCGGCGAATTGATCGCCACCGGTCCCACCACAAGTTGGACCGATGCTGGCCCGCCCGCCACGGCCACCCTCCCGTTCGCAGTGCCTCAAAGATTCTACCGCGTCTTCCAGTTCGGTTATCCGTAGCCAAGGCGCTCGATTTTCGCAGCCAATGCCCTTCGCGCGGTGTCCCCTGACAAATGAAAAAGGACACTCGCGGTGAGCGAGTGTCCCTTTAAAGTTTAGAATTTGCGACAGGCTATTTTTCCCCTGCTTGATCCAAACTAGCGTTTGCGGCGGATGGCCAACAGCCCAAACAACCCCATGCCAACCAAGGCAAAAGTGCCAGGCTCCGGAACCACGGTGAAAGTCGTGTTTCTGAACAGAGCATTAACAAAGTCTCCGCCAGCGTTCGCACCCCCTTGCGCGTAAACTCCCACCGTGAAGTTAAGCGGTCCTCCTTCGAGGTTCGACCACGGCAGCGGACCGGTCGTTACGATACCCGCGCCCTTATCAATAAAGAACTCAATCGTGTCCGGGATACCACCGATACCATCGCCACCACCAATTTGCCTGATGCCGAGCAGAATGGAACTACCGGGAGTGTAACCGTTGCCACCCCCATTGTTACCAAACAGGTGGAACGGCCCACCGAAGGTGACGATCTCGCCGGCATCGGAGTTAACTAAAAACAGCATATCACCCGTGATTGGGCTATTGATGCGGATGCCAGCCTCTTTTCGAGGCGCATTGAAACCGTCCGTCAGCGTCAGTCGGGTCGTGAACTCAAAGCTGTCGTCAATGCCAAAATTGTAGGCCGTTACTCCGCCATCGCCCGAGGCCACCACGTCATGGCGATTGGCGCCGCCGAAAGCTCCCGTAAACTCATCTAGGATATTAATCGTTGCCGGATTGGCATTGATTGGAGCTGCGGGCGAGATCGTGAGAGTTGACAGAGGATTGTCGTTAAACACACGCGGGCTCGTGTAATAACCGTTGATCGAAGCGCCCTGAGCAGTTGCGGCCGCAAGGCCGACAATGGTCGCATAACAGCAGCGACGCACAAAGGTCGTGATTTTCATAAGTTTATTGGTGGAAGGATTTGGGTTCATTTAGTGGCTATAATGGGGCGTACCCAGCCGCTGTCAAGACTTATTCCTTGGCCGTTTGGCGCTATTTTTGGCATCGGGCTTCATCTTACCGGTCGTGAAAAAGAAAACCCCCGCGCCAGATGACGCGGGGGTAATTTGGTCCAAAGGGGGTCAGGATTTGTTGGACTCCGCGCCTTTGGGACTCTGGACGCTTTTGTTATTGCCGTCCTTCTTTGCGGTCTGACCTTGCGCCGGGCATGTGCCCTTGTTCGCCGGACAGCCCGCCGTTGCTTTTTCCGCGCAAGCGGTTTTCTCCTTGCCCGCACAAGCGGTCTTGTTCTTTGAGCAGGCCTTTTCGCCCGCATACGCGCCGACGGTCAACCCCGCCACGGTCATTGCCAAGATTAGTTTTTTCATGGTTTGTTATTGGTGATTTTCTTAACGGTCACAGGGTAAGACCTAAAACACGGGATGTCATTCAAATAAACTTCGGCGGGCGGGCCATTCCCCGGCCCATCCTGGTGCGGGCAACCGAATGTCCGGGCCCCTTAATTCGCTTGAATCGAGCGCATCGAAAATCTACCAAGGGCGACGCCAAACCAAGATGAAAACCACCATCGCCCGCATTGAGACATGGGCCATGGTAAGGTTGTCGCGCTGCGACGACTCCGGCCCGGGTCGTCACCACTCGCCCGGGCGCTTGAACTTTGCCTTCACGTTTCCGCTAAACTCGGTGGCAGCGCGGTCGAGGCGGTCGCAAATTTCCTCCGGACTCCGACCCGCCGTGTCCCGGGCGGCGGAGATGACCGTGCCGCACTCGTTCGCATCCATGAACCGCACGGCGTCGAGCAGACCGGGTTGTTCCTCGGGCGCAACGACGAGGAAACCGTGTTTGTCCGCGTGAATCAAATCGTCCGGGCGCACGGAGCGGCCGAACACCGGCACCTCGCAGTTCCAGCGCACCGGATGGGCGAACGCGTGACCCACACACAGCCGCCGGGCAAGCGCCTTGAACCCCGCATTGGTCATTTCGTCCAGATCGCGGATGGCGCCGTCGGTAACGGTGCCCACACAGCCAAGGGCGCGGTGCATGTTGCTGTTTACCTCGCCCCAGAACGAGCCGATGACTCGCGGCTGGTCAAGGTCCTGCACGACGACGATTTTCGGTCCCGGCACGCGCGCGACGTAACGGCGATATTCCTGCCAGGCGTTGGGATTCGCCTGACGATGTTCAGGATTGCCCGGCGCGATGACGACGGTGACGGCGTAACCGATCATCGGCCCCATCTGCGGCATGAAGTCGCGCGTCTCCTCCCGGTTGAAGGCGTCACTACCGGGATTGCGCCGGGTGACTTGTTCCCAGCCGTTGTAGATCGTGGGGGTATTCCAGCGTTTGAGTTGCAGCAGATCCGCGTGGGTGAGTGGGCGGTTCAAGTTCATGGTTTCCCATTATGTTTCCGGTGCGCGAGCGCTTCAAGGATGAAGCTCAGGCCGGACGCGGTCAGATTGGCAGATGAATTTTGGAAAACCTAAACTTGCGATGGCCTTATATTGAACTACAATCCCCGCGCCAGTGTCGGTTAATCGCAATCAACCAAAAACCACCATGAAAAAAATCATATTACTATTGGCCGCCATCTCTCTGGCGGGAATCGCCCCGGCCGCTCTCAAGCCGGGCGATAGCCTCACTCCCTACACCATCAAGAACGTCGAAACCGGCAAGGAATACTGCCAGGTTTGCGCTTACGGCGCCAAAGCGGCCAAGATCGTGGCCTTTGGCGATTTGAACGATGAGGCCTTTTGGGCGGACCTGAAAAAGCTGCAGGCCCTCCAAAACGGCCAGAGCAAACTGGGCGTGTTTGCCCAAATCCTCGATTCCAAGGACACCGCCGCCATCAAGGCCGCCGCCGCCAAAAACGGGATCACCTTTCCGGTCGTCGTGGCCGCAGAAAAGGATTGGGACAAGGCGTACAACGTGAAAGGCGTAAGCCGCACCATCTATTACGCTCAGAAAAACCGGATCACCTGGACCTCCATCGGGTTGAGCGACAAAGCAACCGGGGAATTGGAAGCCAGCGTCAAGCGTGACCTGGCCAGCTAATCGAGGCACTCCTTCCGTTCACGAGCCGGCAAGGGTTCAACTTGCCGGCTTTTCTATTTGTCGCAACGCAGGCGGATTGAAAAACTTGTCCAAGGCGGTCTTGCCTCGGATACCCCATCAGGGCGCGAGCGGTTTGCTCCCGGCGAGATTGCCCGCGTAGTCATGCCGCAAGCGGAACAGCGGGACCACCAACCCCGTGCAGCGTGGAATTCCATTTCTACTTGCCGACCCAAAGTGCCGTGTTCTTCGTCCGCAAAGAGGAAGCCGGGGAATGATCGCGGCCGACCACTCCCCGGCTTGAACTCCGGCGCATCCCAAAAACCTACCCCGCCACCATCACCACCCGCGCGAGTGACCGTGGTTTTGACCGCCCCGACCACCACAGCGGTTGACCGGCGGGTTCCCGCCGGGCGATGGGGTTGCGGGCATCAAAATTTGTAGGCGGTGCCGGCGATCAAGCGCAGTTCGTTGTTCTCGGTGCCAGGGGCCGGTTCACTGATGTAAGAGTCTTGCAGCACCACGCGCAAACTCCATTTCTTGGTGATGGCGGTGTCAATGCCAACTTCCACCGTGATGACGTAATTTTCCGCCCAGCGATCCACTTGGGGAACGTAGGAAGCGCTTTCCCAGATCTTGGTCGCGGCGGTCAGCTTATGCTCGAACCGTTCAGCAAAGCGGATACCGAAGTAAATGTCTGAGTCCTGGCCGGCATATTTCTCCAGGACGGCGGACGGACCGACTTCCACCGCCAGGGTGGTTTTCGCGTTCTTGATGAGGTAGTAGCCGGCCAAGGGCGAGAGCGTCACCCGGTAATCCAGATTCGCGATGCCATCATAAGCCGCATCCAGCCGGAGACCACCGTAAAAGCGTTCGGTGAACAATCGGTTGTACTGACCGAAGCTCTGAAGAAACTCGTTGTTAACCGTGCCGTCATCTTCACCGTAGCCGCCGCTGATACCGAGTGCCGCCTCGTCCTTCTCCCATTTGCGACTGGTATTCAAACCCGCCGTGACGAGCATGGTGTCCCGGGTGCCGCGGGTGATGGTCAACCCCGCTGCCGCAGTGGTCTCCCAGCCCTTCTTGACCTCGGGCGCGGGCTCTGCCGCCGTGGCGACGGTGGCCCCGATCAGCAGGATGCCCGCAACGACCGCGCCGCGGGAGAGAAGGTTCGAATGGGTGTTATCGGATTTCATTTGGTTTTCCTGTTTAGTTTGCCGAGACGTTTTGTGTCCGCGGGGCGTTTTGTATCAGGCAGATGCGCATTGGTTCAAGCGGTTATTTCAACGCGGCGCGATCTGAATTTGGGTCCGGCAGGGCGAGGCCCCCGTCGCGGCGGAGCGCGGCGCTCAAGGGGTGAACTTCAAGAACGGTAGTTGCGCGCGCAGGTTGGGCGGGAAATCGGAATCGTCCTGATAAAAATACCCGGCCCGGCTGCTGCCCGCCCCCCAGGAATGGAGGAAGTGCATGGTCTCCGCCTTAATCCAACGGGCGGAGCCATCAATGAACAGTTGGTTGCCCCCTTGCGGCACTTTGGATCCAGGCTTGCGGTGCTGCGGCATGTTGGCATAAGCGACATCCCGATCCACGCCGCCCCACGCGCCGTTGACTTTCATGGTGCAGTCGGCCGCCAACACCCAGGTCGGCTTCGCCGTGCTGGTCTTGACCGGGCTGCGCGACGGGCCATCGTATTTGTCATTGAGCCAGTTCGTGATCCCGCCGAAATACTGGTAGCCGATGTTGTATTGCGGGTACTCGGCTTCGTACGTCGGAAAGCCTGGCCGGTTCGGGCAGGTCCAAATATTGTTGGTTTGGACGGTAAGTCCGACGCTGGCCGCCGCCGCCGCCTCGGGCGGGTTGAGTGCAATTTGCACGAAGCGAATCGAGCCTGGAATGTTCCGCGCTTGAACCACCTTGTCGGCACTATCCAGGGCATAGATGAACATGCCGACTCCAATCTGGCGCAGGTTGCTCAGGCATTGCGTCCGCTTGGCCTTCTCCTTGGCCCGACCCAGCGCCGGCAACAACATCGCCGCCAGAATGGCGATGATCGCAATCACCACCAACAATTCAATCAGCGTAAAGCCGGGGCGATGAGGCGTGGACACTTTCATGGTAGCGGCCAACACCTTGAGGCGGATGCGAATGACCAGCAAGACCAATCTAATCGATTTTTTTGACCGCTAAACTCAACTCTTCTGACCTGCGGGCAATCGCTGCGCGATCGCCTGCAAGCGGGCTATCCGTTCGGATGCGGGGGGATGCGAGGCAAAATACTGGCCCAGAATGCCCGGGTCGGATCCCAAACATTCGATGCGTTGCAGCAACGCGATGGCACCGCCGGGCGCGAAACACGCGGCGACCGCCAGGCGGAGACCAAATTCGTCGGCCTCCAGTTCGCGATCGTGCGAATGGGCGTTTTGCAAAACCTGCCGGCCATTCTGCCGCAGCCAGCCCCCCAACCCGCCGACCCGGGCTCCCACCGTCGCAGCGACGCCCAACAGGGCCTCGTTGAGCATCCGGTCCCAGGCATGCCGGCGGATGATGTGCCCCATCTCGTGCCCGATCACAAAGGCCAGTTCGTCCGGGCGGCGCTCGCAGAGTTCCACCAGCGAGTGGCTGATGAAAACAAATCCGCCCGGCAAGGCCATGGCATTCGGAGCTTCACCGTGGATGACTTCACAGTGAAAAGTGCGTTGTGGGTCGCGTACGCATGCCGCCAGCCGCTGGCAGAGTTGGGTCACCAAAGGCGTGAGGGTGGGATCGCTTACCGGTTGGGTGGTGGCGCGCAGTTCAACCGCCAGCGCGCTGCCGAGGTTCGTTTCCGCCCGCAGCGCCTCGTCCTCGCTGCCGGCCAGTCCGTCGTAAATCCACTTCGTCTTGCGGATGGCGGGTATGGCGGCTCGACCGATGCGTCGTCCAAGATTGTAGAATAATCCGCTCACGTCGAATAATGCTTCGGCTGACCCGCGATCCGGGGGCGGCCAGTCCACTCCGGTTTCGGTTTGATCGCCGAAGGCTAGGATACGGTCACGTGCCGTTGACGCAAACGTGAAACTTCCCATTGTTTTCCGCGATCCCGCCGACCACTCAAACGGCCGCTCGGAAGGCTTTGATCAGTCCCCCTTCCGCCGCGGCGCGAACCCCTTCCGCATTGCCTGAGTTGCTCTGCTCCTGTCAAACCCCGCCTGCCGAGCCGGGACAAACTCGCCGAATTCGTCACGCTGTGCGGGAAGAACATCACGGGTGACGCAGGGTAACGGAAAGTGTCGGCGATTACTCCTGTTCCGCGGTTACGGTGTTGAGAATTTTTATTTCCCGCCGCTGCAGCAGACGACCGCATGATCCCAGTGTTTGCCAGTACAGCATGGCCGTCAGCGTGGCGAGCAGCACGGAGAGGATGAGATTTACCGGGACCCAGACCGGCCAACCGGCCAGTTGCCAGAGCCATTCCAGCAACGGCGGCACGAACACCGGCACCATCACCAACGGAAACAGGAACTGGCACAAGACCATCGTCAGCATCGCCAGTGCCGGCATCTTGGTCGGCTTCAGCGAGCCGGCTTCGACGCGAAAGGGCACTAGAATCGAGAGCAGGTTTCCGGCAAGACTCCCGACCAACAACAAGGTCGCGAGTTGAAAGACCGCGGCCACGGCGGCCAGGAGCGGAAGCCGCAGCCAGATGGAAATCGTCGTCAGCAGCAACAGCCCGAACGTCGCGCCTACGGGCCAGGTCGCCAGATTCTTTCCGAGCAGAATGAGCCGGCGGTCCACCGGCGACAGCACGAAGGCGCGAAAACCCTGCCGGTCAAAGCCGAACTGGTTTGCGAGAAACTGCACCAGCATGAAAAGCGAAAACGCCATCGCGCCCGTGACGATGAACGGCTTGGCGGCGAGCGGGATTTTCGGCGCGGCGCGAAACAGCAGCGACGCGCCAACGATCACCGTCACGAGAAACGCCGTGCCCCAGGCCATCTTCACTTCCGGCGCGCGGAGCATCGAACGGAAGGTGCCCAGCGCCACGGCGGCAGCTTGTTCGGGAACGAGCGGCAGTTGGAGTTCGATCAGGGTCTTCCCGGTTTTGGCGGGCGCAGCGGTTGCGGTCGGAACTGGTAGGGCCAAGCGAGCGCCAGCTTGGCCACCGGTTTCACCCTGATAGAATCTCACCGTGCTGCGATACGCGCGCCGCAAGCCGAGCGCGCCGAGGCCGAGGCAACCGAGCGTTCCGAGTAGCGCGGGCATTACCCGATGCTCCGCCAGGCCCAGCGCGCCGTACGGCAACCAAAGCGGGGGGATGAACTTTTGGACGGCGATCAGTTGGTTGACGGTCGCTTTTTCCGCGACCTGGCGCGCGGCCCGGTCGCGTTGCACCGCTTCCGGCGTTGCGTTCCTGGGCCGCTCGAACCGCTGGCGACCGCCAAACACATTGCAGTAAAAATTCGGCACCTGGAAGATCAGGATAAACGCGAGCGTGATGCCCATGATGATTGCGCGCCGGCGGCGCGGATTGCTCATCATCGCCGCCAGCCAGCCCCGCAGGCAATAGGTCCAGGCGGAAATCATGAAGACCATGCTCCAGGCCAGCGGCAGGAGCAGCAGCATCGCCGGACCGCGGGAGAATGTCAGGCCCAGCGCCAGCCCGGTCATCGCTGGCACCATCAGGATGATGCTCAGCGCAAAATGCGATGCGACGAAGTTGATCACGAACATCTGCCCCAGCGCCACCGGCAGATGCATGAGCCGCTGCAGGTCAATTGTCTCCGCGCGCTGCAGCTCCGCCAGTAATCCGATCAGCCAGAAAACAAGAAATGCCACCGTCACGCCCAGCCAGATGCCCATCACGACTGCCGGTCGCGCTTCGCCCAATCCGAGGGCCGCCCCAAGCAAACCGCCGACAAACGTCGCGCCGCCCAGCACCACCGCACCGGCGGCGACGATGACCGCCAGCACCGCACCGAATCCGCCGGCGCGCTGCCACTGATTGCGCGTGAGCCGCCAGCGCAGCCAGAGAATGGTCTTGAGTTGTTCCCAGTTCAATCAGGCCTCCAGCCAGCTCAACTTCTGCCGCTCCTGCGAATCATCCCCCACCACCGCGAGGAATTTGTCCTCCAGCGAGCCGTCGCGGCGCAATTCCTCCATCGTGCCCTGATGCACCATCTGCCCGCGGGCGATGATGCCCACGTCGCTGCAGAGCTTTTCCACGATCTCCAGCACGTGCGACGTCAGGAAGACCGTCGCGCCGCGCTTGACGCATTGCTTGAGCGTGTCGCGCAAAACCCGCGAGGCCACCGCGTCCACGCCCTCGAAGGGTTCGTCGAGGAACAACAATTCCGGATTCGGAATCAGCGCGGCGGCGAGGGCGAGCTTCTTCTTCATGCCGTGGGAAAATTCCAGCGTGAGTTTCTTTTCCTCCTTCGCCAGATCCATCATCGCCAGCAATTCTTCGCTGCGGGCTTTCACCGTCGCTGGCGGCAGGAGATACATGCGGCCGACGAACGTGAGGTATTCGCGCGCCGTCAGGTTGTCGAACAGCGCGAGATTCTCCGGCACCACGCCGACGCGGCGTTTGACTTCGAGGGCGCGATCTGGATCGCTGATGTCTTCGCCCAGCACGCGGACGCTGCCGCCGCTGGGCGCCAGCAGGCCGGTGAGCATCTTGATGGTGGTGGATTTGCCCGCGCCGTTCGGTCCCAGAAAACCATAGAAACAACCTGCCGCCACGCGCAGGCTGAGCTGGTTGACGGCGCGGAACGCGCCGAAGTCGCGCGTGAGATTGTAGGTTTCCAGGGCGATGCTCATGAGGTGGTTATGACGGCGGGAGGCTACGTGGCGTAACCGACCGGAGTAATCGCAAAGACGCCGGCCACGGCGCGGGTGAACTCAAAATTGCCGCCCTGCCGGGCAGGGAAATACTCTCCGAATTCATTGCGTGGTGGCAGCCGCACATCACGGGTGACGAAAAGGGGCAGGCGCAAAGAGGTGCGAAATAAGTCAGGTCCGGGCTGGCGACTCCGTCCGCTGAGTCTTTTGCCACATTGACGCCGGGCTTAAGATCTCAGTTGACGGCGGATAATCCTCGCTATA
>CAYHFK010000063.1:1907-17926 GCA_964355895.1 uncultured Bifidobacterium sp. | reverse complement strand
TCGTCGGTCAGGCCGGTTTTTTCCTTGATGCGGGCCAGCTCCTCCGCGGCGGCGATCTTGATCTCGTAAAGCGCGCCCGCGGTTTCCGGCGCGCCGGCCTTTTGCGCCTCGGCGTAGGCTTCGCGATAACGTTCGTCGTGCAGCAGGCGATACTCCGCGTAACGCTTTTCGCCGAGCGCGAGCTTCAATGCGTTTTCCCCCTGGGCCACCAGTGCGTCGCGTTGCTGCGCGCCTTGGGGCGTGGAATCGTCGAGTTGCGCGAGTTGATCGTTGAGCGGATCCAGGGTGCGAAACACGCTGCGGAACTCGTCGGGGGTGGCGTTGAAGAACTTGAGTTGGGCGAAATCTGTGCGCAGGGCGCGGGCGTTATCGGAGTAGCGCAGGAGGAATTCCTCCAGTTGGGCCGGCGTGAGAACGGCGGCCAGTTCCTTCCGGGTTTGCTGCCGCAAGCGGGCGAGTTCGGCGGCCTCGGGGGTTTTTCCGGCCCGCCGCTGGGCGGCGAGATATTCCGCGACGCGATCGGCGGCATGTAAACTGATTTGCTCGACCGACTGTTTGACGTCGTTGGGCAACGCCCCGAGGACCGGGCCGTCGAGCGGAATGGCCAGGCGCGAAGGGCGCGGCAAGCTCACGAGATCGCCGCCCTCCCAGTTCGGGCCGAGCAGGGCGCTGAGCAAATCGCGGCGCTCGGTGTCGAGTTCGCGATCTTTCGCGGCGGCGGCCTGTGCGACGATGGGGTCCGGTTCGGCCCGCCACCATTGCTGTTCGGGCGTGAAAATCTCCAGTGCGCGGCGGCGGGCGAACAGCGCATTCACGTCGGCAATAATGATGTCGCGGATGGTCTGTTCCGGGCAGCCGATCTCGCGCAGATTCTTGATGTAGGTCGGGTAATCGTCGGATTCGACTTCCTGCCAGGAAAAGAATTGGCGGCGGACGACGACGGCGGTCTTGATCTGCAAACCATTGGTCGCGCCGGGGAGAATCGCAGAGCGCGTGACCGGCGATTGGCCACGGGGCGTGAACCACAGCCAGCCCATAGCGAGAATCAAGTTCCCGATGAGCGACAAACCAAGGAGCAGACGCCAGCGCATGGTGGTATTTACGACGAATTGACGGCCAAAGGGAATTGAAAAATGCAACCCGGGAAAAGTTGCGGCATCATTTTGACTCGCCCCCCGCCCGGGTTCCCGCTTTACTCCCGCCGCGATGAAACAAAAAGCCTACGCCGCCGCCGGCGTTGACATTGATCTCGGCAACCAAGTCAAAGCCACGCTCCCGCAACTGCTCGCCAGCACACACCGCCGCGAAGTGATGGGCAAGGTCGGCGGCTTCGGCGGCCTCTTCGCGCTCGACCTCAAGAAATACCGCCAGCCGATCCTCGTCAGCAGCGTGGACGGCGTGGGCACGAAGCTCAAGATCGCCTTCGCCATGGACAAGCACGACACCATCGGCGCGGACCTCGTGAACCATTGCGTCAACGACATCGCCGTGCTCGGCGCGGAACCGCTCTTCTTTCTCGATTACCTCGGCACGGGTAAACTCGAACCGCACGTCTTCACTGAGATCATCAAAGGCTTCGCCCGCGCCTGCGCCGCGAACAATTGCGCCCTCATCGGCGGCGAGACGGCGCAGATGCCCGGCTTCTACCAGAAGGGCGAATACGACTTGAGCGGCACGATCGTCGGCATCGTGGAGAAATCCAAGATGCTCAACGGCCAGAAAACCGTGAAGCGCGGCGATGTGGTGATCGGCATTGAATCCAGCGGATTGCACACGAATGGTTATTCGCTTGGCCGCAAAATTTTCTTCGAGCAACTCAAGCTCAAGCCCACCAGCCGTGTGCCGGGATTGAACGGCACGATTGGACAGGAGTTGCTCAAAGTCCACGTCAGCTACGGCCCGCTCGTGCAGAAACTGCTGGTGAAGTTCAATGTAGGACAGGCGTCGCGCTTGTCTCCATCTTCAAAAGCAAAAGTTAGAGACAGGCGCGACGCCTGTCCTACTGTAAAGGCCTTCGCACACATCACCGGTGGCGGGTTCGTGGACAACATCCCGCGCGTGCTGCCGAAAGACTGTGATGTGGCTATCCGAAAAGGCTCGTGGGACATGCTGCCCATCTTCCAGATCATCGAACAGAAGAGCGGCGTGCCGGACGAGGAATTGTATCAGGTCTTCAACATGGGCATCGGCATGGTGGCCATCGTCGCGGCGGACCAGGCGGACGCCGTGCTGAAATTCATCCGCGCGCAAAAGCACAAAGCCTGGCTCATCGGCGAAGTGGTGAAGGGGACAGGTGAGGCCCGGGTGATTTGATCATGGACGATTCGCTGAAATGGGCGTCACCCGAAGAAGTCGTGAGCATGGCGAAGGAAGCCGGCTTCACAACGGCGGAAATCGTCCGGATCGTGAGCGGGTGTCTGCCTTACTCTGAAGCCCTGGGAGTCGCGCACGAATACGCGCCGCTGCTCGAAATCTCCGTGAAGGAATTTATGGAGTTTCGGAAGAACGCTTGAGACGAACTAAAGCTCCTTCAGCCGGGCCAAGGTGGCGTCACTGTAACCGCGCTGGCGCAAGCCGTCGTAATCAATCCGCCCATTCTGTTTGAGCAACCGGCCCTTGACCGCCTTCAAGAGCCGGTCTCCGGCCTCGAGGCTGGCCCGCGAAAACTTTTTCTTCGGTGTCGCAACGGTATTCATGACAAGCTGAGTTTAGTTCAATGACCGGAAACTAACAACCGCTTTTTCCTGTTTGTTTTCCGTCTGCCATTCTGGTTGCGGAAGATGGTTCGGAGTTGTATTGGAAATACGTGCGCTTTTACAGTCAGTCGCGCGAGTTGCCGCACGCGGTGAAAGGTGTGCTGAGAATTGAACTATGACAGTCGAAGAAAACAAACTGGCCAAGACGATCGAGCAATTGGAATTGATGAACGACGCGCTGCGCGTGCTGCGACTCGAAATCCTGCCGAAAAACTCCCGGCTGTTTGCCGTCATGGCGGAAGGCCCGTTGGCTGAGATTGAGAAGCTTCGCCGCCAAATTGCGGAGCAGGCGCACTTGTTGGCGGCAGCCTGAATAGGCACACGCATGGTGGCCATCGTGGCGGCGGACCAGGCGGACGCCGTGCTGAAATTCATCCGCGCGCAAAAGCACCAAGCCTGGCTCATCGGCGAAGTTGTAAATGGCAGTGGCGGTCCGAGCGTAATATGAATATCTTCTCGGCGGATGACAATGAAACTTCATCCCGAAATCCAATGGTTCGCGAGAATGGGGCGGCTGAAGATTGCGGCGTTCGTCTTTATTTGTGTGTCCTCCTCATTGGCTGATGAAACAAACGCGGTGCGTCAGCACAACTTTGCAAAGATTAGAGAGCTAACGATTGCCCAGAATTACCAAGGTTTTTGGTGGCTGGAAAGCGACAGTTGGTCGAACTGGGGAATTGATTGTGCCTACGAACCGCTTCCAGAGAAGGAACAAGCTGAGATCAATCACCTTGCCCTTGGCTTGGCGAAAAATCTTTCACTCCACGCCACTGTGAATATCGATGAGGCAGATAAGCCCCTTCGACCACAAGGGGATTACAGTGCAATACAAACGATTCATGCACTATGTGTGCTTCGAGTGGTCAACGACCCTGAAATAATTCCACCTTTGATCGACACGCTGCGCCATCGCAACGATACAATAGCCGACAACGCGCACGGGACACTGCGTATATTGACGCGCCGTATGTTTTTTGAACAGTTTTGGCGAACTCAGGACAAGAGTGAAATCAAGTCATGGTGGGAGCAGTGGTGGAAGGCAAACAAAGCCAAACATCCAGTTTTCGACGTTTTAATCGAGATGAAGGCAAAGGCTGAAGTTGTGCGATTGGTTAGGGTAATCGAGAAGGAGGTCAAACCCAAATTCCCAGAATTGAATTACTTCCGGCCTCCGGAGAAAATCGACTATCCTTTTTACACAAGGCCGATATTCAGGATTGTCTGCGATCCTCAGTTGAATGCGTTAGTCTCACCGAAAAGCAATCAATCTTACCTGGAAATCATTTGTAATTTTGAATCTCCTGACAGTGACGGGAAAGTGTCCGGAGAAAGAGGGGATCATGGTATGCTAAAACGCCCGAAGGATGTCGCTGAAGTTTATAGGCACAAACTTCCGGAGACAGACATCCTGATCGTGGTGAGAGTGGGCTCTTCGAATACCAATTTGTTGACTGAACTCAAAAATGTTCTCAGCCCGAAGTGAGCCGTTGGAGTGGAACAGGAAGAATAGGCAGAAAACGAATCCCCTGCACCAATGAAACTCCTCGTCCTCGGTTCCGGCGGACACGAGAGCGTGCTGGTTCTCAGCCCCGTCAGGGGCGGCATCTTTGTAGAACCAGCCGAGAAAGATTTCCAAGCTCCGTCAGGAGCGACATCTGTCCTATGCCGCTCCTGACGGAGCTGGAATTCGTTTTCGTGTTTTCTACAAAGATTTCGCACCTACGGTGCTGGCCTTTGGATCGTAGCGTCATCCGAACATACCGCGCTTGTTCGACGCTGTTTGGCGGGTTACAATCCACCCATGAAAAGCTGCTGGTCGGGATTTTGTCTCGCGCTCGTTCTGAGCGGAAACCTTTCCCTGTTCGCGGCGGAATCGCCGGCGGCGCCAGGGCCGCAGCTCATTCCCCAACCGGCCAGCCTGACGCTGGGCAAGGGCGCGTTCACGTTGGGCCACAGGCTCACGATTGGCGCTCCGGGGTCCAACCCGGAAGCGGTCGGCGTGGCGCAACAATTGGCCACGCGGTTGGGCGGCGCCCTCGGACGGGAAATCCCCGTCCACCTTTCCCGCCGTTCCGGCGGTCAAATCCAACTCGTGCTGAACGCCACCCGCGATGCCGCGCTGGGCGATGAAGGTTATCGCCTGTCGGTCACGCGCCGAGGCGTCACGCTCGCGGGCAATCGGCCCGCCGGGCTGTTCTACGGCACGCAAACGCTGCTTCAATTGCTTCCGCCGGAAGTTGAATCCGCCGTTCCGGGGGCGGCAAAATCCCTGACGTTGCCCTGCGTGGAGATCGTGGATCAGCCGCGATTCGGCTGGCGCGGTCTGTTGCTGGATGTCAGCCGCCATTTCAGGACCAAGGCGGAGGTGAAGCGTTTCATTGCGGAGATGGCGCGTTACAAGTTCAACGTGTTCCAGTGGCATCTCACGGATGACCAGGGCTGGCGCATCGAGATCAAGAAATACCCGAAGCTCACCTCAGTCGGTGCCTGGCGCGTGCCGCGTCAGGGTAACTGGTGGACGTTCGCGCCGCCGCAACCTGGCGAGCCGGCGACCGAAGGCGGCTTCTACACGCAGGACGACATCCGCGAAATCGTCGCCTACGCCAGCGAACATTTCGTCAACATCCTGCCGGAGATTGAGATGCCCGGGCACAGCCTGGCGGCGCTGGCGGCGTATCCGGAACTCTCCTGCACCGGCGGGCCGTTCACGGTCAATCCGGGGTCGAAGTTTTATGGTGAGATTGACAACAGTCTCTGCGTCGGCCAGGAACGCACGTATCAGTTCATTGACGACGTGGCGGGCGAAGTCGCCGCGCTGTTCCCCTTCGCTTATTTTCACATGGGCGGCGATGAGGCGTTCCACGGATTCTGGACCAAGTGCCCGCGGTGCCAGGCCGCGTCCCAGGAGCACGATCTGGCCAACTACAAAGAATTGCAAAGCTACTTCGTCAAGCGCGTCGAAAAAATCCTCGAAGCCCGCGGCAAAAAACTCATTGGCTGGGACGAAATTCTCATGGGCGGGCTCAGTCCGAACGCCACCGTCATGTCGTGGCGCGGCATTCGTGGCGGCATCAGCGCGGCCAAGCAAAATCACGACGTCGTGATGACGCCCATGCCGTTTTATTACCTCGACCTGTATCAAGGCGAGCCGCTCATCGAACCCAGCGCCTACAGCCTCAGCACGCTGAAGATGGTTTATGACTTTGAGCCGGTCCCGCCGGGAGTGAACCCGGAGCGCATCCTGGGCGTGCAGGGCAATCTCTGGACCGAATCCGTGCCGACCTATCGCCACGCGCAATACATGACGTGGCCGCGCGGATTGGCCCTCGCCGAAACTGGCTGGTCACCCGCCGCCCGCAAAAACTGGACGAGTTTCGCCACCCGGGTGGAGCATCACCTGCAGCGGTTTCGCGCGGCGGATTGGAACTTCGCGCCCTCCCTGTTTGACGCCCAGGCGAAGCCCACGCGCGATGCGGATGGCTTGTTGCGGATTGCGTTGAGCACGGAACTGGACGGGTTGGAGATTCATTACACCTTCGCCGGCGACAACCCCGACGCGTATGGTCTGAAATACGTGGCCCCGCTGAAAGTGCCGCCCGGCGCCAGCGAACTGCGCGTTGTGACCACGCGCGCCGGGAAAGTGATCGGCCGCCAAATCAACTTCCCCGTCAGCGAACTGGAAAAGCGCGTGAAGAAGAAGTAGTCCCGGCCAAACTCCATAAAGCTTCTCGTCATTGGTTCAGGCGGACGCAAACACGCGGTGGTTTGGAAACTGGCGCAGTCGCCGCGCGTCACGCAGTCCAAATTGCTCCCGTCGGCTCGGAGGTTCATGGATCGGCGGAAAATCTTCGCAGACCGCACACCTCCGCCGCCTCCCGTCGGCGGCTACGGGAAAAACCACTTCTAGCGACCCCGGCGATTGTGCGGACGGCGGTCATCAACGAAGAACCGTTCACTCCGCGGGTGGTTTCCGCCACGGAGCCGGTGCGCGGAATTGCCAGCGGGACGTATCCGCAGTTGCCCGGTTACGTGGCTACCGAACCAAAGCCGCGCGCGGAAATTCCGCTGGTCACCGAGAATGGCAATCCGCGGCTCGCGCATTGGCAATACGGTCTGGGCCGCGCGGTGGCGTTCACCTCCGATGCCCGGAATCAATGGGCGCGCAACTGGACGGCGTTGGCCGCAGTATCAGCAGTTCTGGCGGCAGGTGGCGCATGATGATGAACCTTGGCGGGTGAATGCCCAGCCTGACGCCCGTTTTTTTTTTATTTCGGCGCGGAGCCGGTGTAACTACCAAAGGCAGTCGGGTCGCTGTTATGACAGCATTCGGATCGTCGGCGGATCTTCCAGAATCGGCATTCCGCGACTTGGGAAATCGCAAGCGCTTGACCCGGAACGGATGCCGCTGTTACCGTGCATTACGGTATTACCATCCTATTTGAAGGTGTTACTGCTGGTTGGACCAATCCGCACGATCCAGTTCGTGTGAACGCCAAAGGGCGCGACGGCAACCCGGCTGGTTGATACAATCATGCACATACCCGACGGATTCATTGACGGTAAAACGGTGGCCACTACGGCGGTGCTGGCGACGGTCGGTGTGAGCCTGGCCTTGAGCCAGGTGCGCCGCACTTTGCCCCAACGCCACATTCCGATGCTCGGATTGTCCGCCGCCTTTCTATTCGCGGCCCAGATGTTGAATTTCCCGGTCGTGGCGGGCACTTCGGGCCACCTCATCGGCGGCGTCCTCGTGGCGGCACTGCTTGGGCCGAGCGCGGCGGTCGTGGTCGTGACCACGGTGTTGATCGTGCAATGCTTTCTCTTTCAGGATGGCGGGGTGCTCGCGCTGGGCGCCAATGTCTTCAACATGGCGGTTCTCGGCGCGGGCGGCGGCTGGGTGGTGTATCGCGTCATCTCCGCGGTGCTGCCTGGTCCGCGCGGACGCATCGCGGCGGTGGCGTTTGCGGGCTGGCTGTCCACGGTGCTGGCCGCCATCGGGTGCGCAGGCCAACTCGCGTGGTCGGGCCGGGTGGATTGGAAATCCGCGCTCACCGCCATGGTCGGGGTCCACTTGCTGATCGGCCTGGGCGAGGGTTTGATCAGCGCGCTGGTCTTCGCCGCCATTCAACGCACCCGCCCCGAATTGTTGCAGATTGGCGAACGGGCAGGCGGAAGCAATCGCTGGGGCGAATTCGCGCGCTACGGTTTGCTGGTGGCGGCGGGCCTGACGATGTTTGTCGCGCCCTTCGCCTCGCCTTGGCCGGACGGCTTGGAATCCGTGGCCGAGCAGTTGGGCTTTGCGCATGGGGCGACCGGACCCGCGCTGCCCGCCCTCGCGCCTGATTACGCCGTGCCCGGAATTCATTCCGCTGCGGTGGCGACGGCCCTGGCGGGCGTGGTCGGAGTCGTGATGGTCTTCCTGCTCGCGCTCCTGTTGGCCCGCGTCCTAGTTCCCAAAGGGGCGGACCCTGCCGCCGCGCCGCCCGCCAAAGGATGAAACTCCACCGGCTCGAATATCGCCCCGGCGGGCGGAATACCGTCATCCACCGGACGCCCGCTGAACTCAAGCTCGGCGCGGGTCTGGTCATCATCACGCTCACCGTGATGCTTCCGGTCCCCGCGAGCGTCTGGCTCTGGTGCGCGGCCGGCCTCCTGGCGGTGGTGGTATTGCTAAGCCGGATTTCTCCGCTGTTCCTGCTCAAGCGCCTCCTGCTGCTCGCCCCCTTCGTACTTGGCGTAACGCTCGTGAACATCTTCCAACCGGCGTATCGCGCGCATTGGCCCTGGCTGGTGGCGCGCAGCGTTCTCTGTCTGCTCACCGTCATCCTGGTGTCGAACACAACGCCGTTTAGCGAGGTGCTCCGGGTGCTGCGGCGCATCCGCGTGCCCGCTTTGCTCATTACCACCATCGCCCTGATGCACCGCTATCTGTTCGTGCTGGCCGAGGAAACCGAACGCATGAGCCGCGCCCGGGCCAGTCGCACTTTCAATGCGCGTCGGCGCTGGCAATGGCCCGTGTTTGCGACCGTGGCGGGACAGCTTTTTATCCGCGCCTCGGAACGGGCCGAGCGGATTTATGCCGCCATGTGCGCCCGGGGGATGAAGTGAATCCCGCCATCGAAATCCAAAATCTCCGCTACCGCTACCACGACGGCACCGTGGCCTTGCGCGGCGTGAGCTTTCGCATCGAACCCGGCGAATGTGTCGGCTTGCTCGGCCCGAACGGCTCCGGCAAATCCACCTTGCTCCTGCATCTCAACGGCATTCTTCCCGACGAACCCGGCGGGAATGGAACCGTGCGCGTCAACGGCGCGCTCGTGACCCGGGCCAATCTGGAAGCCATTCGCCGCCAGGTGGGGCTTGTCTTTCAGGACCCGGACGATCAACTCTTCTGCCCCACCGTCGCGGAGGACGTGGCGTTCGGCCCGCAGCAGCTTGGCCTGGCCGAGCCGGAGGTGAAGAACCGCGTGCAGCGAGCCTTGGCGCAAGTGGGCCTGCCGGATTTTGGCCAGCGGGCCACGCATCATCTCAGCCACGGCGAGAAACGCCGCGTCTGCCTGGCCGGCGTGCTGGCCTGCGAACCGAGCCTCCTCGTGTTGGACGAACCCACCAGCGATCTCGACCCGCGCGGACGGCGCGAATTCAAGGCGTTGCTGAAACAGATCCCGGCCACGAAACTCATCGCCACGCACGATCTGGAAATGGTCGTCGAACTCTGCCCGCGCGCCATCGTGCTGGATCGCGGCGCCGTCGTGGCCGACGGGCTCACGCGCGTCGTGCTCGACGATGAGCCGTTGATGCTCGCGCATGGGCTGGAGAAGCCGCACATCCTCTTCCACCGGCATCCGCACTAACGCTTTTGGGTCATTCGCCGCTGGCAGTCATAGGGCAACATTCAAGCGTTTGACAGGCCGCGTGGTCAATCTACCATGGCGCAAAGTTTCAGCTCGTTATGAAGAATGAACCCGTCACCCGATTTAGCGTCTCGTTACCGCCTCAACTGCTGGAGCAATTTGACAAGATGTCCGCAGCGAAGGGGTATGTTAACCGCTCGCTGGCGATTGCCGACATGCTCCGCGACCAGTTGGTGGAGCACCGCAAGCATTTCGGCGGGGAGGAAATCGTGGGCACGATCACGCTGGTGTTTGATCATCACCGGCAGCATGTCCAGGAAGCGCTGACGGAAATCCAGCACGATCACCATGAAGTGATCATCTCCGCCGTTCACGTCCATCTCGATCACCACAACTGTCTCGAAGTGCTGATTGTGAAGGGCAAGGCGGCGCTGGTCAAAAAGATCGCCGATGAGTTGATTGCCGCCAAAGGCGTCAAGCACGGCAAGTTGACGGTGACGACCACGGGCAAAGACCTGCCGAGTTAACCGGCATATCGGACTCTGATGGGGGGTGAAGTTCCCGCTCAAAAGGACCACGCCCGGCGGAGTGTCTGCGTGCAGGATTCACTGCCGCCGAACGTATTTGCGGCGCGTCTCGATTTCAGCAACGACGCGGAGGGCGACATGCTTGTTCAACCCGTTGAACGAGGCGCAGACGTTGCCCTTCGAGTCCACGAGCATGATACGGTCGGTGTTTGCAAAGCCACCCGGGATAAACTGGCTCAACTCCGGCGACCGGGGAATGAAACTGGTTTCGATCAACCGATAGACATCGGCGGTTTCACCAGTCAGGAAGAGCCAGCGATTGGGGTCGGCGTGGTAACTGTCCGCGAACTTGGCCAGAACTGCGGGCGTGTCGGAGCGCGGGTCCACCGTCAGCGAAACGAGCTGCACGTCCGCCGCGTCCGCCGCGAGCCGCTGGATTTCCGCCATGCGATCATTTACGACGCGGCAACTGAGCGAGCAACTGGTGAACACAAAATTCACCACGAGGAATTTGTCGGCGAGTTCGGTCTGCGTAACGATCCGTCCGCTGCGCTCGGTGAGGCTGAAGGAAGCCAAGTGGCGTGCGTGATCCAGTGGGGATGGGGAAGTCGCCACCGCTGGCGGCGCCTTGCCGGTGAACAGCGCGATGGCCGCCGCCCCGCCGGCAATGGCGAGGCCGAGCGCGAGGATCGAGAGAAATTCCCGCTGCGTCAGACTGGACTCGTTGATGGCTGCGGTTGATGAAAGGTTTTCCGGATCGGTCATGGCTTTGTCTCCATGGCTTTTTGCATGGCGGCGACCAGTTCCGCCGGTTGCCACTCGTTGCCGGTGAATACTTTCTGAACCCGGCCGGCGGGGTCCACAACCACGGTGCGGACATTGTGGTTGAAGACCGCTCCTTCGGGCATGAACATCAGGCTGAAGTTGTTGCCCAGCCGGCGAATGTCCGCCGTGGCACCGGTGGCGAAACTCCAATGCTTCGGATTCTGGCCGTAATTTTTCGCATAGCTCGCCAGCCGCTCCGGCGTGTCGAATTCAGGATCAAAGGAGATGGAGAGCAGGTGCCAGTTCGTGCCGGCCTTGGCGGCGAGCAGTGCCTTTTGCACGGCGGCCAAATTGTTGTTCATCCGCGGGCAAAACGTCGGCAGCGGGCAGCGGGTGAAGATGAACGTGAAGGCGAGGGCGCGGCCCTCGAAATCGTTCAGCCGGATGGTCCGCCCGAGTTGGTTGGTCAGTCCGCAGTCGGGCAGGGGATCGCCCGGGTTCAATTCCGTGAAGCCCACCACGCTTGGCGCTGGCACGGGCGATGGTTCGACGCTCACGCCGGTTTTTTGCACATGGTCAATCCAGGCGTCCGTGTCGGTGACCAGCAGCCGGAACGCGATCTGATCGCCGGACTGAAGGCCGGCCAGTTCATTCGTATTGCGCACCTCAAGCTGCATGGTCATGGCTTCCATGTAGCCGGGGATTTCCTCGTGCTTGATGACCGCCTTGCCGCCGTCCGCACGGATTTCCTTGAGCACACCTTTGACTTGATACGCCGTAACATTGGTGGGGAAATCCAGCGCCCGCTGGCCGGAGTCTTTTGGGTGCGCTTCAGGACGGTCACAGCCGGAGAAGAGAAGGACCGGCAGCATGGCTGCCGAGAGCAGAAATTGAGTTGGGTTCGGATTCATTGGCTTTGGTTGGAGATTTGTCGGGGGTGCTGTGGGAGGTTGAAAAAGCAGGGGTTGGGATTCAGGATTATTCTGCCCGCGAAGGGTTCCAGAGATCGGTTTGCGGTGGGTGGAACACGCGCGCCAACGGCTGCAACGCCGCATGGCCGTCGGCAAACGCGTAGTTGGCGCGTTGCTTGTGACGGCCGGACGCGAGGTCCGCCGCATCCGTCGCCGCGAACCAGAAGTGCGCCATGAGGTGGTCTGCCCGGCTGGTGTTCTCGCCGAACAAGATCGTGGCGGCAGGCTTCGGTACTTGCGTGACGCGACGCCACGTTTGCGGTTTGCCGGTGTAATCATCCTCGTCGCCGAGTTCGTAATACACGCTCAACCCGTAGCTCCAGGGCGTGGGGCGTTGATCTGTCGGGCAGTGATAAACCCCCGGCAACAGATTTGTCCAGGTCGTGGTGCTCGCGCCGAGCAACGGCGCCAACGTGCGTTCCCAGGGCATTACGCCGTGGGCGAATGCTGAATGTTGGCTGCGCGGAAACTCATCCCCGTTGTCGTCGGCATATAAACGCACCGCGAAGCCGAGTTGCCGCAGGTGGCTGAGGCATTGCGTGGCGCGGGCGGATTCCTTCGCCCGCGCCAGCGCTGGCAACAGCAACGCAGCGAGGATTGCCATGATCGCAATGACCACCAGCAACTCGATCAACGTGAAGCCGGGTTCTGGCTTCGTTGTGGCCTGACGGATCACGGCACGTACCGCATGCGGAAGTATTCGTGGGCGGCGCTGCCTTCCAGGACGACGCAGGGTTGACCGTCCACGGACACGGGGGCGTTCGTCACCGTGGTCCACGTCGAGGCGTTGGCGGTGCCGGCGGATTCAAGGACCCAGTTCGTGGTTGTGTTCACCGGCCAACCGACGACGACCCGCTGGGCAAGATTCAGCGTGGGGCGACCATCGGGAACGTTCGTCCAGTCGAACCCGAGCGGGCCGCTGCTGGAATTCGGCACTTCCAATCCCGTCGTCGTGTCGAGTAGGTAAGCCTCGAAGGTGGCTGTGAGATTGTTGGTGCTCGGCGGCGCGGTGAAGGCGGGATGAAACATCATGCCGTTCCAGTACAGCGCATTCGTGACGCCATCCGTGCCGAAGATAGGTTGCCACGCTTTGGGCGCGGTGTCCTTGTAGCGATACGCTTTCAGTTCGGGCGAACCGGAAAGTTTGCGAATCCACATCTGCGTCCCGGCGGGCAGTGGATCGGTCATCGCATCCATCACGAATCCGTAGCGACGGCTGAACGCCGCGCCTTGGCGTGAGGGATCAACGGAATCGAACCATGGATCGCCGGGATCGAAGCTGTCGGCGGGATTGCTGACGAGCAACGGCGTGAGTTGCGGGATGGTCATCGGCATCATGACGTGCATTTTGCCGTCGCCGGACTGATACGAGACCATTGGCATCACCATGCCGCCCTGCATGGGGACGTTGGTGAGCGTGGCGGCGGTGGAGGGGAGCGAGGCGAGCGACAAGACGCTTGCGCCCAGGAGAATTGAGAGGTTTTTCATGGAGTTAATTTTTAGAGCTAAATTTCAAACGATCAAAGTTTCGGTCGCGAAGTTTCCAAATGGAATCCGGCGCGCGGACGCCATTATGGGCGGACGCGTCGCAACCAACCGGGAGTTAATTGACGAATGGAGGTCTGCGTGGGGAAGGCCAAATTTACCACTGAACGCAGCTAGCTGCGTCAGGGCTGGCCCTCAGTCATTCACGCCAGACTGGAGGGGGAAAAGGTCTTGGGCCGCGGTTTCGGCGGCGCTTCGGACCAGATTGTCACCCCATCGAAGGGCGAAACAATCAGGTGAAAATTAGTCGGTGCGGAAAAAATAATCACCGGCCGTTCGGAGCAGAATTCGAGCTTCTTTGCCAGCGTGGGGAACTCAGCCTTCTTCTCGGCCTTCTTGCCGGCGGCGATTTGTTTACACATCGTGCAGGGATTCTCGCTGTCGAAAGTTTTGGTCAAGGCCGCAGCAATTGAATCGGTACGGAGATTATTTGCGAGCATGTTCGTCCAAGCGACGGTTTGCAGCACGGCCCAATGACCACCCGTCGCCGCAAGCAGCGCGAGAATGAGGAGTCCATGGCCAAATCGAACGAACACCCCCGCAAAGTCACAAGCCGTCTGGGGCAAGTCAAGTCTCGGGGCGGCGGCGGTCAGGTTTGAACCAGGGTTTGACTCCCGATCAACCCGCCGCGGTTCGGCAGTTCCGATTTTTGCGGGTTGCGGATCTGCAAGCTCGGGTCAAGCGCGGGTTCGCGCACGAGGCCCGAACGCGCGAGCGCAACATTCACAATGGCGAGGAGTTGGTTTGGATTCATCTGCTTGTGGAAAAACGCCGTGGCGCCCGAACCGATCGCCAGCCGGGTGTATCTTACCGGATCACCGATCGAAGCCAATATCACCGGCGTCTGCTTGAAGTCATCAAAGCGCCGCAGCCAGGACATGATGCGGAATCCGTCCCACGGCACCGAGCCACCACTGGCCACATCCGGCGGGAAATTCACATCCAGCACCATGAGGTTCGGCTTTTTCCGGCGCGCCAACTGAATAGCCTCGGAACCATCTTTGGCCGTGATGACCGCAAATCCGTTGCTTTCCAGTTTCATGGCGATAACTCCGAGGAATACGGGATCATCGTCCACCAGGAGAATTGTATGTCCATTGGCGGGAAAGTGACTGGGGGTGTGGGTTGCCATGGCCTCGGCGGGTTTCGCGATGGGCGAGAACAAACCTCGCAGCCAGCGGATGGTGTCGCCTTTGACATCGGTTAATTGGGTCGTTTTCATGTGCTTCCCCATGTTCAAATTGTTCTTACTCGACACGCTTTACATACGACGGGGCGGAGGTGGGTTCAATCCAGTCAACGCATGGTTGATTGCCCGGGGGGGCACCAAGATTTGCACCCGGAACATTCCCGGGGTGCAAGTGTTGCGGAGCGAGTCAGGGAACCAGCAATCGCAAGCCGGCGGGCTGCACGTTGAAACGCGCGGGCAGTGGCCCGCCCAGTTCGCCGTCCGCTTCAAAAAACGTGGCCGGTTGCCCGATAAGCGTAAAGGACTTGGCGCGCAGGCGAACCACGCTGCGGCGCGGGAGCTTCCCGGTGCTCAGCAACGCGAGCCCGCAGCGGATCAGGGTAAGCCAGTCCACCCGCGGAAACACGCACACATGAAGCCAGCCGTCGGTCACTTCGGCCTCGGGGAAAATCCGGAACGGGCCCCCATACCGGCTTCCGTTGCCGACGAGCACGAGTTGTCCGGTGATGGTCCGAGTGCCGTCGGAAATGGTGAGCCTGGCTTGCTTCTCGGTCATGGCTTTGAGGCCGGCGACGACATAGGCGAGCGGGCCAATCATTTTCTTCAACGGCCAATCCACGAGTTGAATCGCGCGGGCGTCGAGGCCGGCCCCCGCGAGTTGGGCGAAATAGGTCCGCGACCGGTTTCCCGGGTCGCCCGCTTCAATTCGGGGCAGGTCAATGCGCCGTTCGTTGCCCCGTTGCAGAATGGGCCAGACGGCATCGGGATTCGGGGGCAGGCCGATTTCGCGGGCGAAGACATTGATGGTGCCAAACGGCAACACGCCGAGCCGGGCGCGCGCGAAGCCGTCCGCCACATCGCCCATGCCGTTGAGGACTTCGTTCAGCGTGCCGTCGCCACCGGCGGCAATGATGGTATCATGGCCTTCCTGAATTGCGGCGGCCGCCAGGCGGCGGGCGTCGCCAGGTGCGGCGGTTCGCTGGAGTTCGCATTCGGTGGCGATGGCGGCGAGGCAACGGCGAAACCGCTCGGCCTTGTGGCCTTTGGCCGCAGGGTTGAAGATGACGCAAGCGCGCATTCAATTCAAAAGGTAGAATGCAAAATTAGAAACCCGACTCCGGCGGGGCCGTGGCCCGGAATTTCCTCCCCTCAATGGGCATTTTTCATTTTGCATTCTTCAGGGGCTTTGCGGCTTGGCGGAGGGTTGAACCATCAAAGCATCACCGCACCAATTCAAACGCAAAGCCCTTCAAGTATTCCGTTTCCGGAATCATCGGGATGATCGGGTGGTCGAGCGATTGCGAGTAGGTGGCGATGCGGCGTAAAACGTGGCGGGTGTCGTAGGCCGCCGAGAGGATGACATCCTGGAAAGTCACCGCGTCCACGTGATGCGAGCAGCAAAACGTCGCCAG
>CAYHFK010000063.1:0-1807 GCA_964355895.1 uncultured Bifidobacterium sp. | reverse complement strand
CCCCCGAGGAAGCTGAAACAGTCCAGCACCTGCGCGCCCTTGGCGAATTGCGCCACGGCTTGATAATTCGTTTGTTGATCCAGATACATCCCGGTCTTGTGACCGCCGATGAGGTCGGTTTCAAACTTCAACCCGTTGAGATTCACCGCCACGGGCCCGCCGAGTTCGCCGGCAATCACCCCGTTTGCTTCGGTCATGCCCTCAAACTTGCGCGAGGCCACGTCGCTGCGCTCGACGATGGCGCGCGGCGAGAATATTTTTTGCAGCGCGGCGACGATCTTCTCCTTGCGCTTCTCCATGCCGAGCGCGGAAATCTGGAGCGCGAGCACGTCCTCGTATTTGTCCACGATCAAGCCGCTGAGGAAATCGCTCTCGGCATTCACAACCCGGAACGATGTGGCGTTGGGCAGGTGTTTTTGACGCACGACCAGGGCGGCGCGGATGCGTTCCTCGAAAAAGTTTTGGTCCACTTCCACCCGTTCGGGCGCAAGCACGCGGACGTTGATGCGGGATTTGGAATTGTAGTAGCCCACGCCCAGCAAACGCTGGCGATGGTCTTTGACCTGGACCATTTCGCCGTCGCCGGCCTGGGCGGTCATGCGCAGGACGGAGCCGTGATACACCCACGGATGTCCCGCTACGATGCGGTCGGCCTCGCCGGGTTTTAACAAGATAGTTGGTAACGATTCCATAATTTGTAAACAGTTGGATTGGGAGCCGAACTCCGCCCAGGAACAATGATGATCCCGCCGGTTCGGAGGCCGGCGCTCCCAGCGGAGCAAAGGAAACCACAAGCGGGCGGAGGAGGAAAGACAAATAGGTTAACCCGCGGGCGGACGGCGAAGAACAAGTTGAAGCCGTCAGTCCTGCCGCCTATGCTCGACTTTGAATAATAACCTGCCATGAACGACACAACGCGTTGGGGCATCCTGGGCACCGGCAAGATCGCCCGGCAATTCGCCGCCGGCTTGAAGCATTTGCCGGACGCCAGGCTGATGGCCGTCGGTTCGCGCGCGGCCGAACCGGCGGAGGTGTTTGGAGAAGAATTTGCCGTCCCGCATCGCCACCCCAGTTATGAAGCGCTGGTGAGCGATGCGGACGTGGACGCGATCTACGTGGCCACGCCACATTCCTGCCACCGGGAAAATACCTTGCTGGCATTGGCCGCCGGCAAGGCGGTGCTGTGCGAAAAACCATTTACCATCAATGCCCGTGAAGCGGAGGAAGTGGTCGCGTTCGCGCGGACGAAAAAGCTGTTCCTGATGGAGGCGATGTGGACTCGCTGTTTTCCTTTGATGGCGAAGCTGCGGGAGTTGCTGGCCGCAAGCATCGTCGGTGAAGTTCGGATGCTGACCGCGGATTTTGGTTTTCGGGCCGAGTATCTGGAGGAGGAGCGATTGTTCAATCCGGCGGTGGGCGGCGGCGCATTGTTGGATGTGGGCGTTTATCCGGTCTCGCTGGCTTCCATGATCTTCGGCACGCCGACGCGGATTGTCAGCCACGCGCAACTGGGCAAGACCGGCGTGGACGAGGAGGCGGCGATAATTCTATCACACACCCAAGGTCAACTGGCTGTCTTGTCCACGGCAATCCGCGTGGACACCGCCCAGGAGGCAATCATCATGGGCACGACCGGACGCATCCGCATTCACAGTCCCTGGTGGCGGCCGGCCGCGTTGACAATTGCCCGTGATGGCCGTCCCGACGAGGCCATGGAATTCCCGTTCGCGGGCAACGGCTACCAGTTTGAAGCCGCGGAAGTCATGCGTTGCCTGCGCGCGGGCAAATTGGAAAGCGACGTGATGCC
>CAYHFK010000062.1:4742-17965 GCA_964355895.1 uncultured Bifidobacterium sp. | reverse complement strand
CGATCTTGCGCAGGATGCGGCGCATGATTTTGCCGGAACGCGTCTTCGGCAGGCCGGGCGCGAACTGGATTTTGTCCGGCACGGCAATCGGCCCGATTTCCTTGCGGACGTGCGCGGCGAGTTCCTTGCGCAGTTCATCGCTCTCATGCACGCCTTCCTTGAGCGTCACAAAAGCGTAGAGGCCCTGGCCCTTGATGTCGTGCGGCATCGGGGCGACGGCGGCTTCGGCAACCTTCGGATGACTGACGAGCGCGCTCTCGACTTCCGCCGTGCCGATGCGATGGCCTGAGACGTTGACCACGTCGTCAATGCGGCCCATCAGCCAGTAGTCGCCATCCTCGTCGAGTCGGCAGCCGTCGCCGGTGAAATAGATGTTCGGATACATCGTGAAGTAGGTGTCAATGAAGCGGTCGTGATCGCCCCACGTCGTGCGCATCATGCCGGGCCACGGTTTCTTGATGCAGAGTTTGCCGCCTTCGTTCGGGCCGACTTCCTGGCCGTCGTCGCGCAGGACGACTGGTTCGACGCCGAAGAACGCACGGTTGGCGCTGCCGGGTTTGAGCGTGTGCGCGCCGGGCAACGGATTGATGAGGATGCCGCCGGTCTCGGTCTGCCACCAGGTGTCCACGATGGGACAGCGGCCTTTGCCGATGACGCGGTGATACCAAAGCCACGCTTCGGGATTGATCGGTTCGCCCACGGAGCCGAGCACGCGCAGCGAACTCATGTCGTGTTTATTTGGCCATTCTTCGCCGAGCCGGATGAGCGAGCGGATCGCCGTCGGCGCGGTGTAGAAGATGGTCACTTTGAATTTGTTGACGACCTGCCAGAAGCGGCCGGCGTCGGGGAAGGTCGGTACACCTTCAAACATGAGGCTGGTGGCACCGTTGCAAAGCGGCCCATAGACGATGTAGCTGTGGCCGGTGACCCAGCCGATGTCCGCCGTACACCAGTAGATGTCGTCTTCATGCACGTCGAAGATGTATTTGTGCGTGAGCGCCGCGTGCAGCAAATAACCAGCGGTCGTGTGGACGACGCCCTTGGGCTTGCCGGTGGAACCGGAGGTGTAGAGCATGAACAACACATCCTCGGCGTTCATGACGGCGGGCGGGCAATCCGTGGAGGCCTTCGCCATCAGGTCGTGGTACCAGAGGTCGCGGCCTGCTACGATATTGCAGGCCGTGTCGTCGCGCTTGACGACGACCACTTTCTCGATGCTGGGACAATGCTGAAGCGCCTCATCGGCGATCGCTTTGAGCAGAATGTGCTTGCCCGCGCGCAAGGAAGTGTTGGACGTGATCAGGAGCTTGCAGGTGGAGTCGGTGATGCGACCCGAGAGCGCTTCGGCGCTGAAGCCGCCAAAGACGATGGAGTGAATCGCCCCGATCCGCGTGCAGGCCAGCATGACGATGGCGAGCTCGGGAATCATCGGCAGATAGATGGCGACGCGGTCGCCTTTCTGGATGCCGAGCGACTTCAGCACGTTGGCGAACTTGCAAACTTCCTGGTGCAACTGCGCGTAGGTGAGCGTGACGACGTCGTTCTCCGGTTCGCCCTGCCAGATGATGGCGGGCTTGTTGGGCCGGGTCTTCAGATGGCGGTCAAGGCAGTTGGCGCTCACGTTGAGCTGGCCGTCCTCAAACCAGGTGTGCTGAATCTGGCGGGCGGCGGTGTCCCAGGTGTACTTGCGGGCCACCGTGGGTTTCTTGAACCAGTCCAGCGTGTCCGCCTGTTCGAGCCAGAAGGCGTCGGGTTCTTTGATCGAGCGGTCGTACATCGCCTGGTATTTTTCGGCGTTGATATGGGCGCGGTTTACGACCTCGGCCGACGGCGGAAACGACTGGCCTTCCTGCATCAGCGAACTGGTGGAGACGGTTTTGATTGGTTCTGTCATAGGGTTTGTTGGTTTAACTGGTTCGGATGTTGATTGTCTCAAAGTGGCGGGTCTAGTCAACCGCCCGGGGCTGCGGCGCAGCCCGCGGCGGCCTGCGGCGCGAGGCCGTGATACGGAAAAACCTGGGTGACGATGCGCTCAATGGTCTTGTGAAGTTCGGAGTCCACCGCGGCGTGTTCTTCCGCAGTGATGGGTAAATGCCGGTCGCGCAGTCCGCCCGCCCATTCCGAGCTGCCCAGCATGACGCCGCCCAAACCCATGCTCATCGCGTCCTCATCGTCGTTGCCCAGGCAGGTCCGCCACGCCAGCGTCCAGGCGCGGACGGTGTTTGCGATGTGGTAGCCGCCGCCGCCCGCCACGAGCAACGGGCGCTGGAAGTCCATCAGCCGGTCCAGCACTTCCACCACGATGTTGTTCGTCATCTGCAGATGGGTCAACGGGTCGCCCGCCAGCGTGTCCATGCCGAGTTCGAGCACAATGACGTCCGGCCGGTAAGCTCCGATGAGTGGCAGCACGGCCCGCTCGAACGCCGCCAGAAACGCATCATCGTGCGCTTGGGCGGGCAGGGGGATGTTGGCGTTGAAGCCCAGACCCGGTCCGCGCCCGATTTCGTTTTCAAACCCGCCCCACGGGAACAGCGTCTTGCCGCTCTCGTGCATCGAGATCGTGAACACGTCGCTTCGCTCGTAAAAAATTTCCTGCACGCCGTCGCCGTGATGCGCGTCCACATCGAGATAGACCACGCGCTTGCCGGCGCGGGCCAGGGCGTCGCAGGCCAGCGCAACATCGTTGAGATAACAAAAACCGTCTGCGCGCGCCGGCATGGCGTGATGAAAACCGCCGAGCAGGTTGAACGCAATGTCCGCCTTGCCCGAGACGAGGAGGTCCGCCGCCACGAGCCCCGCGCCGCACGCCCACGCGCCGTACTCGAACATGTCCTTGAACACCGGCGTGTCCGGTCCGCCGAGGCCCATGCGGAAACCCGCCGCCGTCAAATCACCCGTCGCCGCCCGCTGAAGTTCTTCGAGGTAGGGCGCGGAATGGACTTGCCGCAACTCGGCGGGCGTGGCCCGGCGGGCGGCGATCTCCCGGCAATTCAGCGCGCCCAGCAAGCCGAACGAGACGATCTTCGAGCGGGCGAGCGTCGCGCGCTGGGTCTTGAACGGGCAATCCGGCGGGTAACTCAACCCTGCGATCTCGGGCGCATAGACAAAAGCCAGTTCGCGCGCCTTCATAAGTGTGACGGGAGGAGCGGAGGTGGGCGATGTCTGCAAAACTGTCCGGCGCCGGTGAGGTATCGCAGCGCGTCATCAAGGATCGCGTACTGACATTTCAATGTCATCTCATCCCATCCGGCGCATTCGCGTCCGCCAAAGCCGAGGCCCAGTTACGATGCCAATGACGCTGACGGGTTCTTGCGGTTGCACCGCAGACGACGGACGACGTGGAGGCGGGATTCTCGAAGCCGACTCCGCACCGTCCGTGGTTGCACCTTAGTCAGTCAACCCGCGCGCGGCTTCCTCTTTCTTGGCGAATGATTGCTCTTTTTTGAGGCGCACGCGTGACGACGTTCTCGAGTTGAGCAACCTCCTGGAACGGGGGACCGTCGTGTTTCGCCACCGCGTGCGCACGCTGGGGGTGGCATGGGTTACTCGAAAGCCATCTCGAAGCTGACCACGCCGGTGCCGACCTTGCTGCTGACCTTGGTGTTCGATTTGTTGATGACGGCCTGCATCGGCTTGTTCTCCACGAGCACTTCCGCCGTGAAGCCGCGGATGCCGTTGCGCCGCGCGGTCCGCATCAGGTGCTTGAGCAGGAAGGTGCCGATCCCGTGATTCTGCCAATGGTCGGACACCACAAACGCCACCTCGGCCAGGTTCGTTTTCACGTCGAGATAATAACTCCCCATCGCGATGATCTCCTCGCCGTGAGATTCGGGCAGCGTGCCGACGATGGTCACGTCGTTGCGATGGTCAATGTAAACGAAGTCCTGGATCTGATGCCGCGAGACACGTTTCTGGTGGCTCATGAAGCGGTAATAAATCGTCGCCGCGGACAATTTGTAGAACAGGTCGCGCATGCGTGGCTCGTCCGTCGGATGAATCGGACGGAAGTTGAGCTGCGTGCCGTCGTTGAGCAGGTACGTCGTTTTCAGTTCCTTCGGGCCGACCAGAATTTTCCCCTCCTTGTCCGCCAGCTCGGCGGAAAGATACTTTGCCGCGATGGCTTCCTTGAGCAGTTCGGCGCGGAATTTTGGATGCGCGATGCTGAGCAAGGCCAGCGCGCGTTCCTGCACGCTTTTGCCGTGGAGATAAGCCACGCCGTATTCCGTCACCACGTAATGCACGCCCGCCCGCGTGGTCACCACGCCCGCGCCGGGACTCAGATGCGTCATGATGCGCGACACCGTGCCATCCTTGGCCGTCGAGGGGAGGGCAATGATGGCCTTGCCGCCGCGCGACTTCGCCGCGCCCCGGTTGAAATCCACCTGGCCGCCGACGCCGGAGAAAAACTTCGAGCCGATGGAGTCCGCGCACACCTGGCCCGTGAGGTCCACTTCGAGCGCCGTGTTCACCGCCACCATCTTGTGTTGCTGGCGGATGACGTTGGGGTCATTGACGTATTCGGTCGGGTGAAAGGAGAACAACGGGTTGTTGTCCAGGTAATCGTAAAGCCGTTTGGTCCCGAGCGCGAAGCTGGCAACCACCTTGCCCCGGTCCAGTGTCTTGCGCGCGCCCGTGACGGCACCGCATTCGATCAGATCAATGATGCCGTCAGAAACCATTTCCGTGTGGACGCCGAGGTCTTTCTTGTGCGTGAGAAAGCCGAGCAGCGCCTGCGGGATGCGGCCGATGCCGAATTCAATCGTCGAGCCGTCCTCCACCAGCGCCGCGATGTATTCCGCAATCTGGCGCGTCACGTCCGTCACTTCCGGCGGGGGCACTTCGAGGATCGTCGCTTCCGAAGGCACGAGCACGTCAATGTCGTGGACGTGGATAAAACAATCCCCCAGCGTGCGCGGCATGTTGGGATTGACCTGGGCGATGACGAGCGAAGCGTTTTCCGCCGCGCTGTGGATGACGTCCACGGACACGCCAAAGCTGCACATCCCGTATTCGTCCGGCGGCGTCACTTGAATCAAGGCCACGTCGAGCGGCATCTGCCCGCTGTCGAACAACTGTGGAATGTCCGAAAGAAAAATCGGCGTGTAGTCGCCCAAGCCTTCTTGAATGATGTCGCGCACATTTTCGGCGATGAAAAAACTGTTCACCCGGAAAAAATGCGCCAACTCGCGATGTGCGTAGGGCGCGTCGCCAAAGGTGAGCAGGTGGACGATTTCCGTGTCCGGCAATTCGGTCGCGCGCCCGCTCAAGGCGGTGACGAGTTCGAGGGGTTCGGCGCAACCGGTGCCGATGAAGATGCGCTGGCCGGGGCGGATGCGTTTGACCGCTGCGTCCGCGGTGAGAATTTGCGCCTGGTATTTCTCCCGCCAAGCGGGGTCAAAACTGGGTTTGGGTTTGGTCATGGTGCTCAGGAGAATTGACAAGAAAGTTGGTGGGAACGCTCGCCCTCACCCCGGCCCTCTTCTCCGGGCAGAGAATTCACCGAAACGATTCGCGCGTTGCACCCCTGAACTGTAGCGCAGACTTCCAAGTCTGCTGTATCGCGGGTTTCCAAACCCGCAGGGCGCACGACGTTGCACGCACCGCCGATTTCGAAATCGGCGATACAGCAGGTTTGGAAACCTGCGCTACGAAGCGACGGGTCAGGGTGAGAATTCGCCGAATGTAATTTTGCACTTTGAACCCCTGAACCGCGGTACCGCTCTGGCTGAGGATGAAGCGCGGCAGCGTCTTGGAGTGCGCCAGCCCTCTGGCGCTTTGGAAGTCGTGGGTGGTCGAAAGCGCCAGAGGGCTGGCGCACTCCAAGACCTGTCGGTGGTGCGGACGGTTCATGGTGAGGGCGAGCGTTCATCAAATTTCTCCGTTGCTGATACATTCAATGACTCGCTTCCCCGTTGCCCGCGCCGCCCGCCAGCGTCATGCGCGCGTCGGCCACGTAGGCTTCCGTGCCGACCGGGCCGACGATGAACGGGTTGATGTCGAGTTCGGTAATCTCGGGATAATCCGTCGCGAGCTGACTGATGCGTTGCAGCGCGCCGGCAATGGCGTCGAGGTCCACCGGCGACTGGCCACGCGCACCCTGGAGCAGCGCGTAGGAGCGTGTGCCTTTGAGCATCTGCATCGCCTCGTCCGCCGTGATTGGCGCGAGGTGGAACGTCACGTCCTTCATCACCTCGACGAAAATGCCGCCCAAGCCGAACATCAACATCGGACCGAATTGCGGATCGCGCGTCATGCCGAGGATCACCTCGCGGCCGCGCGTGCCCATCTTCTCCACGAAACCGCCGCGGATGTGCGCGTTGGGCGCGCGGCGCTGGATGCGCAGCATCATCAGGTCAAACGCGTCGCGCACCATCTCGGCATTGGCGAGGTTGATGCGCACGCCGCCGAAATCGGATTTGTGAATGATGTCCGGCGAGGAAATTTTCAGCACGACCGGGTAACCGATACGCTCCGAAATCTCCACCGCGTCGTCCGCCGTGCGGGCGAGATGGCCGCTGAGAATGTTGAACTCGTAGGCGCGGAGGATTTCCTTCGCCTCGACTTCTGCGACCTGCGTCTGGCCGCCGCGGGTATGCACCTGCAACACGCGGTCCACGCGCCGGCGGTTGACCGGAAAACGCGTAACGATGCGCGCGGGCCGACGGCGCCACGCCGCGTAATCGCACATCGCCCGCAGCGAATGCATCGCGCGGTCGGGTGAGGGATAATTTGGGATGCCCGCCGCCATCAACTTCTCCTTCGCGCCCGCGACGGCTTCGCCGCCCATGAACGCGGTGAGCAGCGGTTTCTTGCCGTTATGCGTCGCGGCGAGCATTTCCGCCAGCGCCAGCGGTTCCGTCATGTTCTGCGGCGTCACCACCACGACGATTGCGTCAATGTCGTCCTCGTCTTGGAGGACCTTCAGCGATTCGATGTAGAGCTTGGGCGGCGCATCGCCGATGACATCCACCGGATTGCCGACGGCGGCGGCGGCGGGGAGAAATTTCCGCAGCTTCGCCTGCGCTTCCGCGCGCGGCGTGACCATTTTCAAACCGAGCGATTCGGCGGCGTCGGCGGCCATGATGCCCGGCCCGCCGGCGTTGGTGATGACCGCCACGCGATTTCCGTTGGGCAACGGCTGCGACGCGAACGCCAGCGCGTAATCAAACAGCGCTTCGACGTTCTCGGCGCGAATTACGCCCGAGCGCCGGAACGCCGCGCCGTAAGCGATGTCCGCCCCCGCCAGGCTGCCGGTGTGCGAGGACGCGGCCTTCGCGCCGGCCTGCGTGATGCCGACTTTGAGAATGACCACGGGCTTGATCGCCGCCGCTTCCTCGGCGATGCGCAGAAATTTGTTTCCGTCCTTGATGCTTTCGAGATAGCTCGCGATGACGGTCGTCTCCGAGTCCTCGGCAAGCGCCTGGAGAAAATCGGCTTCGTTCAAGTCCGCCTTGTTGCCGATGCTGATGACCTTGCCCATGCCGAGCTTTTCCTTCGCGGCCCAGTCCAGGATCGCGACGCACAACGCGCCGGATTGCGAGATGACGGAAATCTTGCCCGGCGGCGGCACGGACGGCGCGAACGTGGCGTTCATCCGGTGGTGCATGTTCAGAATGCCCAGGCAGTTCGGGCCTTGCAGCCGCACGCCGTTTTTCTGACAAAGCTCGACCAGTTCCTGTTCCGCCGCCGCGCCCTCGGCGCTCACTTCCCTGAACCCCGCCGTGATGATCGTGACCACTTTGGCCCCCGCATCAATCGAATCCTGCACCGCCTGCTTCACGAACTTGGGCGGAACAACCACGATGCCGAGATCAATCTTGCCTTCGTATTGGCGCAGGTCGCGGTAGCACGGCACGCCCAAAACGTCCTTGGCCTCGGGATTGACGGGAATGATTTTCCCCGAATAACCGCTGGCGAGGAGATTGGCGACAAACGCGTGGCCGACCTTCGCGGGATTTCGCGACGCTCCGAAAATGGCGATGGCCTGTGGCTGGATCAATTGCTCAAGCATAATAACAACGAACTGAAGTTGGGCCTTTTTCTGCGATGCGACTCACCAACCTTTGGCAGGAGGTTGACGATTCTTGTCATTCCCAGCCCCGAACTTGGTCTGGCCACCCTCGAATCCCCAGCGCCGGGGTAATGTCCCCACCTCGTAGCGGCGTCTCCCGCCCTCCATCTGATGGAGAGAGAACCAACGAAGCCGCATTCGTGAAGCGTGCCCCGGAACTGGAGTGGAGCGCCGAGCATTGCTCGGCCGGAGCTTCACCGTTGCCTCCGCGGGCCGAGCATTGCTCGGCGCTCCGTTCGCGCGTCACTTCATCGGCGAATAATCCGTGGCGGACATAAACACGGAATCGGCTTTTTCCACGATTTTGCCATTCGCTTCCGACGCGTCGCGCGCCTTCTTCCATTCGGGATCGTTGACAAAGGCGGCCCAGGATTTCTTTGCTTCTTCGCGGCTCTTGTGGGCGAGGATGTAAACCAGCGTGTTCTCCGCGCCCTTATCCTTGTCGGTGGGAATCCAGAAGCCGATGATCTCCATGCCGTGCTTCTTGAACAAGGCACAGGTGTGGTCGCGGAAGCGAGCATTCATCGCTTCCATTTTGCCGGTCGCCGCGTAGTAGGTGCGCATCTCGAAACAGCGTGAATCTTTGGCGACGGATGGGCTGACTGGATTGGCGCTGGGTTCAGCGGCAAAACTGGTGATGACTATGGCGGCAATGGCCAAGGTAGTGAGGTATGTTTTCATGGTTTGTAGTTTTTTGTGGGATTGTCTATTTCGGCTTCAACTGTGCGAACAGGATCACGTCGCGCCAAGATATTTTTGCACCAGTTTTTGTGCGGCGGGCAGGTTTAAGAACCCCCCCGGTGTCGTGACGCGCACGCTTTGATAGGCCGCTTGGTCAAAATGACCGCGCGCGGTGTTGACCGTGATGATGAAATCCACAGGCACGGCCAAGGCACATTCCAAAAAACGGTTGTCGGGCGTGTGGCGGATGATCTCCAGTTCCGTCAGGGGATAACAAGGTTCAATTGCGGAAACGATGCGTTGGAGGAACTCGGGATGTTCGGTGAGAACCTCCTGATATTCCTCGATCATCGCGGGCGAAGCCCAGGTGCGAATCGCTGCCGCCAGGCAAAGTTCTACAATCAACGCTGCCGGATTCACTGGATTCGGCAACGTGGCGAGCTTGAGGACGCACGTATCAAGGACGACTTTCAAGGTAGGGCTTGGCGCGGCGCAGCGCGAGGGAACGACGCCTCTTCTCCACACAGGCCACCGCCTCCGCGTCGGTCATGGTTTTGCCAGCGTTGGCGCGATGGGCGCGGGCGAGTTCGGGCGAGAGTCTGAAGCTCACCAGTTTGCCGCCAACGATTGCCTTTGCTTGCATGGATTGAGACTAACCCGGCGACGTTGGTCTGACAAGCCGCGCAATTTCACTTCGGCTTCAACTGCGGGAACAGGATCACGTCGCGGATGCTTTCCTGACCGAGAAGCATCATGCACAGACGGTCAATCGCGGTACACTTCGCGCCGGTGAGCAATGCTCCCGATGACGATCTGTTTCAACTTCGTATCCGCCAGATAAAGCACGCGATAGTCCCCAATGCGGATGCGAAACCCGTCCCGGTTCTTCAACTTTTTGGAGCCGGATGGGAAGGGGTTCTTCTCCAGCGCAAGAATCGCTTTGGAAACCCGGACCTGCATTTGAGGATGCAATCCGGCGAGTTCCTTGCGCGCATCGCGGGCGATGTCAATCTGCCAGCTCACGCCTTGATTCCGAGTTCCTTCAGAGCCTGACGGAAAGGCTGGCGCGGCTGATGCCGGCGGGATTCCAGTGCCAGCGTATCGGCGATGTCAGCGGAAATGTCATCATCTGCCAACATCCGCTCCAGCACGGCCTCGCGCTGGCGTGGCTTCAAGGCCTTGAACGCTGTGAAGAAAACTTCAGCGGTGGCTTCGGTGGCACTCATGGACAAAGTGTCGCAAAGAATCGCGCGGGTTTCAAGCAACCTTCACTTCGGCTTCAACTGCGGGAACAGGATCACATCGCGGATGCTTTCCTGGCCGAGCAGCATCATGCACAGACGATCAATGCCCATGCCCATGCCACCGGCGGGCGGCATCCCGTGTTCGAGGGCGACGAGGAAATCTTCGTCGAGCTTTTGCTGCTCGCCGCCAGCTTGATGTTCGAGACGTTCACGCTGCTCGATCGGATCGTTCTGCTCGGTGTAGGCCGGCGCGATTTCCTGGCCGTTGATGCAGCACTCGAAGACTTCCACGGTCGTCGGATCGTCGGGTGAAAGTTTGGCGAGCGGCACGAGTTCCTTTGGCAGGTGCGTAACAAACGTGGGCTGAATGAGCGTGGGTTCGATCAGTTTTTCAAACACCGCGCCGGTGACTTCGAAGTCCGCCGGGCGGGCACCTAACGCAGAAACCCGCGCCGACATTTCATCTCTGTACCTAGTCCTTTCGCCCTCACTGATTTCGCCCAATTTCAAAAGACTTAGGGAAGCGATCTTTTTCAACTCCGCAACCTCTGCACCCTTGAAGTCAATGCCAAGATCAACCGCTCGCAGAAGGCGCTCATCAGGACTTATTTCAAACCAATCCTTTTGTACTATTTGTCGGATTAAGTCTTTGTATTTCACTCTTCGCCACGGCGGAGTGAGATTAATGGCCTTCATGACTTTACCCTCGGCGTCCTTGTGTTCGATGACCAGTGTATCGAGCACGTTGTCAGCGACATGGCAGACCATGCCTTGCACCAGTTCCATCATGCTCTCGTAATCACCGAACGCTTCATAGGCTTCGAGCATCGTGAACTCGGGATTGTGCTTCCGCGAAAGCCCCTCGTTGCGGAAGTTGCGGCCGATCTCGAACACCTTGTCCATGCCGCCAACGAGCAGGCGCTTGAGATAAAGTTCCAGCGCGATGCGGAGATAAAATTCGCAACCGAGCGCGTTGTGAAAAGTTCTGAACGGTTGCGCCGCCGCGCCGCCGGGAATCGCCTGCATCATCGGCGTCTCCACCTCTACGTAGCCACGGCCGTGCAGAAAATTCCGGATCTCGCGGATGATTTCGCTGCGCTTGAGGAAAACGTCTTTCACCTCCGGGTTGGCGATGAGGTCGAGATAACGCTGGCGATAGCGAATCTCCGTGTCTTCCAACCCGTGCCACTTGGCCGGCGGCGGCCGCAGCGCCTTGGCGAGGATGGTGAAGCTGGTCAGCTTCACGGAAATCTCGCCGGTCTTGGTGGTGAACATCGTGCCCTTCACGCCGATGAAATCCGCGAGGTCAAGGTGCTGGAAGATGTGGAACTGGTCGTCGCCCAAAACATTCTTCTGCGCGTAAGCCTGGATGCGCCCGCTCTGGTCGCGGATGTCAATGAACATGGACTTGCCCATGTCGCGATGCGCGGTGATCCGCCCGGCGAGCGCGACTTCGCGGCCCTCGGTGTAATTGAGGCGGGCGGCGGCGCAGGTTTCCGTGGGGGTGAACTTGTTCTTGAACGGGTCAATGCCCCTGGCCCGTAACGCGGCCAGCTTGGCCTTGCGCTGTTCGATGAGTGAATTGGTGTCGTCCATAATCTGCCCGTGGGGAGTAAAGCACGAAAGCTGGCTGGAAACCAAGCAAACAAACACTGGCGGCCGGGCGGACTCCCCTCCCCTTACAACCCCACGAAACTCATCCCCAACCGAATCCACAGCGGAATGGTCACCAACCCGACGACGGAGGTGCCGATCACGACGCGCATGGCGGTGGCCGGGTCGCCCTGGTAATGCCGCGCCATCACGATGGGAAACACCGCCGCCGGCATCGCGGCTTCCAGCACGATCACGCGTTTTAGTTCCACCGACGCGGGCAGGTATTTGGCCGCCAACAAGAACCCAATAGGCAACACCACCTGCCGCAACAGCACCGCCGCGCCAATAACGCGCCAGCCGGACTGGGAGTGAAATTCGTGCAGGTGATCGGCCATGAGCGCGCCGATGAGCATGAGCGCCAGGGGGATCGCGCATTGGCCCAGCCAGTGGACGCCGGTGAGCAGCGGCGCGGGCAGATGCGCGTTCAAGCCGAGCGCGTTGAGGACGAGCGCCAGCCCGATGGCGATGAGCGGCGCGTTGAGGATGCGCCGCCAGTTTTGGCCGGGACGGCCGCCCGTCAACGTCCACACGCCCAGCGTCCACAACGCCGTCTCCACGCCGATGATGACAAGGAACAGCACGCCCGTGGTCGCCTTGTCGAACAGCAGCAACGCCAGCGGCAGCGGAATGTAACTGTAGTTGTAAATGCCAACGCTCACGGCAAACGTCCGCGCGGCGGAACGCTCCTTGAGTCCATGCAACGCGCGCAGGCCCAGCGCGAGCACGATGCCCAACGCCACCGTGCCGAAGCCGAACAACGGCGCGAGCAGCAAGTTGCCGATCTGGGACAGCGCCGGATTGCCCAGCGCGGAATCGAGGATCAGGCACGGCAACAACAGATTGACCGTCACGCGCAGCAGACTTTTGTCCGCCTCCTCGGTGAGCCAGTTCAACTTCCGAATCACCAAGCCGACGACCACAACGCCGAACACCGGCAGCACCGCGCCCAGCACTGTGCGGAATTCATTCATGACAAAAGAAATCCAGCAGCGCCGCGGTCTCCACGCGCTGAACTTCGCGCAGCAACTCCGTTTGCGTTGGCGAACCATTACTGGCGGCCTGCTCGCAAGCATCCACGAAAGCGCCGGCATCCCATCTGCCGCCGGGCAGAAGCTTCGCAGCCAACTCCCCTGCCCTGCGCGCTGGCAACAACTCGCCGACGCGCCGGGCGATTTCGGGAAAGGCCGGATGCACCCCCACGCGCCGCCACCAATACTTCGCGTTAAAATAATCCGGCTCGCGCCGGTGCATGATCGCGTGAACGAAACTGCCGTCGGGGTTCTCAATGCCTTGCGCAATGGTGTGCGCGGCATCGAGATGATCGTGCCAGAGCAAAACCAGCGATCGGATGAGCGGTTGTTGCTGGGGTGGGAGTTTGGTTTCGCGGAACAATGAATCCAGTTTCGCGCTCAGGGCCGCCTCAGATTCCACGTTCGCGCGCGGTTTCGGCCCCAGTTCCGGGAGTTCGGGCGTGGCGAGAAGTTGTTTGAGGTCATGGATAGCTTGCGCCGTCATGGCGGAAAGCTTGGCGGCTGGGGCGACGGTTGCCAAGCGCGGAGCCCAGCGGATGT
>CAYHFK010000062.1:1769-4642 GCA_964355895.1 uncultured Bifidobacterium sp. | reverse complement strand
GCGGAAAGCTTGGCGGCTGGGGCGACGGTTGCCAAGCGCGGAGCCCAGCGGATGTGGCGCAGAGTGGCACTCTGCTGTGTCGCGGATTGTCAATCCGCTGACCTGGGAAACATTGGCGGTCGTGCCAAGGATCACGCGCTGCCGAATACCATTCGGCGATACAGCAGATTACCAATCTGCGCTACCAGGGACCGCTGCTTGCAATCGCACCCGCCAATTTTTGCGCGAACAAAATCCCGGTTCGATTGTCCATTCTACGTCGCCCGGAAGCGAACGGACGCTTGCGCCGGACGTACCGACCGACAAGACTGCGGGTGGCAAATGGAAAGGCTGTTGTGGCAGAACCAATATGAGCGACGACAACGCGCGCGGATAACGCGCGTTGCTGCACTTTGGCTCGGCCTTTTCGCTTCCGTCGGCGCGACGTTCGCGGCGACGTTCACCGCCGCGCTGGAACGCGACACGATCACGCTGGGCGAAAACGTCCGGCTGGGATTGACGTTCGAAGGCGGGCAACCCAAGGACCCGCCCGCGCCGCCGGGCATCGCCAATTTGCAGATCGCCTACAACGGCCAGGCCAGCCAGTTCCAGATCGTCAACGGAAAATCCACGTCCTCGGTCACGCACAATTTTACCGTCACGCCCCGGCAGGCGGGTGATTTCATCATCCCGGCGATGAGCATCAACGCCGGCGGCCAGCAACTCACCTCGCAGCCGTTGCGACTGAAAGTGCTGAAGCCGGGTGCGCCGCCCCCCGGAGCCGTGGCTTCCGACACCCAACCGGCATTCCTCAGACTGGTGCTGCCGAAAACGAATGTTTATCTCGGCGAAATCATCACCGGCGAGTTGCAGTTTTATTTTCGCCAGGGGGTGCAACTGGCCGATCAACCGCGCATCACCGCCCTGCCCGCCGAGGGTTTGAGCTTTGGTAAAATTACGCCGGGATCGCAGCGCCAGGTTCAAATCGGGAACGCCGTGTTCAACGTCATCCCGGCCTCGGTGGCGCTGACGGCGATCAAAACCGGCCCGCTGAGCGTCGGGCCGATCACCGCTTCGGTCGTCATTCAACTCCCTTCCGCCAATCGCCAGCGCAATGGCTTCGACCCCTTTGAAATATTCAGCCGGGGCGAGCAGAGGCAACTCGCGCTCGCCACGGACCCCACGGCGATTCAATCCCTCCCGCTGCCCACGGAAAACGCCCCGGCGAATTTCAGCGGCGCCGTGGGCCATTACACGATGACGGTAAATGTGGGGCCGACGAACCTTGCCACCGGCGATCCGATCACGGTGCGCGTGCAAATCGCCGGCCGCGGGGCGCTCGATGCGCTCACGTTGCCGGAGCAAGGGGCATGGCATGATTTCAAAGCCTATCCGCCCACGGCCAAAGTGGAAACGAGCGACCCGCTGGGTTTGCAGGGCACGAAAACCTTCGAGCAGATCATCGCGCCGCAAAGCACGGACATCACTGAACTGCCCCCGTTCTCGTTCTCGTTCTTTGATCCGGACGCGAAGCGGTATCAGACCCTGACGCGACCCGCCGTCAAGCTCACCGTGCGGCCCGGTGGCAACACGCCCGCGCCGGTCATTGCCGCGACCACCAAGCCCGCGAGCGATACCCCGCCGCCCCAGCAGGACATCGTACCCATCAAACCGCGTTTGGGCCCGGTGACAAAAATTGCCCGACCCTTGGTGGCGCAACCGTGGTTCATCGCCGGCCAAGGCGTACCCGTGCTGGCATTTGTCGCCGCGTTCATCTGGCGTCGGCGCACCGATTCGCTGGCGAACAATCCCCGGCTTCGGCGACAACGGCAGGTCGCGCAGATCATCCGCACCGGCACGCAAGAGTTGCAGCAGCTCGCGGTGGAAAATCATTCCGAAAAATTCTTCGTCATCCTGTTCCGGTTGTTACAGGAGCAACTCGGCGAACGACTCGATTGTCCGGCTTCGGCCATCACCGAAGCCGTGGTGGACGAGAAGTTGCGTCCGCGCGGCGTGCCGGATTCGACGCTCACTCAAATTCACGAGTTATTCCAAAGCTGCAACCTCGCCCGCTACGCGCCCACGCGGTCGGGGGAGGAACTGGCGGCCCTGATTCCGAAGTTTGAAAACGTGATGCGGGACATTCAAGGGGTGAAGCTGTGAGGGCGGGCAACTTCAAGAACAGGGTGCGGGTAGGGCTGGGGTGAGGGCGGACGTTGCGACAAATCTCAGTTTCGCTTTAGTCCTGCTGTTGCTATCCGTCCTCCCGCTGCGCGCGGAAAATTCAAGCGCCGCCTTTGACGCGGCGAACCGGCTTTACGCGCAAAATAAATTTCCCGCGGCGGCGGCGGGTTACGAGCAGTTGATCGCCGCCGGCTCGGTTTCGCCCGCGCTCTATTTCAATCTCGGCAACGCACGTTTCAAGTCCGGTCAGATCGGGCGTGCCATCGCGGCGTATCGGCAGGCCGCAACGCTCACGCCGCGCGACCCGGACGTGCGCGCGAATTTGCAATTCGCCCGCGCCCAGGTCCAAGGCCCGACTTTACGGCCAAATCTTTTGCAACGCGCGCTGGTCACCCTCAGCCTCAACGAGTGGACCGGGCTGGGCGCGGCCGCCCTCTGGATTACTTTCGTTTTGCTGGTGTGGCGACAAATTCGCCCCCCGCTCGCAACCGCCCTTCGCAACTGGACCCTGCTGGCCGTGGCGGTCGCCCTGACCTTGTGCGTCACGGTTGCGCTCGTGTACCTACAAAACCCGGCCCGCAATTCTGTCATCGTGGCGGCGCGCGAAACCACCGTTCGCAACGGTCCCTTTGACGAATCGCCCAGTGCGTTCACCGCCAACGACGGCGCGGAGTTGCGCCTGCTGGATCGCAAGGATGACTGGCTGCAAG
>CAYHFK010000062.1:0-1669 GCA_964355895.1 uncultured Bifidobacterium sp. | reverse complement strand
GCCAACGACGGCGCGGAGTTGCGCCTGCTGGATCGCAAGGATGACTGGCTGCAAGTCACCGACGGCACGCGGCGGATCGGTTGGGTGAAGCGGGACGCGGTGATTTACGCTCCACCATCGTAGCCGCCAGCGTAATACGAAAATCCCCGCATCACTGCGGGGATTTTGCGAACCGAGCCGATGGCAACGGCCATGTGGCGAAAAAACTCAAACAGGCTTAGGTCCGGTTCAAAACCAAAACAAAGACCCGCGTAACGATGACGGTAAAACCCGTCAGGACGGCGGTAGCCGCTTTTTCCGCCGCCCACCCAACCCGCGCCCCAACCCAAGTCCGGCCAGGGTTCCGGCGGAGAAAATCACGGCCAATCGTCACCGTGCTGAAATCCGGTCAAGTCCGCTGCGCGCAATGCCGCAAGGAAATCCTTGATGAATTCGTCCTGCGGCTTTTGCTCCAAGGTCACGCGCAGCAACTTGAATTTCGCCGGTGGCTTGCCCTGACGAACATTGTTGATGAAGCCAAAATCACGTGTGAAACAGAGGTCGAAGTTTTGAATCGCGAACTGGTAAAGCCGGCCGTTGTCCAAACCCTGCATTCGCAAGGTGATGACCGACTCGACTTGGTGCCCTTCCGCGCGCAAAGCCGGGACGAGCTTTCGCGGAAGATTCTCGTCCAGCAGAATTTTCACGCCGGCTGCAATTCCTTCTGATGCGCCAGTTCAGTCAGCGTGCCGCGCACCGATTCCTCCGTCAGGCTCGGATACGCGTCCACGATTTCGGCCACCGACAGGCCGGCCGCGAGCGACTCCAAAATGAGCGCCACGGAAATGCGCGTGCCCCGCACCCGCGGGCTTCCGCCCAAGTGCTCCGGGTCAGTGACAATCCATTTCTTCATGCCCATCAATTTATCCGATTTGACCCGATGCTCAAGGGTTGGTTTCGAGCAAATCTCTTATGAGTTTGCCCCCGGGTTTGAATGGGGGGGCGGCGGCCGCCAGAAACCAGCCGCCCTCCTGCCGGAGAACGTAGGCCAGCAGCAGCCCCAACGTGACCAAACTGCTCAAGCCGTGCCAGCGCAACGCCGCTTAGTTAGTGTCTGGCCGGAAACGCACTATTTTCCTTTCCTCCTCGTTCTCGTTCTCGTCCTCGTCCTCGAAATGCTCTGAAAAACCGAGGACGAGGACGAGAACGAGAACGAGGACGAGGAGGATTCGATTCCGGAGGTTTTCGGCCAGACACTAGTTACAACCGGCTCTCCTCGCGCAACACCGCCGGGCAGTTGTTCACGGGGTTGGGTCAATTCTGCGGACGCACACCTTTACGGGTGTCCGCCCTTCTGAATCGGTGGCTCATTGCGGCGCCAGGAGATTTTTCAGCGCCTCCACCAACTTCTCTTGCGTGAAGGGCTTCTCAAGCACCGCGTGGACGCCCAACTCCTTTAACTCGTCCGCCGCCGGTTGATCCACCCGCCCGCTCACGACGATGATGCCGGCCTGGGGCAGCCGGCCTTTGAACACCCGCACAAAGGAGAGGCCGTCCATGTGCGGCATGTGCAGGTCGGTAATCACCGCGCGCAGCTTCTTCTGCTGCTCCGCCACCTGAATCAGCGCAGCAGCGCCGTCGCCCGCAGTGAGCACCTTGAAGTTCAACTTGGTCAGCACGGCGCGCAGGA
>CAYHFK010000061.1:1256-18115 GCA_964355895.1 uncultured Bifidobacterium sp. | reverse complement strand
CGGCGATCATGGGGGCAGTGTTGAATTCACTGCCGCCGCCGTCAATCCCTGTTTTCGCGTTATTTACCTTGGTCACGGTGCTGGAGTGTGTGGTGACGAGCACGTCACGCAGGCCAAAGCGGGTAATCGGGCGGTTTCACAAGTTTGGTCCGACGACAAACCTAACAGGACCGGGGGCGGGCGCGACACTCTAAAAAACTGCGGTCATCCCTCACCGTGATGCTCGAGGGTTGTCGGCTTGAAAAATCCGTGTTCATTTGCATTGCGCCTTGGTTAAATCCCCGCGCGCAATGAAACGAACCATCCTGATTTACCTGGCCCTGCTCGCATTGTTTGGGTCCGGAATTTTCTTTGCGATCAAATGGGGTCAACGCCTGCCCGCGCCAACGGCTGAGAATGCCCCAGCGGTCACTGTCGCTGCGCCCGTCGCGTCGGTCGGCTCGACTTCGATTTGGTCGCCGTTGCGCGCGAACTTCAAAGAGCCGCTCAGCCGGCTCCTGCTCCAGGTCATCGTCATCGTGCTGGCCACCCGGCTGGTGGGCACCCTGTTCGCCCGCTGGGGACAGCCGTCGGTCGTGGGCGAAGTGCTCGCGGGGATTTTGCTCGGGCCGTCGCTGCTCGGCTGGCTGTGGCCGGGAGCGTCCAGCTTCATTTTCCCGGGCGAATCGCTGGGTGTCTTGAAGCTGCTCAGCGAGATCGGCGTGTGCCTGTTTATGTTCGTGGTGGGACTGGAACTGGATCTCAGCCATCTCCGGCAAAAGGCGCACACGGCCGTGCTCGTCAGCCACGTCGGGATTCTGTTCCCCTATTTCCTCGGCGTGGTGACGGCGTTGTTGCTTTACTCGAAGCAGGGCGCCCCCGGAACTTCCTTCGCCGCATTCGCCTTGTTCATGGGCATAGCGATGAGCATCACCGCGTTTCCGGTGCTGGCGCACATTCTCAAGGAGCGCGGCCTCGCCCGGACGGCTCTGGGCAGCACCGCCCTCACTTGCGCCGCGGTGAACGACGCCACGGCGTGGGCGATTCTCGCCTTCGTCGTCGCGATCGCGCGGGCCACGAGTCTGGCGGCCACGGCCTTCGGTCTGGGACTGGTGCTCGTGTTTGTGGCGCTGAAGGTGTTTTTGGTGCGCCCGCAATTGCCGCGCTGGTTGGATGTGGGGCGGATGGACGCCGGGGGCCCGAGTCGCGGGGCCATGGCCGCCGTGCTCCTGCTGATTCTGACTTCCGCGCTGGCGACGGAACTCATCGGCATTCACGCCTTGTTCGGCGCCTTTGTCGCCGGCGTGGTGATGCCGCAGAAAACGGAATTTCGCGAATACCTCATCGTGCGGTTGGAAAATTTCAGTTCGCTGTTCCTGCTACCGCTGTTCTTCGCGTTCAGCGGACTGCGGACGCATGTGGGCCTGTTGAACGACCCAACCAGTTGGCTGGTCTGTCTGGCGATCATCGGCGTCGCCACGCTGGGGAAGCTGGGCGGCACGATGGTGACCGCGCGGCTGACGGGTATGAACTGGAACGACTCGTTCGCGCTCGGCGCGTTGATGAACACGCGCGGCCTGGTGGAACTCGTCGCGCTGAACATCGGCTACGACCTGGGTATCCTGCCGCCGCGCATCTTCGCGATGATGGTCTTGATGGCGCTGGTCACGACATTTTTGACCGGCCCGCTGTTGAACCTGGCCGAGCGCGCAAAGCGGCGCACGGCTCCGGCGGTTGCTGCATAATAACCCTGGCCAATCAAAATCCATGTTTCATCTGTGTTCAATCCGGGGCTAAATCTCCGCGCACTTAATGGAATACGAAGCGGTCATCGGCCTGGAAACCTGCGTTCTGTCCAATACATAATCGTCAGTATGCATTCTTGGCAGGAGTTCCGGCCGCGTGTAGAGTCCAATCATGTCAAATGACCAACTACTCGCACGCGTCACGGTGGATCCCAACATCTGCCACGGAAAGCCTTGCATTCGCGGCTTGCGTTATCCGGTCGAGATGCTGCTGGAGCTTCTCAGCAGTAACATGACGGTTGTAGAAATTCTGGCGGACTACCCGGATTTGGAAGCCGATGACCTCCGGGCGGCCTGCGCTTATGGCGCACGTTTGAGCCGGGTGCAACGCGTTGAACCCCTGGCCGCGTGAAATTTCTGGTTGATGCCCAGTTACCCCGACGGCTCGCGCATACCTTGGTCGAAGCGGGACATGACGCGGTCCCACTTGCGATCTTGTCACCGGGAATCGCACCCCGGACTCAGATATTTGCAGTATCGCGGATCGAGAGCATCGCGTGGTTGTCACCAAGGACAGCGATTTTGTGAGTTCCTTTTGGCTGTACTTGTGTCCGCAGAAATTGCTGCTCGTTTCGACCGGCAACATCTCCAACGACGAATTTCTGGGTTTGGTTCGTGCCAACCTTGCCACCATCGTTTCAACGCTATCCCAAAACCGCTTTGTGGAATTGACGCACACGTCGCTGACCATTCACGCGTGAACTTCATCATGGCGAGGCGCGCTCATCCGTGGTTAACTCCCCGCGCACTTTATGGAATACGAAGCGGTCATCGGACTGGAAGCCCACGTCCAGCTTAAAACGAAATCGAAGATGTGGTGCGGTTGCGCCAATGCATTCGGCGCGGAGCCGAACACGAATGTCTGCCCCGTTTGCCTCGGGATGCCTGGCGTGCTGCCCGTGCCCAATGACGAGGCGCTGCGCCTGACGGTGCTCACGGGTTTTCTCCTCAACTGCGAGATTCCCCGCTTCGCCAAGTTCGACCGGAAAAGTTATTTCTACCCGGACATGCCGAAGAACTACCAGATCACGCAATACGACAAGCCGTCCACGGCGAACGGCTACGTGGAATTCGAGTTCGCGGGCGCGGGTTCGACCAACGGCCTGTCGCGTGTGCGCATCACCCGCGCGCATCTTGAAGAGGACGTGGGCAAGAGCACGCATTTTGAACGCAACAGCGGGCTGGACTTTAATCGCGCGGGCGTGCCGCTCATGGAAATTGTCTCCGAGCCGGACCTCACCAGCCCGGACATGGCCTACGAGTATCTCAACGCGCTCAAGGACATCCTCGTCCATGGCGGCGTGAGCGATTGCGACATGGAAAAGGGCATGGTGCGCTGCGACGTGAACGTGAGCGTGCGGCCCGTGGGCACCACGGAACTCGGCGCAAAGATCGAAATCAAGAACATGAACAGCTTTTCCGGCGTGCGCCGCGCGTTGGAATACGAAATCCCGCGCCAGATCGAAGTGGTGAAGCGCGGCGGCAAGCTCATCCAGTCCACCCGCCGCTGGGACGACGTCACGGGCATCACCGAGGAGATGCGGACAAAGGAACACGCGCACGACTACCGGTATTTTCCCGACCCCGATCTCATGCCACTCGCGCCCACCGACGCCTGGCTCGCCGAGGTGAAGTCGCGCGTGGTCGAGTTGCCGCTCGCGCGCAAGCAACGCTTCATGCGCGAGTACCAATTGCCCGCGCCCGACGCCGAGACGTTCAAGAACGACGTGCCGCTGGGCGATTACTTTGAAGGCCTCGCCCGGCAATCGAAAAGCCCGAAAGCCGTCGCGAACTGGGTGATCAACAACCTCCGCGCGAAGTTGGCGGAGGCGAACGAACGTAGGACAGGCGTCGCGCCTGTCTCTATTCAAGAACATGAAGCTGAAAAGTCCGAGACAGGCGCGACGCCTGTCCTACGGTTGACGCTCGCCGAACTGAAGTTCAGGCCCGAGGCCCTCCTCGAACTCATCAGCCTTGTCGAAGCCAAAACCATCAGCAGCGCCGCTGCGCAGCAGGTGTTCGCCGAGATGTTCGACACCGGCAAATCACCGGCGGTCATCGTCCAGGAAAAGGGCCTGGCGCAAGTCAGCGACATCGGCGCGATTGAACAGTTCTGCGACGAGGTCATCGCCGCGAATCCCGGTCCGGCGAACGATTTCAAATCCGGCAAAGTTGCCGCGCTGAATTTCCTCAAAGGCCAGGTGATGAAGTTGAGCAAAGGCAAGGCGAACCCCGCCATCGTGGGTGAAATTTTGGAACGAAGGCTGAAGGAGTAACTTCGCGGAGTATCGTTCCCCGGTGAGATTGCTTCTGCGGTCACGGGTTCAACCTTTTGCTGCGTTTGTCTGAAAGGGAGTACGGCTGGCAGTGGCGGGCACGGCAGCGGGCGTAGCGGCGGGCATCCTGCCTGCCGTAGAGCCGGGCGTCCCGCCCGGCGGAACCGGCGCGGTCGTAGCCGGCGACTGCGGATTCTCCTGAGCGTTGGGCAAGTCCGGGCGGTTTTTCCGGGCGGCAAGATGCCGCCCTACGTCAGGCGAGACGCCCGACGCTACCTTCACTGACCGCGACTTCCTGTCGCGCTGCTCTGAGGTTGCCGCTTGCCTCGCTCCGGTTGCTTCGGTTAATCCTTGGCGCGTGGCGGCTGGCTTATCCTTAAGATTTTCGGCCCGGGCGCGGCATCTGGCCGCGGGGTTGGCCGTTCTGGCCTTATGCTGCTGGGGACAAACCTCCCGCGCTGAAACGCAGCTCGACCCCTCCGAATTCCGCGTGCGGCGGTGGACGATGGAGCACGGTCTGCCCGATAACCAGATCAAGGCCATTCATCAGACCCCCGATGGCTCACTCTGGATTGGCACCCGGAACGGACTCGCGCGGTTTGCGGACGGTCGTTTCACGGTCTTCAACCATGTCAACACCCCGGAGATGACTTCGGATGATTGCTTCGTTCTTGGCGAGGATAATGATGGAGATTTGTGGGTGGATATCCATGGCCGACTGTTCCATCACGGCGATGGGAAGTTCACAGCCTTCGATGAACTCGACCGCAGGGCCGGAGTGAGCGAGCCGACGCGGCGCGGGCCGCTTTGCGGAGGAGTTTTTTGTCTCACTCCGCGCTCCGAGGGCGGCATTTGGATTGGTGGATCGGCCGGGATCACATGGTTTTGTGACGGTTGGTTTCATGATCTGGGGGATATCGAGCCACTGCGGGACTTCCAACCGGTCATTGGTCTGTTGGAAGATCCGCCCGGCGTCCTGTGGGTTTTGACTGGTGACGGTGCGTTGTTTCGCGACAGGCTCCACTCCGGCAAAATCGAGACCGTTTTCCCACGCAGGACGGACACCAAGCCCGTGCATCAAGCAATCAGCGGTGACAGCATGGGAAATGTCTTTGCAGTTTCCTGGTTACCGCGACTCGGGCCGCGGGGCACGCTCACGAAGTTGAACGACGAAACCTGGCAGACGATCTCCGACCAGATGTCCTTCCCCAACTCGAATCTCTCGCTGGCGCCCGACCACTTCGGGGGCATCTGGACGCCTTCGACGAACCACAGCCTGGTCCGCTTTCGTGATGGCGAGTTTGCCCGCTATACCGTCGTTCCGGTGGAAACCAACGACTCCTTCCGAAGTCTGCTTGTTGATCGTGAGGGCAACCTCTGGGCGGGCACCGAATTCAGCGGCCTCTACTGCTTGCAGCCGCGCCATCTCGCCCTGGCCACCACGCGCGAGGGTCTGGCGCACGACAATACCTGGGCCTTATGCGAGGGCCGCGACGGCAGCGTGTGGATCGGCACCGACGGCGGCCTCAGTCGTTTCCAGGACGGCAAGTTCACCAGCTTCGGCGAACGCGAAGGGTTGACCCGCAAGGAAGTCCGCTCGGTGGCGGAGGACAACAACGGCACGCTGTGGGTCGGCACGATGAACGGGCTGTTTGCGTTTCGCGACGGCAAGTTCACGAAGCACGAGTTTCCCGGCGAGTGGTTCGAGGGCAAAGTCCGCACGATCGTGGCGTCACGCGACGGGGATTTGTGGGTGGGGACCGCCGTCGGGTTGAACCGGCTGCACGAGGGCGCTCACTCGAAATACAGCACGACCAACGGCCTGGCGCATATTGACGTCCGCGTCCTGCTCGAAGACCGCGCGGGCAATCTCTGGATCGGCACTGCGGGCGGCGGCTTGCAGCGGTTCGGAGTCCCGCCTTCAGGCGGTTCGGCGAACCACACTGGCAACGATGCTGCGGACGCGCCTGACCGGCTGAAGCCGGGACTCCGAACCTTCACCACGTTCAACACCACCAACGGTCTCTCCGCCAACTCTGTCTGGGCACTGCACGAGGACACCGACGGCGCGTTGTGGATCGGCACGGAAGGCGGATTGAACCGGTTGAAGGACGGGCGCATCACGGCCTTCACCACGCGCGAGGGACTGGCAGCCGATGGCATCAACTGCATCCTGGAGGACGACTCTGGCCGGCTGTGGTTGAGCCACGATCACGGGCTGGGCTGGGTACGCAAACAGGATTTCAAGGACGTGGCTGCCGGCCGCCTCAAGTCGGTGCGCTGCGTGAGCTACGATGAGACGGACGGGTTGTTGAGCGTCGAGACCAACGGCCAAAAGAGCAACCCGGCCGGTTGCAAGACGCGCGATGGTCGCCTGTGGTTTCCCACGCCCAAAGGCGTGGCCATCATTGATCCCGCGCATGTAGCTGACGACGCCGTGCCGCCGTTGCCCTCGGTGGAACAGGTGCTCGCCGATGGCAAAATGATGTTCTCCCGCGACCCGGCGGAACGGGCGGTCAAAGATCGTGGCGACGGTGTCCCGCCTGCACGCTCGGCGGACAAGCCTGTCCGTCGTTCTGATGAATTGCCGCCGCTACGCTTCCCGCCCGGCACCGCCCGTGTGCTTGAATTCCGCTTTCTCGCCAACACTTTCATCGCGCCGGAGAAAGTGCGCTTCAAATACCGACTGCGTGGTTTGAGTGACGTCTGGATGGACGCCGGCTCGCGCCGCAACGTCACTTTCACGGATCTTCACCCCGGGGACTACACCTTTGAGCTTGTCGCCGCCAACCACCGTGGCGTATGGAGCGAGCGCGCCGCCACCGTTTCGTTCCGGCTCGTTCCGCGCGTTTTCCAGACGCTGTGGTTTCGCCTCAGCGCGGTGGCGGCGGTCCTGTTGCTCGGCTACGCGGGCGTGCGCTGGTGCATTCGCGAGTTGCGGAAACTCCATCGGTTGGAACAATCGTCGGCGATTACCGATGAACGGACGCGCATCGCCAAAGACCTGCATGATGGTTTGGGCGCGGACCTGACCCGGCTGGCGCTGCTCGCCGACCTCGCCGAGGAAGAGGGCTCTGCAACGGTCGCTGGGCACCGGCAGAAACTCTCACAGTCCTCGCGCGAGGCGGCGCGCACCCTCAAGGAGATGATCTGGATCGCCAACCCAGCCAACGACACGGTGGAAGGACTCGTGTCGCGTCTCTGCCAGACGGCGGAAGATTTTCTCGGCGACGCGCGGATTCGTTGCCGACTTGATCTCGCGCCGCAACTGCCCCAACGGGCGCTGTCGCTCGATCAACGGCGAAATCTGTTGCTTGTCGCGCGCGAAGCGTTGAACAATATCGTCAAGCATTCAGCCGCAACCGAGGTTTGCATCCGGGCGAATGGCAGCGACCACAGTTTGCATCTGGCGATCGAGGACAACGGACGCGGCTTTGATTCCGCATTGGTGCGGCGAGATGGACTTGGGCTTCCCAGCATGAGGCGGCGGGTCGAAAACCTGGGCGGAACATTCGAGTTGGCGAGCCACGCGGGTGCGGGAACGAAAATCTTAATCACCATGAAACTGAGCGAATCCCAGTGAACCACGAAACACACGAACTACACGAAAGCAAAGTTGCCTCGAAGTTTAGCCGTAGCGCAGACTGGCAGTCTGCTGTTTCGCCGACTGATAGTCGGCAGCGCCCGCACAATCCAGAAGCCCTGCGGATTGCCAATCCGCGACACAGCAGACTGCCAGTCTGCGCTACCTCGATTGCGGTGTTACCGTGAGGCCCCGTGATTACCTGAGAAACAAAATCGAAAATGATTCATCCGGGAACTGACATCAAAGTTGTCACCGTCGAGGACGACGATTCATTTCGCGAACATCTCGCCGCGCTCATCGGTGGCGCGCAGGGATTCCGTTGCACTGGATCGTATCGCACTGCCGAAGCCGCGCTCAAACATTTGCCCGTCGAGCAACCGGACGTGCTGCTCTTGGACCTCGAATTGCCGAACACCCAGGGAATCGAACTCATTTCCGACGTCGTGGCCCGCTGGCCCAAGCTGGCGATCCTCGTCCTGACGATCCAGGACGACAGCGCCCGAATCTTCGAGGCTCTGGAAGCCGGCGCGATTGGCTACCTCATCAAACCGGTTTCGCCGTCCAAGCTGCTTGAGGCCATCGCCGAAGCGCACGCGGGCGGTTCGCCCATGGCCAGCCAGATTGCGCGCCTTGTCGTGAAGCGATTCCAGCAGCAAGGCCGCTCCCGGCAAAAACTCGATGGCCTCACGCCGCGCGAAACGGAGATTCTTGAGCAAGTCGCGCGCGGATTGCAGTCGAAGGAGATTGCCGACCTGCTCGGCATCAGCGAACGCACCATCGGCAGTCATCTGCGAAACATCTACGAGAAACTCCACGTCCACTCCCGCTCGGCCGCCATTGCCCGATTCCTCCAACGACCGGTGTAAATCACGGTAGGGCGCGTCACTCCGTGCGCGCCGTTTTTTGGATGGCCTGACGTCGGCGCGCACGGAGTGACGCGCCCTACCCACGACGTTTTGCAGGGATATGCGTCAAACGACGCAGTTGTTGCGTTCTTTGACCCCAGACACCCTAAGAATTGCGCAAATTGACGGATACCGCTGCGCTGTTCGATCCGGTACCCAAATACCCAAGTCAACAAACACAAACAGATCCCGTGCAGAAAGGAAACGAATGAATGCCGCACAAACGCTTGGCACAGATGAAAAGTCTATGACCGCACTATCCAGTAACCCTGGCAGAATCACTCTCGCATCGCGTGTCATTTTGCTGGTGGGCACTATGATTCTGATCGTGGGCTGTGGAGCGGTGCCTATCAGGCATGTTCCTAAAGTTGCCTCCTCCTCAAAAAACATGTCCGATTTGCATGGCGCTCAACCTATCGAGTTGAAGGCGGGAGCGGCCAACGCGACGGAAGAGGCGATTGGCTCGGTTGGCATGGGAAAGGTGATGGGAAATCTGTCTGAGTGGACGACTGCCACGGTGGAAGCTGTCAGGGCCAATCTCTCCGCGCGCGGAGCCAAGATCACTGCGGGCGCTCCAAAGGTCTTGACCATCACCATGACGAAAGCCGAGGTCAAAGCAATCCCCGTGGTCGGTGTGAGCAAATGCAAAATCGTGCTCACGGCAACGACGCCGGAGGGACTCAACAGTACGTTCGAGGGTGACGACTCCTCAATGGCTCCACTCTCAGCGGTGGACGGAGCGGTGGCCGATGCCGTCAAAAAGCTGCTGACGGATTCAGCGGTGGAAACTTACCTGCGCAAGTAGCGATTACTTTTGTGGCGCAATGCACTGTCTCACATTGTATGTCACCTCCAGACGGAAACCACATTCAGAACTAACTTTCAGCTGAATCATGAAAACCAACCCGAAAATGAAAACTCAATTCACAAAAACTCAAATCGTCTCCGGCCTTTGGCTGGCGCTGCTCGCCCCGTTGCTGGCATGTCATGCCGTCCGCGCCCAAACACTCGTTTCTGGCAACATCTCTGGAACATGGACACCGGCAGGGAATCCATACGTCGCTACAGACAACTGCACTGTCCCATCCGGTCAAACACTGACGATTCAACCCGGTGTGATCGTTTGGATCGGTGAAAATCATTCCATCACCGCTAATGGATTGATTCAAGCCGTGGGCACGCCGAGCCAAAGGATCACCTTCCAAGCTCCCATTAGCTCACAATACTGGAGCAACATATTTTTGATTCATGAGTCTGGAACCAATCGCTTTAAATACTGTGACTTCAGGAATGCTCGAACAGCAATCTCCATGGGCGTTTACGGTGGAAACGCAGCCATGAACAGTGAAATAATGAACTGCACGTTTAGCAATTGCATCTCAGGGGCGATTTACGGGGAAAGTCAGGGAATTACCTTTGGCGGAATTGCCACGCTAGATCCAATTATCAAGAACTGTGTTTTCGAGAGCATGAGCAACGCCTGCGTAATTCGGATTTTTCAAGACAGTTTCGGGCAGAGTTTTGGTTACGCTAATCCGAAGATTATTGGAAATATCTTCAAGAATGTGACTGGAATTGCGTTTCGCATGGTCAATGAAAGCGGCGGCAGCTCACAACCGGTATTCCTCAACAATACGCTTTTCAACTGCCGAACCGGGGTTGACTCGGGAGAACCTTGGTCGGGAGATTCTTGGGATGCAAAAGTGCAAAGTTGCATTTTCATTGGATGCTCAAATGCGGTTGTTCGCTCCGGGTCGGCCTCAGCCAACGTGAGCTATAACGATTTCTTTGCTAACGGGAAGAATTTCACCGGATACCCCGGAACGTATGGCCTGCCGATTATCGCAAACCGCAATGGCACTTCCTGCGACCTACTGTACAACACTTTCCAAGACCCACAGTTCGTCGCCACGAATGACTTTCATTTTGCCACGAACTCGCCGTGCATAGATGCCGGCACGCCGGATTGGGCGTTCACAGACATGTGTTTTCCGCCCTCGCTTGGCACCAGTTTCCCTGACCAAGGTGCGTATGGCGGGCCGGATGCCGCCAATTGGCTGGATGTCGTGCCCAAGCTTCCAGTTCAGGCCTCCATATCGAAATCGAACAACATCATCCAAGTGAGTTGGGGTGCGCTTCCCCGGTCTGAATACCAGATTCAATACGTTACAAACTTCGTGTCGGTTGGTACAAACAACTGGCTGAATTTGACCAATGGCAAGGTTCTGGGAGTGGATAAACCCACGTCCTTGATCGTCGCGACCAACTCCAATGCTCTCAACAAACAATTCTTCCGAATTCAAAGCCTGGGCCGGACCCCGGGAAACTAAACTGACAACAAACATGAAGGAATCCCTCAGTCTGTCCTTTGTTGCCGTTTGTGCCGTTCTGGTTACCGGCTGCGGGACGATTCCCACGGTGCTGCCGCCGGAAGCGCGCGCGAAGGTCAATCAGACCACTGTGCATTGCTCGATTCCCCAGAAGGAAGTCGAGTTTGAGTTCATGATGTCCGGCTACGGCGCCGGACTGGGGTTGATCGGGGCGATCGTGGACGCGGGCGTCAACGCGTCGATGTCAGCGAGCGCCGAAGGCCGCGCCAAGAAACTGCGCGCAGAGGTGAACGATCTCGACTTCCGTTCCACCTATTGGCAGGCGATCACCAATGCCGTCGCAGAGAGTGCATGGCTGCAGTTGCAATCCTTCGACCTGAAGGCGACCAACATGTCGCCGATGAAAGCCCCAATGGTGGCCGGCCATTCGGCGATGAACATCGGCACCTCCTACCGGGTTACCCCGGACTGCCGTGTGCTCAAAGTGACGACAGGCCTGGACTTCTACCTCCCCGACAAGCCCCGGCGTCCTGCGGCCATGGTGATGGTCAGCTACTACTCGAAGGAAATCGGCACCGAAGAAGGCAACAAGGCGCTGGCGCTTTGGACGGCCAATCGCGGAGCGGCCTATCGCCGCGCCGTCGCCGAGGGTGTTGAGGAGAGCACCAAGCTGTTGAAGCACGCGCTGGAATTGATGGGTGGCACATCGGCCATTCCCGGCCGGCCTGCACAGTTGAAGGCCAAGCTGGTCCACGGTCGCGCCGATTTCGGCATCCCGGTGGGTAAGGTGGGACTGCGCGGCAATGTTCTGGAGGAAGCCGCAGATCGCGTGATCTTTCAGGTCGAACATGGAGGGCTTTTCTCATTCCCGGGCAAGGAAGTCGAAATCAAATACCTTAAGAACTGATGGGAGATTGTTTTTGTGAAGGGCTGCCAACCATGCTCTGCAACTCGGCCATCGCGCCGTGGTGGAAATCGTGGTGCTGTAGCATTTCCAAAAAGATTTTCACACCCTGCTTTGTGTCAAACCTAAGCTAGAACGAAAACCATGAAAACCAATCCAAAAATGAAAACTCAACTCACAAAAGCTCAAACCCTCTCCGGCCTTTGGCTGGCGCTGCTCGCGCTGATGCTGGCATGTCTTGCCGCGCGCGCTGAAACGGTAATCTGGTCTGATAATTTCGACGATGGCCTTGGAGACAATCGTTGGTTTGCGGACCAAGGCCTTTGGCAGATGGGGTCGCCGACGGTTGGGCCACCGCTCAACGCCGCAGGAAGACGCGCTTTTTCGGGCACAAACTGTGCAACAACTGGGTTGACGGGGAACTATCTGGCCACTGCCAATACGCGTTTAATTCGAATCGCTTCCTTCACAATACCAGCAGTCGATCAGAATCCGCGTTTACGATTTGGGCATTGGTATAGTTTTTCATCCGGAGATCAAGGAACGGTAGAAATCAAGGTGGTGGGATCAAACACATGGTCAGCCATTTCGTCCAGCTACACCATCACGGGCAGCGGTGCGTGGACCCGGCCGTCGCTCGACCTCAGCGCGTATGCGGGTAAGACGGTGCAGGTGGCCTTTCACTTCGTGGCGACGGATGCCGATCCATTCAATGCGGATGAAAGTACCGGGTGGTACGTGGATGATGTGGCATTGGTGACGGGAACTCCGGTATTTGACAGTCCTGAAGGTTTTGAGCTGGGTCTGGGCGATTGGTCAGCCGAACGCGGAACTTGGCAAGTTGGCAGGCCGACTTCTGGACCAGGAGCCGCCTACACGGGAACAAACTGTGCCGCGACGGTCCTCGCTGGTAACTATGCGGCTTCTGTGGATTCGCGCTTGGTCAGCCCGCCATTTGTCGTTGCTTCGGCTGCCAGCAGCCCGCGTTTACGATTTGGGCATTGGTATAGTTTTTCATCCGGAGATCAAGGAACGGTAGAAATCAAGGTGGTGGGATCAAACACATGGTCAGCCATTTCGTCCAGCTACACCATCACGGGCAGCGGTGCGTGGACCCGGCCGTCGCTCGACCTCAGCGCGTATGCGGGTAAGACGGTGCAGGTGGCCTTTCACTTCGTGGCGACGGATGCCGATCCATTCAATGCGGATGAAAGTACCGGGTGGTACGTGGATGATGTGGCATTGGTGACGGGAACTCCGGTATTTGACAGTCCTGAAGGTTTTGAGCTGGGTCTGGGCGATTGGTCAGCCGAACGCGGAACTTGGCAAGTTGGCAGGCCGACTTCTGGTCCCGGCTCGGCGTATTCAGGATCGAATTGCGCAGCAACCGTTCTGGGAGGCAGCTACGCGGCGACCGTGAACTCTCGCTTAGTTAGCCCCGTCTTCACAGTGCCTGTAGCCGCTGCTTCACCGGCGGTGCGTTTCCGACATTGGCATAGTTTCTCCAGCGGTGACCAAGGAACGGTGGAAATCAAGCCAGTGAGTTCGAATTCGTGGACTGTGCTGGCGACCTATTCAAGCACGAGTGGGGGTTGGAGTTATCCCTTCATTGACCTGTCATCGTTCGAAACGCAACCAGTCCAGATTGCTTTCCACTTTGTAGCCACGATGCCGATCCATTCAATGCGGATGAAAGTACCGGGTGGTATGTGGACGATGTAACTGCCCTGAATTACGTCGCACCACCCATCGTTACGCAACCGCCCACGAGTCAAACTGTCATCGCCAGTTCGAACGCAATCTTCAATGTCACCGTCAGTGGAACCGCGCCGTTCAGTTACCAATGGCGCTTTGGCGGTGCGAATCTGAACAATGAAACGAACCAGCTTTTGAGCCTGGTCAATGTTCAGACCAATCAAGCCGGCAATTACGACGTGATCGTGGCGAACTCGTCCGGTTCCGTCACCAGTCAGCCACCGGCGGTTCTGACGGTGTTGGTCCCGGTCAGCCTCACAGGCTTCACGATGCAGCCGTCCAGTCCAGTTTCAGAGGGAACGAACGTAACATTCTGCGTAACCGCGACGGGCAGCGAGCCGCTGATTTACCAATGGCGACGCAATGGAGCCGCCCTGCTTGGCGCGACGCTGGCCTGTTACACCTTGACCAATGTGCAAACTGGCCAGGCAGGGAATTACAGTGTGGCCGTGAGCAACCTGGCTGGCGGAGTGGTCAGCGGTGATCTCACACTAGCGGTCCTGCCGGATTGGCGCACCAACACCGTGGGCGCCACGGGCGACGGCAACTACACCGTCAATAATGGCGTCTTCACCGTGAACGGTTCCGGAGAAGACATCGAAGGTACGAAAGACGATTTCTTCTTTGTCCACAAGCCGCTGGATGGCGACGGCCAGATTGTGGCGCGGGTGTTGGGATTGGTGCCCGCGGACCCGAACTCTGAGGCGGGGGTGATGATGCGCGACGGCACGAACAGCGGGGCACGGCATGTTTTCCTTCCGTTGAATGACACCCGCCACGTGAGCCTTCGGCGTCGGTTGGTGGAGAACGATTACAGCGTGGAGACGGCGGTTAGTGGCACGAACTGGACCTGGCTGCGACTGGCACGCATGGGTGATACGTTTGTGGGACATGCCTCGACGAATGGACTGGACTGGTCACTCATCTGGTGGACGACGCTGGTGAACATGCCCACAAACCTTGAGGCGGGTTTGGCTGTGACCGCGCACAAGAACCAGGCGATGGCCACGGCGCAGTTTGACTCGGTCACCCCGGGACCACTGACGCCGCTGTCGGGCACCTGGCCGCTGGCACAGCCCCTCATCAATCTTGGCGGCGAAGGTGGCGGGATGGATGAATTCCAGCGCGTGGGCGGGTTCAAACTGCTCGGTGCTGGTGTGGTCGGCGACCAGTTCAGCGTGAAATACGCAACCGAAGTCACCTCTCCCTTCGCGGCGTGGACCTCGTTGGGCATCATCACCAATCAGTATGGCGTGGTGCCGTTCCTCGACCCGCAGGCGCTGACGAACGAGCACCGATATTATCGTTTGCAAAGAGTGGGACCGTAGGACAAGCGGGAACTTGGTTGCGGGTAGGGAATGCGGGACATTTGCCGCTGCGTCGTGTCTGGGTATGGCAACACCATGCCTACGGCGTGCGAGATTCTCGCCCGCCCGTAATTCATTTCCTCCTTTCCTGAGCACTTGATTCAGACATCATTACTTCATGCACCGCATGAAGGTTCTGACAATCAATCATTCCAGACGCACGTTTTTTAAAGCCGGTTCGGCGGCAGCCGGAGGACTGGCGCTGGGAGGATTCGCCTGGCCGGCGCTGGCGGAAGTTGGCGGCAAAGCGTCCGCCATGGCGGTTGCCGATCTGCCCAAGGGCACCGCGCCCAAGCCAGTTTCGTTTCCGCATTTTCCGAGTCGTCTCCATGCCCTCGTGTGGCGCAACTGGCCGTTGGTTTTGCGTGAGCGCATGGCACGGGTCGTTGGCGTCGGCGTCTCTCATTTGGTTTCGTTCGAAAAAGTGTTCGCCAGTCCAGCGGCACGGAGTATAGTTCAAGCGTGATGCAAACTGCGGGAAGCAATGTAATGGAACGGGTGCTGGATCCCTTGAGCCGCAACCTGACTGCGGAAGCGGCGCGCGTGCTGGCCGCGTTCCGGATGGATGACGCCGCCCAAGCTCGCCTGGAGGAGTTGGCGGCCCGCAACACCAGCGGTGAGCTTACCCCCGAAGAGCGTGCCGAATACGAGGTCTGGGTTTCCGCCTGCGATCTGGTCGCCATCCTGCAATCGAAGGCCCGGGCGTGGCTGAACCAAAGCCGGGCGGTCTGATGGACGTTCGACTGCGGCAACAGGTGCGGGAGCGAGCCGGCCACCGCTGTGAGTATTGTCACCTGCGGCAAGAGCACCAACCCGCCAGTCGTTTTCACATCGAGCACATTATCCCGCGCCAGCATGGCGGTCGGGACGACGAAACGAACCTGGCCCTGGCCTGCTTCCATTGCAATCTGCACAAAGGGACCAACCTGACCGGCATTGATCCTGAATCGCTTCAGGTCGTGCGTCTATTTAATCCTCGTCAGGAGCCTTGGGCCGGGCATTTTGCCTGGCGCGGCATTGAGTTGGTGGGATTGACCTCAGTGGGGCGAACGACTCTGCGGGTGCTGAAAATGAATGCGCCCCGCCGGCTGGAATTGCGGGCCTCGGTGCTGGCGTGGAGCAAGTTTGATTGAAAGGGCCGCATCAACAGGCAAAACATTGAAGCAGAAATCGAGAGCCGAACAAGCTGCCATGAAACTTCTGTCGAACGATTTTTCCCGACGTACTTTTCTCAAGACCAGTTCGGCGGCGGCCGGCGGGCTCGCGCTGGGAGGATTTGGATGGCCGGCGCTGGCGAAAGGTGACGCGAAATCGCCTATTATGGCGGTTGCCGATCTGCCCAAGGGCGCGGCACCCAAGCCGGTTCCGTTTCCGCATTTTCCGAGTCGCCTCCATGCCTTCGTGTGGCGCAACTGGCCATTGGTGACGCCCGAGCGCATGGCGCAGGTGGTCGGTGCCAAACCGGCGGACATCGTCCGCTTGGGCCGCGCAATGGGGCTGGGCGATCCGCCGCGCATTACCCGCGATCAGCAGGCGCGTTCCTACCTCACCGTCATCAAGCGCAACTGGCATCTGCTCCCGTACGAACAACTGCTCGAACTGCTCGACTGGACGCCGGAACAACTTGCCTTCACGCTACGCGAGGATGATTTCCTGTTCATCAAGCTCGGCAGCCTCAAGCCGCAGTGCGAACCGCTGCGCTTTCAACCGCCGGACGAGAAATCGTTGCAACGCGAGCGCGAGATCGCTCGCATCATGCACGAGGAATTTCCGGCGGGTGCGAGCGGAGCCGAGGAGCCGCTCTTTGGTTTCGTGGCAAAGCTTTCCGCCAAGCCGTCTGCTGCGCCCGGCAAATCCATCGGCGCCGCGGATCTGAAGTTTTGCTATTCCTACTTCGCGCTTTACGGCGATCCGTTGCTGGAGAAACACGCCGACCCGTATCCCGACGGCCT
>CAYHFK010000061.1:0-1156 GCA_964355895.1 uncultured Bifidobacterium sp. | reverse complement strand
GCGACGATTTGCCGCGCGGTGCCGGAGCTCGGTGGTTTTTTCAGCATCACCGCCTCGGAAAATCTCACCAACTGCTGGTCGCATGGCGGCGGCGCGGGCTGCCCGCGCTGTGGAAAACGCCCGCCGGCGGACGTGATCGCGGAGACGAACCGGCTGTTCGTTGACGGCATTCGCAAAGCCGGCACGACGGCGCTACTCATCGCGTGGGACTGGGGCTGGAACGACGCGTGGGCGGGTGACGTGATTCGTCAGTTGCCGGCGGAAGTCGCATTGCAAAGCGTGAGCGAATGGAGTCTGCCGATCGAACGCGGTGGCGTGAAGTCCGAGGTGGGCGAATACTCGATCTCCTCCATCGGCCCCGGTCCGCGCGCCCTGCGCCACTGGAAGATGGCGCGGGAGCGCGGCCTGAAGACCATCGCCAAAATCCAGGCCGGGTGTACCTGGGAACTTTCCGCCGTGCCCTACATTCCCGCCGTCGAAAACGTTGCCCGCCATGCGGAAAATCTTCGCGGCGCGAACATTGACGGTCTGATGCTGGGCTGGACGTTGGGCGGTTATCCGTCGCCGAATCTGGAAGTCGTGTCGGAAGTACTCGCGGGTAATTCTGCGGACGAAGCCATGCAGCGCGTGGCGGAGCGGCGCTTCGGTAAATCGCTCGGGCCGGAGGTGGTGAAGGCGTGGCGTGGATTCAGCGCGGCGTTTCGCGAGTTTCCGTATCACGGCGGTTTGGTCTATTCCGGCCCGCAACAACTTGGTCCGGCGAACCTGCTCTGGGCTGAACCCACCGGCTATGCCGCCACGATGGTGGGCTTTCCGTATGACGACCTTGAGGGCTGGCGCGCCATCTATCCGCCGGAGATTTTCGTGCAGCAGTTCGAGAAAGTCGCCGACGGATTCGATCGCGCCCTAACTGAACTCAAGACCGCCTTGGCGCAAGGGCAGGGGGCAACGCCGGGGCGGCGTCGGGCCTTGGCCGAAGAATGTGGCGTGGCCGAGGCGGCCGCCATTCACTTCCGCAGTTCGGCCAATCAGGCGCGTTTTGTGTTGGCGCGGCGGGCTGTGGCAGCGGCGAAGACCTCGGAAGAAGCCGCGCCGCAGCGCACCGCGATGGAAAAGATGTTGCAGGACGAAATCGGATTGGCCCGGCGGTTGCACG
>CAYHFK010000060.1:12252-18249 GCA_964355895.1 uncultured Bifidobacterium sp. | reverse complement strand
CGACCGCTATTGGCGAGACTGGTTTCGACTGGTTGGTAAATATAGCCATTGGTGATGACGAAGGGAGACGTTATCACGCCCGATGTGGCGGAAAAGCTAATCGGTTCAGATGCTGTCAGCAGCACGGCGCGATAAAACCGACGGGGCTGATTCGTCACGATCGGATCCGTGATGAGCAACCAGCCGCTGGCGGGAATGGTATTGGTTGCGAGCGACAGCCAGTTAACCGTGTTCGACGACAACTGAATGACGTAGCTGCTGCCCACCGGGCCGTTCAAAACAAAACGGAACACGCCATTGCTCAACGCCATGCCAGTCAGTTGTGGCGGCGTGACGACCTCCGGACTTACCAACAGCGTCCCGTTCTGATAGCTGATCGTGTAGTTGGCCGGGTTGAACATCCCGCCCGTCGCCGCGCTGGGCACGATATTATAGCTGCCAACGGCTGCTGTCGCTGCCGCGCCACTGCTGGTCAACGTCACCGAACCGACCGCCTCAGAGTTCGCCAATCCGCTGGTCGTAAATTCGGTCCCCGCAAAGGCCACTGCCTCCCCATACACCTTGCTCCGGTTGTCCGCCGTAATCGTGAGCGCCGCTGGACTCACCGTCAGCGTGCCGTTCTGGTAGCTGATCGTGTAGTTGGCGGAGTTGAAAGTCCCGCCCGCCGCCGCGCTGGGCACGATGCTAAAAGGTGAACCGCTCAGCCCCGCCGCCGCTGCCGCGCCACTGCTGGTCAACGTCACCGAACCGACCGCCTCAGAGTTCGCCAATCCGCTGGTCGTAAATTCGGTCCCCGCAAAGGCCACTGCCTCCCCATACACCTTGCTCCGGTTGTCCGCCGTAATCGTGAGCGCCGCTGGACTCACCGTCAGCGTGCCGTTCTGGTAGCTGATCGTGTAGTTGGCGGAGTTGAAAGTCCCGCCCGCCGCCGCGCTGGGCACGATGTTAAAAGGTGAACCGCTCACCCCCGCCGCCGCCCCCGCGCCACTACTCGCCAGCGTCACCGAATCCACCGTCTCCGAGTTCGCCAACCCGCTCGACGTAAATTCGGTCCCCGCAAAGGTCACCGCCTGCCCGTAGGTCTTGCTCCGGTTGTTGGCCGTGATGGTGAGCGCCGTCGGACTTATCGCCAGCGTGCCGTTGATGAAGCTGGTGAACTGGTAATTGGCCGCGCTCAGTGTCCCCAAAGCCGGGATGATGTCGTAATTGCCCACCGGGCTGCTGGCCGTGGCCGTCGTGGTGAAGCTGGGTGTGCCGCTTACCACCGCCGCCGTGTCGCCGTTCACGAAGCCGCTGCTCGTCGCGCTGAAGCCGGGGTTGGCGCTGCCGTAACTCCGGTTGGCGCCGTTGGCCGTCACTGCCAGCGGGGCTTTCAATACGTTTATGCTCACTGTGGCCGTCGTCGGCAGAAAATGCGTCGTATCCGTTGGCGTAAAAGTAACGGAGAGAGTTTGGACATTCCCAGCACCGAGAACCGTCCCAAGCGCGGGAGAATACACATTTGTTCCGGCGACGTTGGTTCCTGAGAAAGTAGCGGTCGCGTTCAGTTGGGCAGCGGCAAGAGAAGTCCCGTACACGATGTCCCCCGGTATCGCCCAAGTAACCGATGGGGCACTGACGAGGATCAGACGCAGCACATTCGTTCTCAAATTCCCGGCATTGTCCTGCGCGACAAATTCAAACTTGTTCGTTCCGTTCGCCAATGGGGCTGTTATTCGCCATGCGGCGACTCCATTTCCATCCGCGTTACCAAGTATCCCAAAAGCGCCAGTCAAGAGGACAGCCACACCGTTTCCACCGTGGCCAGCATCCGTCGCATTTCCGCGAATGGTCACAAGTGAATTGGTGACGATCTGCAAGTCAGTAAAATTTGTGACGGCGAAGCTTGGGGGATCGCTGTCCAGATACTTCAACAGAATGGTGCAAGCATTTCCAACCGCAACAAGTTTTCCCGCGCCTTGAACACCGGCGCGCAATTCCGCAGTAGTGTTGCTTTGTTCGGCTTGCCATGTCTGGCCATCTGGCGAAGTGGTGATTGTTCCGTTACCGCCCAGCGCATAAAACAACCCGCTATCGAAGAAGCCGCCGTTGAAATTGACTGCGGGAGTTATATCCACCGTTTGCCAGTCCTTGCCGTTGCTGCTAAACGCTGTCTTTCCTGAATCACCAACGGCAACCGCCTTGGCCCCGCCGATGGTGACACCATTAAGTGCGGCCCCCAAAGTCGTCCTAAGCAGCAAGTTCTTGAAATCGTCCGCGCTGTAAATGGAGCCATCACGTCCGACCGTGATATACTTTGGAATTCCTTCCAGTACGCCTATGGCGATTGCCGAAAAGCCATTTGCTCCGGTGATCCCGTTGCTCTGCCAACTTTGCCCGTCCACCGAACCTAAAAGTATCCCGCCGTCACCTGCGGCGACGAACTGGGTTCCATCAAACAGAACCGAATTCAAATTGGTAACAACTGGCCCCGAAACGAGTTTCCAGATTTGGCCGTCCTCCGAATTTGCGATCATCCCGTTTGTCCCGACGGCGACGAATTGATTCAAACCGAACGCCATGCCATTAACGGTGAGATTCGTTGGCGAAGTGCCGTCTGACCAATTCTGGCCGTCGGATGAAAATAGGTATTTTCCGTTTTGGCCACCAGCTACGAAAAGGTTGTTGCCAAAGGCGACCGCCCTCAGTTGTTCCGGCAATCCAGGCGACACTGTTATCCATTGGGTCGCCGCCGCTTCCAGCAACTGACTTGTGAGAAGTCCTATTGCGAGCAGCACGCCACTCGTCAGTTTAACCTTCATAAACATTTTCCCTTCAATCGTAGCTTTTGATTGCCGCAGCGACGGCTTGCTTGACCTGCTCACTGCGAAATGACACGCTCTCGATAAACAGGTAGCGAACTACCTTGCGAGAATCATAGTCCCTTAACCGCGAAAGCCATTCTTCTGCCAGTGGCGCGCAGGCATCATCGGCTTGCCGTGCCCAGTCAACGAGAACCTTCGTGGTGGCTGGTTTGCTGATACTTGCCAATGCCTCTCCTGACGCAAGTAAGCTCATGCTGTCGGGCGACCCCTGTTGCATACCCAGAGCGAGCACGTCCACGCTTGCTTCGGAGCGCACTTGGGAGAGCGATTGCAAAGCAAGGCGTGCCTTTACGCCTGATTCTGACTCAAACTGCTGTCGCGTCACCCCACCACGCGTGACTTCGTTCAACAAGATTGCGACACCTCCGGGATTACCTGTTTTTGCAATGGCTCCGCCGAGAACAGGGAGCAATCCAGAGTCGAGATCACCGGGCATAGCGGCCTCATGCCAACGTGTTTCCAGAATACGGGAAACAGATTCCGCGTTCTGGCTATAAGAAGCCCGACCGGCGGTGGAAGTAAGTTGGGAGAGGATTTCCCGTCGAACTTCTTTGTTGCCCGATTGGTCAAACCAGCTAAGAAACAATTGAACAACGGAAGCACCACCGCCTTGTCCAAGCCACTTTACGAGCCGCATCATTCCCGCTTCGCCCAATGCGCCGCCATCGAAAGCATTAGCGGCGAAGCGATAGATTTCTTTAGCTTCATCGCTGTCGGGATTGTCTTTGATCTTGTTCGCCAGCGCGATCTCAACAAAGTCCAAATGCGCAGAATTTGTTTTGCCCAATTGTTCCTTCCACGCGGAAAGCAGTTCCGAAGCAGTTCGCCTTTTCGCTTCGTCCGAAAATGCCTGCTTCTCGTCTTCTGTGTTGAGCGGTGTATCAAAATCAAACGATGGAACAGTGGGTGCCCGTGAAATTCGTGCCTCCCCGAGCCGGGAAATCTCCGAAGTTATGTTTGAAGTCGAATTGTCCGAGTTCGTGGAACTCTGTTGGACATTCAGCGGTGATTCAGTGACGTTCAGATTCCTCAACCAAAAGAGCAAAAGGACCACAATTGCTGCAACCAAAATGGCAAGCTTCGTTTTCAATTATTCCACCAAGTAGCAATATTTGTCAGGACCATAAACGTGTCGTCGGTCCGTTGTGTTTCCTCAATATGGATTACGCCCGGAACGGGTCGCCGCCTGTTGTTTGGAACAGCGCCGTTCGGATAATCGGGAATGGAGTACAACCTCTGGCTAACAATATGAACGATCCCGTCACCGTAAAAGTCCCCAATCGACTGTCCATCCAAAATGAAGTTTCGTGCAGTGAGGCTAAAAGCGCCAAATAAAACGTTATCTGCTCCACCATTAAAATTGAAAGCATCATAATAATTATGAAGTATTCCAAGCCTCATGCCCTGAAACTCAACTAACCCAATAGTTATTGACTGCGGCAAAGAAGATACGTTTGCATTAAGGGCATCGATTTGGGCAGAATCGTCGGCAAGGAATTTAATTGTCGGACGACGCAGGTCCAAGTGCTCTGTGAGACCATTGTTCCAAATCCTTTCAGCAACTTTCCAGTCGTCATCTGCACGATGGGAGTTTTTAGGATTACTTTGCAGGTAAGTGTAAATACGGGCGAGCCGACTGCCGGCATGAGGTGTTCCGAGTGTCAGCAACCCCACAATAGATGCACGTTCCACATTGTTTTCTTGCAGGAACGTTCGGGCAGCCACTCCACCACGGCTGTGAGCAATAATCACGATACGAGGGTTGGTATGGAGAGCTTGAATTCTTGAAACCGCGTAACGAACCTCATCTCCAAGCTGCGAAAAGCTAGAATAATCGCCACGACTGGCCCCCGCCGCCGCAACATTTTCGATTCCTGTTTCTTCATCCATTGCCCGATATAGACCAAGCCAGTCCTTACTGCCAAAGCGAACAGCGTAGTAGTAAACTCCGCGAGCATCAGGCGTCGGTTGGCTTGCAGAACCGGAAGGTCCAGTACCCTCTGGATTTCCGTTGAAAATTATCCCGTAATTCGCTCGTCGAGACTGCGCGAAGACATCCCAAGTTGTTTCATCGCTGTTCATCCCGTGCAAAAGCAAGACCACATGAGTTTCGCTGCCAATGGCCGTGAATGAGAGTACGAGTTGGTAGTTTCCAGTTGTTGCCGTGGTGCTGTAATGCCGCACCCGGACATAGTACGTGCCGGCTGTCACATCGCGCTCAATGCGGAAATTGGTTTCGCCGTCATGACTCGTGATGGTGTTCCCACTGCCGTCGAGCAAGTAGCCGTAGGTATCGGTACTGCCCGTGGTGTTAACCGTCAGATGTCCTGCTTCACTCACGGTCACGCGGAAGTAATCGTTGTCCCCGGCATAGTTGATTACACCGCCTGTTGTTGAGTTGATCCCAACGCTGGTCGCTGCCCCCGTACTGTTCCCGTGATCGTCCGTGAGAGCGCCGGTGAAGCGCACTTCAAGAACATAATCACCAGTTGCGGTCGAACTGTAATGCCGCACGCGGACGTAATAAGTGCCGGGACTCACGTCGCGCTCGATCTGGAAGTTTAATCCAATGACATCGTCCTTGCTATCGAGAGTGTTTCCGTTGCTGTCGAGCAAATAGCCGAATGTGTCGGTGCTGCCAGCCGTGTAAACCGTCAGCCGCCCCGAACTGCCCACTTGCACGCGGAAGTAATCGTTGTCCCCAGCGGTGTTGATGCGTCCGCTGGTCGTGGAAGTCGTTCCAACACTTGTCGCAGTTGCAATGCTGTCGCCGTGGTCATCACCGCCTTGAACGATGACATAGTTGCCCGGTGAATTGTTGGCGGTCACTGCTGTGTGCGTCTGGCAACGAGCGGTGACAACAATCCATTTCTGTCCGGTGGAGGACCAAGAATGGGAAGCGGTGCGTGAGGTTGAATAGGCCGATGCCGCCGTCCCGTCGCCCCAGTTGAAACTGTATTCAAGCGTGTGTCCGAGGCTGGAACTGAATGCGTTTACCGTGTAGGAGTAAGAGGTGTTCTGACCCGGATTGGGATCACCCGTCAAAACGGCAACCGTCGTGATGGTTTCCGCTGGCGGTTGAACGATGACATAGTTGCCCGGTGAATTGTTGGCGGTCACTGCTGTGTGCGTC
>CAYHFK010000060.1:0-12152 GCA_964355895.1 uncultured Bifidobacterium sp. | reverse complement strand
AGGACCAAGAATGGGAAGCGGTGCGTGAGGTTGAATAGGCCGATGCCGCCGTCCCATCTCCCCAGTTGAAACTGTATTCAAGCGTGTGCCCGAGACTCGAAGTGAACGCGTTTACCGTGTAGGAGTAAGAGGTGTTCTGACCCGGATTGGGCTCACCCGTTAAAGTGGCAACCGGCGTGATGGTTTCTGTATCAGCCCAGTAAACAGTCAGGTTCCAAGCGTCAATATACCCAGCATCACCGGCAGCGACGTCAGCAGCAGAGAGATACCAAGTTTGGTTCACCGGGAGTCCAATCAGCGAACCCGATGTGAGCGTTCCTTGTCGGACCGGATTTACCCCCGAATCCGTTCCTCCACTGAGAAACGTACCTGTCCAGAGGTTAGCTTTTAACGCAGCTGTCCGCGTGTGGTCGTTCAGATCCACATCAACATCCCTTCCATCGTTGTGATGAATGCTCATAAACCAGTCGATGCGAGTCACGGTTGCGCCACTGGGTGCGCCCGAAACGGTGATTGGGCTACCCACGTAAATGCCCGTTCCATCAGCAATGGGGTAATCTGTTCCGCTTGAAAAAAACAAACTGCCCGCTGAAACACGGCTTTGGCTGAGCAGGAGAGAACTGAGAAACAGGACGAAGAACGATTTTTGTTTAATCTTCATACGCTGCCTAATTGCGTTGGGTTATTTGTGACCAACTTGGCCGCCAATGTTTGAATTTTTAGCGCCGCTGATTTCACTCCGACAGAATAACCATTCGTTCTTTTCATAGCGGTTCCTTCTGGCCCCCTTGGTCTGCCTGAGCGAACGGAGTGAAAAGGGGCTGGTCGAACACGATCGTTTGTACCCACGGCGGCATTACCTGTCAACGCATTTTCAGCTAACATTTCCCATATGTGGGAACGCTGGCGGCGCACTCTTGCCGCCATGGCAGTGTCCTTGCAAAAGCAACTCGGTCAATTCCTGCGGAAACGGCGCGGGGAGATGACCTTGCCTGCTTTCGCTCGCAAGATCGGGATTTCATCCTCGTCGCTGCATCGGATGGAAATGGGCGAGCAAAATGTTACGCTCACAACTCTGGAACGCCTCTTGAAACGGCTCAAATGCAACGTGGCCGATGTGTTCAACAATCCGAACACTTGAAGCCGTGGGTTGCATCGGGGCGGGGGGGCGGACGAATTGACTGCGGCAATTGTGTCGCTCTTTCAAAACCCCCGCCCGCTGAGACTTCCTGCCCCGGCGGCATACAGCCCGAAGGGGGCAGCGGGCCTACAAATGCGATCTTGGCCGGGATTCCTGTAGGCCGCGTGCCCTCACGCGGCGTCCGGTTGGGTTTTGAAAGAACCTCAATTGGCAATGGGCTTGTTCGCGGGAATCTTGAACGCGCGGCGGACCATTCAAATTCGAAATGCGGAATGTTGAGTGCGGAATAATCATAGCGGCATCATTTCATCGCCTTGTCGGGCGAGAGTGTGAATTCGCGCCGGATGCCGGCGTTGGCCGGGTTGCTGGCGGGCCATTGGGCGTCGGCGGCAGATTATCCGCCCCGCCAAGCAGTTTCCTTTATCAGCGACCGCCATAACTCGCACAACAGATTCCTGAGTTTGGTGCACAAGGAATTTCCTTCCGATTGATAGCCGACTACAGGACCGCTCCGCCGAGTATGCAAGGATTAAATTTTGATTAAATTTCGTTTTTCCTGCGGCTCATGCAGAAGACTTTCAACGCAAAGCCGCAGCGCGGCGAAGCCGCAACCAAACCCTTTTGCACTGCGGCGGGAAGCGAAGCGCCACGCCGCTTTGGAAGCTGTATCCGCGGTCGAAAAGCGGTGTCGCCGCTTCGCTCTGCCACCGCAGTCCAAAATCTTCGTAGCACGCGACGCCGTTGGAATCGTCACATTCCGAGAAAATTTTCCAGGGACGCGGGCGGTCGCGCGCCCGCAGCGCGTCCGCCGGCCAAGTGAGGTTCGGTTTATCCGACGCGCTTTCTGCGGTTCACCCGCTGCGACCGGGGACCGGTCGCGCTCCTTTGCTTGCGGGTGTCTCGCGGAAATGGTTAGCGGAAATTGTCCACGTCCAAGCCGCTGCCTTTGATGATGCTTTTGAGGTTGCCGATGGGGATGGGTTTGCTGCCGGGTTGAGCCACGATGACCTGCCGTCCGTCCGGGTGACGCCATTTCTGGTGGCTGCCGCGCTAGTCCACCAACCCGAAGCCGTTCCGTCGCAACACCCGGACAACTTCGGGCGCGTTGCAAACTGGAAAGTGCCGCTCAAGGCAGGGCCAGTTCGACGAGCTTGGCGTTCTTGCGCAGCTTAACGGGCGTGGGTTCAAACCAGAGGGCCAGCGCTTCTTTGGCATTGGCGATGGCTTCCTTTTCCGTGTCGCCCGCCGTGGCGCAGCCGGGTAATTCGGGAAACAACGCCGACCAACGTTTGGTTTGCGAATCCAACTCGACCAGCAGTCGGAATTTCATGGCGGGCGGATAGCGCGGCTTTCCCCGCCTGACAATCCCGCCTGGCAAAAGTAAGTTGCGGAGGGTGTTATTAAAAGTGGGTGAGGGGCAACGCGGGCGGAGGCGCCGGCTTGCAGCCGGCTTTGGGCGTGGGGAAGCCATCCGATTCGATGCCAAAGCAAACGCGACCACGCACCGTAACTCGTCGCCTCCAAAGCCGGTCGCAGACCGGCGCTCCTCACCCGCTTTTAATCACCCCCGAATCCCCGGAAGGTTGTGAGGGAAGTTGTTTGCGAAGCAGGAACGGCCGGCATAGGCTGGCGGGCATGAAGAACGGTAGGAAATCATCTCCCAAGCCGGCGGCCACGCGGATCGAGCTTGGCCAATACCTGGTGGCGGATCCGGAAATCTGCCACGGCAAGCTGACGTTCAAAGGCACCCGGATTTTTGTGCGGGACGTGCTGGCCGATGTGGAGCGCGGTCTCTCGTGGGATTTCATCATGTACCGTTGGGGCGGCGGCAGAATCAGCAAGGCGGCCATAGCCGAGGCCGTGCATCTGGCCCGCACTTCGTTTCTGGATGAAAAAGGACGGTTGCCCGCCCTCTCCCGCGCCGCGTGAATCTGCTGGACGAAAATATTCCGCTCGAACAGCGCGATCTGCTACGGGCTTGGGGGGTGCATTGCCGGGTGATCGGGCAGGAGGTCGCCCCACTGAGCATCGGGGATGACAACATCATCGTTCTTTTGCATCACCTCAAATCGGCAACATTGTTCACGCGTGACGAAGATTTCTTCAAACGGGATTTGTGTCATGTGGCTTACGGCTTGGTCTGGCTGGACGTCGCCTCGGAGGAAGCGGCCATGTTCGCTCGTCGTTTTTTACGGCATCCGTTGTTCCGCACCAAGTCAAGCCGCATGGGAGTGGTGGCGCGCGCGCATCACGATGGGATTCATTTCTGGCAACGGAAACGCGCGACACTCCAATCGGCGGTTTGGGAATGAGCCGGTTGAAAGCCCGTAGCGACGGGCGTCTCGCCTGCGGTCGAGGGCGGCATCCGGCCGCCCGGAGGGAGCGCGCAAAATTTCTGCGCCCCGGAAATCTTCAACGGCCACCGGCGGGCGAGGGCTTTTCCCGCCGGGCGGGACGCACCGGCGCTACGGCAGGCGAGGCCGCCCGCCGCTACCCGCGCCACCGCGCCCCGCGTAGTTTTCATTTTCAATCAGGCTCTGAGACAGAGCTGGCTTGGTTTCAGACAATTTTCCCCAATGTTTCGACCATTATGCACCTGAGCGATGGCGGCAGAGCGGTTAGCATCGGCTCTGCGTTCTCCCCCGGCATAAGCCGTACAAGTTTTTGAGAATGTCTCACCCCAGGTAGCGTGTGGCTTCTGCCTTCGGCAGAACACGAGGCCGGAGCATCTTCAGGCTTGGCCGGGATAGAAAGTGAAAATGAAGATAACTCAAAATAACAAACTGCGCGCGTACACCACGGTGGATGCCGTGCTGGACACGCACGAAACCAAATGGACAGCGCTCACGGCGTTTGCCGCCGGGGCCGCCCGTTTCAAAGGGGATCATCGTTGAGATTTAGAGTCTGTTTGAAAAGTGCTGCAACCGAATATCCTCCTCGTTCTCGTCGTCGTCCTCGTCCTCGAAACCGGCGCAAAATCGAGGACGAGGACGAGAACGACGACGAGGAGGATGGGCAAAGTTGAATTTTCAAACAGGCTCTCAGGACTTGGGCCAGACCCAGGCGAGTCGCACCGGGGCCGCCAACGAGAAGTCGTACGCGTTGGAAGCGCTCGGCCACGCGGCGTTTGAAGTCGGCGCGGCGGTGCATGCCTACGCGGTCACCACCGAAGACTTCGCGTTGGAAGGCCGCGTGGATTTCTCGCGTTCCTCCATCAGGCTCGGGCGCGAATCCTCCGTGGTGGCCCGCTGCCGGGATATTCACGCCGCCGCCACCGCGCAGGTGGCGGACCTGGCGGATTACGGCATCACCGCGGCCAAGCTGACGGCGCTAAAAAAGAAGATTGATGCGTTTGAGGCGAGTCTTTCCAAGCCCCGGCAGCAGGTGGCCACCAGCAGCGCGGCCACGGTGGAGTTGGCGGAAAAGTTCAGTGAGGCCGACACGGTGTTGAACAAGTGTCTGGACAAACTGGTGTATCAGTTCAAGGACAGCGCGCCGGACTTTTTCAACGAGTATCAGTCGGCGCGTTCCATCGTGAACATTCGTGGCGGGCGCAAGACGAACGACACGCCGACGCCGACGCCGACGCCGACGCCCGTGCCGCAACCGGCGTAAGTTGCAAAGGTAGGGCGGGCAGTCGGCTACCCGCCGCTCGGACATTGCCAGCCTTTCGCAAAGCCCGGCGCGCACGGAGTGGCACGCCCTACCAAGATTCGACACCCTCATTCAATCCCTCACCCCCAGCCCCTCTCCCATCCGCTGGGCGAGGGTGGCGTCGGCCACTCCCCGTTCGAGGCGGAGAGGGCGGACTTGTTCAACACCTCACCCTCAATCCCTCTCCCTCCCTTCCGGCGCGGCGAGGGAAGGTTTTTTTGACGCCACTGCCCGCGCAATCACCGCCAGAATTTGCTGGCCGGTCGCGCTGGGCCTGCGTTAATTTCGATTCGTATGAAAAAACTCTTGCTGCGCATTGCCATCGTCCTCGTGCTGCTCGTTGTGCTTGCCCTCGTGGCGGTCGGTTTGTCTCTCAACACGGCCATCAAGAAGGGTGTCGAGACTCTCGGCCCGCAAATCGCCAAGGTGGACATCAAACTCGCGGGCGTGAAGCTCTCCCTGCTCTCCGGCAGCGGCAGCGTCAAAGACCTCGTCATCGGCAACCCGGAGGGCTACAAGACGCCGCACGCCATCAGCGTTGGCAGCACGAGTGTCAGCGTCAGTCCCGGTTCGGTGTTATCGGACAAGATCATCATCAAATCCATCCGCGTCGAAGCGCCGGAAATCACGTTTGAAGTTGGCCCCGGCGGCAGCAACTTGCAGAAGATTCAGGCAAACTTGGAATCCACCCTAGGCGACGGCGCGAGCGCCAGCCAACCGGCGGCGGAGGGAAAGAAGCCCGCCAAGAAACTTCAGGTGGACGAAATCATCATCACCGGCGGCAAAGTCACTTTGGGGGCCGCCCTGCTCGGCGGCAAGGTCGTCGAGGCGTCATTGCCGGAAATCCGCCTCAAGGATTTGGGTACTGGCCCCGATGGCATTACGGCCGCCGATCTCGGAAAACGCCTGCTATCCGTGGTCATGGACGGCGCAATCAAAGTTGGCGCTGAACAATTGTCAAAGGCGGGCAAAGAGGCGCTCGAAAAAAATGCCAGCGACGCCGTCGGCAAGGCGGCCAAGGGCCTGGGCGATCTGCTCAACAAGAAGAAAGAATAGCCTCGGCTCCGCCGCGCGCGCGGAGTCAGCGGCGGTTATTCGTCTTCCCCTGCGGCCGGATCGGCGCTCGGCGTACACACCCCGCGTTTTGATTCCGCCACAAAGCGCAACAACTCGCGCGCCGGAGGGCCGGTGAACTCCGCCTCCCCTTGGGCCACCGCCGCGCGCAGATTTTTCCCACTGAGAAACAAGAGGCGATAAAGTCGTTTCAACTCCAACCGGTCCGCCGCGGTGATCCCCGCCCGCCGCAACCCCACGATATTCAGTCCGCACAAGCGATTGACGTCGCGCACGATGGTGAACGGCGGCAGGTCCTGGCTGACGGCCGCGCCGCCTTGCATCAACGCCAGCGTGCCGACGCGGGTGAACTGATGCACCAGACAGTTGCCGCCCAGAAACGCGCGGTCGCCCACCCGGGCGTACCCGCCGAGCGACACGCCGTTCGCCAGGATGACGTGATCCCCGAGCTGGCTGTTGTGCCCGACGTGACTGTTCGCCATGAGCAGATTGTGCGCGCCGATGAGGGTTTCCTCGTCGGCCTTGGTCGAGCGATGCACGGTGACGTGTTCGCGGAAAACATTGTCCGCCCCGATGCGCAAACGCGTGGGCGTGCCGTCGTATTTCAAATCCTGCGGCGCGTCGCCGATGACGCTGCCCGCGTGAAAACGGTTGCGGTCACCAATCGTCGTCAACCCGGTGAGATAAACGTGCGGGCCGACGAGGCAATGCGCGCCCAGTTCCACGCCCTCGTCAATCACCGCGCCCGGGCCAACCTGCACGGTGGAATCGAGTCTGGCTTTCGGATGAATGATGGCCGTCGGATGAATCATGCGCGGACAGGATACAAACTCACCGGCCGGATTCACGCGAAATTGTCGTCGCCTTGGACGGTTTTTGTCCCACGTCACAGGGCAATCTCGCCGGTGTGAATAAGGGTGCGATCAGAAGGGGTGGCCAGCACGCGGCCGTAGCGCAGATTGGTAATCTGCTGTGTCGCGGATTGGCAATCCGCAGGGCCTTGAAAATCCGGGCGTTGCGCTCGCCTTCCGGCCCGTGGCCGAATTCCATTCGGCGATACAGCAGATTACCAATCTGCGCTACCTCTGACCGCCACTTCCTGTCGCCCTTTGTGAACAACTCCCCGTGGCCGGGCGGCGCCAGACGGGTTAATAATGAAGGGCTGACATGATGAACCCGCACAATCCCAATCGCATCCTGCATGTGGATGGCGACAGCTTTTTCGCCAGTTGCGAGATCGCCTTGAATCCCGACTTGCAGGGTCGGGCCGTGTGGGTCGGCGGCGGCCGGCGCGGCGATGGCATCGTCATCGCCGCCAATCGCGCCGCGAAAAAGTTCGGCGTCACCACCGGCATGGCGTGCTTTGAGGCGGCGCGCTTGTGTCCTCGCGGCGTATTGTGCAAGCCGCACTACGACGACTATCGCGAACTTTCCCGCCGCATGTTCCGCGTGCTGGAGGAGTATTCGCCCACGCTCGTGCCCACTTCGATTGATGAGGGCTTTCTGGACTTCACCACGATGGATCGCAACGTGTGGCGTCACACCACGGCGGCGAATTACGTGCAGGCGATTAGCGAACACATCTGGCGCGAGGTGAAAATCCCCGTCTCCGCCGGCCTCGCGAATTCAGCGCGCCTTGCCAAGCTCGCGACCGACGCGGCAAAGCCGGGCTTCCTCGAAATTCCGCCCGGGGCGGAGAAGGAATTTCTCAAAGACCGCTCCGTGCGGGAACTTTCCGGTCTCGGCAAAAGCCGGCAGCGTTCGCTGGCCGCCCTCGGCGCGATGACTTTCGATCATGTGGCCAGACTGCCGTCCATGCTGCTGAAGCAAAAATTCGGCATCTGGGGCCAGCAACTCTGGCTCTTCGCCAACGGCCGCTGGAGCGAGCCGTTGCTGCTGGAGGTCAAAGATCGCGCCTCGATTTCGAGCAACACCACGCTCCCGTACGACGAGCCGGATTACGCGGCGGCGCTCACGTTCACGTTGAGCGAGGCGACGCGGCTGATCGGCCAGTTGCGGCGCGAACAATTGCAGTTGCGCGAACTGGCCCTGACCGTTCGCTTCAATGATTTCAGCGAAGTGAGCGGCGGCCATCGCTTCCAACATCCGCAGTTCCAGAACTCCATCGTGAATACCATGCTGGAAAATCTTTTCCACGAGCTTATGAACGCGCAGGCCAAACCGGTTCGCCAGATCCGCATCGCCTTTTGGAATCTCACGCGGCTGGACACGCAGCCGACGCTTTGGGGGCGCACGAACGCCGAACGCTGGGGCGCCCTGGACGAAGCCGCGCGCCAGTTGAACGCGCAGTTGGGCAAGCCCGCCGTGATGACCGGAGCGCAGCTTTCCCTGCAACACCTCGACGGCGTTCACAAAAGTCCGAAAGCCAAGTGTCCGTTCGTGCCGCAGCGAGAGATGGTGAAAAAGCTTTGGGGCACCGACGCCGACCCGCTGGCGCACAAGGGCGATTGGGAACAACGGCTGGCCAAAGCAAGCAAGCCGCAGCCTTGACTAGGTGCGACTGGAAGTGGCAGTCATCGGTAGCGCAGATTGGAAATCTGCTGTATCGCCGAATGGCATTCGGCCGACCGTGATACTTGCCACGGACGCCAAAGTTTCCAAACCCAGCGGATTAACAATCCGCGATACAGCAGAGTGCCACTCTGCGCTACGTCCGCCGCGCTGACCGCCACTTTCAGTGACACCCGAACAGTTCCAGGCCTGAATTCGTAGCCTCCGCCCGGCGGCGGCTACGAAGTTTCAGGGTCACCCGCCGCCGCTGCGCAGCCAGAGCAAGATGAGAACGCCGTAGAGATCACCAGTGGTTTTCACGTTGCGGAAAACCTGGTTTTGCAGGTTCGCTTTGAACTCCCGGTTGTTGCGCAGATTCTTCAGATCAATGAAGTGTGCCTTGCCCACCGAAAGATTCATCACGTCCACGCCCGCGAACTGCACCAGGTTCGTCGTCTTGACAGCGGGCGACGGGGCGGCGGCGAAACTCGCGATGTTCGTCTTGCCAGTGTCGTTTCGCACCAGGGTGAGTTCCGCGAGGCTCAAGCGCAGGAGGGTGATGCGGAGTTGGCGCCGGGCGAACGCCGCGCGGTCGTATTCGAGATGGAGTTCACGGATGTCGAGGAAGGGCGTGCCGCCGAATTCCGGGGTGTTATAGAGTTTGAAGTTTTCGATGGTGACGACGGGCGAAAGCAGGCCAATCGAAAACCGGCCAATCTTCACGTCCATCCCGGTCTGCGCGCGGATTTGCTGCTCGGCGGCGGCCTTCGCGATGGCATCCTTGGACAGCAGCAGGCCCACGATCAACGCGATCGCCACGAAAAGCAGGAGGAACAACCATTTGATGAGCCGAAACATGCCGGGAGTATGGGGGGAAGGTTCAACGCGCTCAATCTTGAATCAAGCAACCACGAGCGACTCCCGCTCAACGCCGCACGTCCTCCGGCCGCACTTCCAGACATTCATCCTGATCTTCCCAGATGACCGCCGGGTAGTGGTTCAACAATTTCGGCGCGAGGTCGAGGCCGGCGCGGGCGAGCAAACGTTCGGCCTGGAGCGCGGCGTTTTCGTAGGCGCGATCATAATTGCCGGCGCTCTTGCGCTGACGATCGTCCCAGTGCGCGACGGCGTGAACGGGTTCATACTCCGCCGCCCAGGCGGCGAGGTCGGGCGAAACCTCGGATGAAATGTCGTCGAACGGCACGAGCGTTTCGTTGCAATGCTGACAGATGAGACCCGACTCACGCACATCGCGCGTGACGAGCGGCAACGAAGGCGCGCGGCAACAGGCCGATTCCGGGTACGCCGCCGGCGGGGTGGCGATGCGCTTGTGCCAGATTTGGCGTTCGTGCCCCAGTTGCGCCGCGAGGCGATACGCACCGACGAGCGGATGCGAAAGCCGCCAGGCTTTTCCCTCAAGCTGACCGAGGGTTTGGGCCAGCCAGCGACCGAGGGTCAGATCGTCGAAATCCCGAAAGACGAGGCTGTATTCTTTCCACAGGAGATCAAGCGGGGCGTCGGAATCAAATGCCATTGAGGCGAAGAATGACGGGAAGTGGAGGAGTTGTCGAGCGGCGGCTGAACAAAACTCCTGTTACTACCGGTGACTTCGGGCTAGATTTCCCTCAGATTATGAGCGTGCAAGACTTGATGGCTGAAATTCACGCGCTGGACGAAGAGTCGCTCGCTTTTGAGCGCAAACTGGCGGAATGTCGTGACGGAATTAGCCGGCTTCAGGCAAAGCAAGCTGTCCGTGCCAACTCAATTTTTCATCCACACACGGGAAGCGTATGAAACCAAACAAAAAGATTTACGGGTTCTCGATGCTTGATCTGCTGATCATCATCGTGGCGGTGGTGGGATTCATCTTTGTCATATTGCCCAGCTTTGCGCGTTCTCGGGCGCGAAGCAGCCGGTTGGGCTGTACCAATAACTTGAAGCAAGTGGGACTTGCCTTCCGCCAGTGGGGACTTGACAACAACGACAATTATCCGATGCAGGTTGTTGCGACGAACGGTGGCGCAATGGAGCAAGCTCATCTCGGTTCGGCTTATACCGTCTTCCTAGTGATGTCGAACGAACTGAGCACGCCGAAGGTTTTACTCTGCCCGGACGAAACCAACCGGAAGCGCGTGCGGGCAAATACTTTCGCGCCGACGGCTCCGGCGGGCAGCCCTCCGGGGATTGTTCCGTTCACCTCCACCAACAACCTCAGTTATTTCGTGGGCCTGGACGCCGATGCAACCAACCCCAACACGATCATTTCCGGCGACGACAATTTTAATATCGGCAAGGTGCGCCCCAACGCGGGCTTGTTGCTGCTGGATACGAACAGCCCGGTGACATGGACAAAAGGACGTCACGTTTACGGAGGTAACGTCGGTTTGGCAGACGGCTCGGTGCAAAGCTTCAGCACACCGGCATTTCGCGCCGCGTTGGTTAAAACTGGCATCGCTACCAACCGGCTGGCGATGCCGTAACTGAAAAACTCCATGGAACTCAAAACACCAATAACAACACGGCTGAACTTGGAGCTTCCCTGGAGTTTGGAGGTTGAAACCTGGAGCTTCGCCCCGACTCACGCCGCCGCCTGATCTTGGTTGCGCGTTGCGTCAAGTGCCGGACGGGACGGACAACGAGGCTTGACAGAATGTGCAATCCCCAAAACTCTCGGCTCGTGCCGTTGCAATCACCGCCGCCATGAACCCGCTGCTCATCACCCGCCGGCGCTTTCTCGAATCCACCACCATCGCCGCGGCCGCCGCGCTCTCCGCGGGTTCTGGGGCCCTGGCTGCGGGGGCGAACTGGCCCGTCGGCTGTTTCAACCGGGCCTGGGCAAAGTGGCCGAGCGCGGTTGCGTTGGCCGGCATCCGTGCCGCAGGCTATCGCCTCGTTGGATTGATTTCCAACCACGAGGACAATCCCCTGGCGCTGCCGACCGCGACGGCGGAATCGCGGGCGGCACTCAAACAGAAGCTCGCCGCGAGCGGACTCGAAGCGAACATGACCGCGTTACGCTACAACGAGGATGCGACGGACGCGGAGCTCGAGAAATCCGTGCTCGCTCAATTGGATCACTCCCAGGCGATCGGCGTGCGCTACGTGATGACCTTCGGCGCGGACAAGCCGGAGCATCACAGTCGTTATTTTCGCCTGATGACGAAAGCGGCGGGATGGGCGGCGGAGCGGAAGCTCCAACTGGTGCTGAAGCCACACGGCGGCATCAGCGCGGCGGCCGACGAGTTGCAGCGCTGCCTCGACGCGGTGGCGCACCCGAACTTCAAGCTCTGGTATGACGCCGGGAACATCATTCATTACACCGGCAAGGACCCGGCGAAGGAGTTGAAACCGGTCGCAAAACATGTCACCGGCTTTTGCGCGAAGGACTGCCTCGGACCGGGAGGCGAAGTGATGATTCAGTTCGGCACCGGCAAGGTGGATTTCAAGGGCGTGTTCGCCGTGCTGAAGGAGGCCGGCTTCAACGGCCCCATCATGGTCGAGGGCCTCAAGGTGGGCGCGACCCCGGAGGAAACGAACGGTTTCGCGAAGGCGAACCGGGAGTTCTTGGAGAAAGTGCTGGGGAATCTTTGAGAGAGCCGGGGGACAACCACCCGCCTTGTCGCGCTCGCCGTGCTCCGTGTTGGGTCAAGCAACGACGCACAGCGCGGCCAACCTGGAAGAGTCAGAGCCTCCTTACGTCGGCGGCTACGAGGAAAGATTATGCCGCCGCCTGATCCTGCTTGCGTCGCACGATGGGTGTGATCTCACCCAA
>CAYHFK010000059.1:0-18250 GCA_964355895.1 uncultured Bifidobacterium sp. | reverse complement strand
AACCCGCCGACGCACACCTTGAGATGTTCCACAGCAATCATGATTACAGCACCCGCTCCAGTGGCGCGCGCAAACCGAATACGCGCGCAATCGTCAACACTGCCAGTGCGGCAACAATCATGATGAGCGACACCGCCACCGCCGCTTCGATGTTGCCAATGCTCAATTCCAGGAAAACCGTGGTCGGCAGCACTTCGGTCCGCATCCGCGTTGCGCCGGAGAAGATCAGGATCGGCCCGAACTCCCCCAACGCGCGCGCCCAGGCCAGCGTGGCTGCCGTCAACACCCCGCGTCGCGCCTCCGGCAACGCCACGCGCCAGAATGCCTGGCTGCGATTGCAGCCCAGCGTCAGCGCGACTTGCTCGCAGCGCGGGCTGATTTGATCGAAGGTCACCAGCATGGTCCGCACGGCGAAGGCGCACGCCACGGCGAATTGCGCGAGGATGACGCTGGGAATTGCGTACGTCACCGGCACGACCTTCTGAATGACGCGGCCGACGGGGGTTTGAAACAGGATCAACAGACTCAAACCGATCACCAGCGGCGGCAGCACGATCGGGATGTCGAGGATCGCGTCCATGAGCCGCTTGCCCGGAAATCGGTATCGCGACATGAGATACCCCGTCGGCACGGCAATCCACAATGACAACAGCGTGGTTAGCGTGCAGGAAATCAGACTCAGCTTGATCGAGTACTGAATCTCCGGACTCGCCAGCGCCCGCAGCAGATGATGCGGCGTGGTGAAGGAAAGGTCGGCCACGAGCATGGCCACGATCAGCACGAAGTAAACGCTGCTCAGGACGGCCAACCCCGCGAAAAAAGGCCAATCGCGACGACGATCTGGGGGCGGGGTTTGCGGGTGGGCGTCGCGGTTCATGGAGATTTTCCACCTCCAAGATTGGACGCACGGCGGGGCCATGAACCGGCCTGCGAGGTAGCGCAGACTGGTAGTCTGCTGTGTCGCGGATTGGCAATCCGCAGGCGCCGCCCACGTGGGGACGGTCTGCCGACTGCCAGTCGGCGACACAGCAGACTACCAGTCTGCGCTACGGGGCGGAGGCTCATGGGGCGGAAGCCGGTTCAAAGCGCCAGCCAAAGCCTTCGGCCTCGAAGCGTTCGCGGGAGGCGGCGGTCGTGAGCGCATCCTGCAAGCGGGCCAGCATAAGTTTGTAACGTGTGTTGCGGCCGACGGCGTACGGTTGCGTCATCCGGGCCAGCGGATCATCAATCGGAACGGCATCGAGATGTTCGCGCACGCCGGTCCAGTTGCTGCGGCAGGCGATGATGGCGTCGAGCGAGCCGGTGCGGATCTGGTTGATCAGAAAATCGCCCGTCGGCGATTCCACGCTCAGGTTCGGGGCCAGCGCATCATAGACTTTCATCTGCACCAGCATCTTCCAGGCGATGTTGCCCATCGCGGACTTCTCGTGATGGGGCAGGCCGATGCGCAATCCCGGCTTGGTCAAATCCTGAACCGTCCGAATGCCTTTCGGATTTCCCTTCGCCACGATGATCATCAGATGATTGTCCACCACGTCCACCGGATCCAGATAAAGGTCGGCGACGCTTTTCATGAACGACGTGTCGCAGGAAAAGTAGGCGTCGGGCCGTTGACCCGCGCGCATCTGCGCCACGAGGACGCCGCAGCCGTTGTAAACCGTGGTGAAGCGGCAGCCCTCGCGTTGCTCGAATTCCTTTAGCGTTTTCTCAATGCCGGGCCGCAGCATGGCGCCGCTGAACAGCACAATCTCCGGGCTTTCCGCCCACTCGTCGCCAGCCACCGGCTCGTAGTGAAATTTCTCGAACTGTTTCAGCCCCTTGTCGCGCGCGCCAAGATACCGGGCAAACCGCAATGCGGCTGCCGGCTCGGCGGAGCGTTTCAGCACGCCGATGCTGATCGTCTCCGTGGCCTTGTCGAACAACGGCACTGTCACGAATTCCAGATCTGGATACTGTCGCGCCGTGGCATCCCACACGATGCCGGCATCCACCGAACCGAGCTTCACATCGTTGGCGACGTCATTGACCGTCGGTTTGAAGACGGTGATGCGTTTTTCCAACTCGGCCCATTGCCCGGCTTCCTGCAACAAGGCGCGCACCGTTCGCCCGATGGACGCCGCATCCGGGTTGGCCATGGCGACCCGCACATCCGTCCGCCGCAGATCCTCCAGGGTGCGGATGTTCTTCGGGTTGCCCTTGGTCACCGCGATCACTGGCCGCTGTCGTGCCAGCGGGATCGTCTCCGCCAACAACCCGAACTCACGCGCGGACTTCATGTAACTCTCGTCCGCCGCCAGAAACAAATCACCGGTGTCGGCGACACGCAGATTGCTCAAGAGCGTGCCCGACCCGCCATACTGGAGTTGCACCCGCACCCCGAAGACCTGCTCGTATTCGCGCGCGACGGCTTCGACGGGCGGCTTGATGCCGGCGGCGCAGAACACCAGCAGCGGTTTCTCCCCTGCTCTTCCGACGGGCCGTGAATTCCGTGCCTGCCATTGCAGCAACGCAACCAGCCCCGCGGCGACGGCCAAAGATCCGATGACCACCAACCATGGCGTTTTCATTGAATCTTTCCTCCGTCCATCTTCACACCGCGGCTGGCATGGTCACCCGCACGCGGTTCGTGCGTCACCAGCAACACGGCGCCGCCGGCGCGCGCAAAGCCGGCGAGGCAGCCCAGCACGGCCTGGCCATTTTTCTCATCGAGGTTGCCGGTGGGTTCGTCCGCGAGCAGCAGCTTTGGCTGGTTCAACAAGGCCCGCGCCAGTGCCACGCGCTGGCGTTCGCCGGTGCTCAGTTCCGCCGGAACGTGACGAAGCCGGTCCGTCAATCCGAACTGCTCCACCAATTCGAGGGCCCGGTTGCGCGCGTTGCCATTCGTACCCAGTGCGAGCGTGGGAGCAAGAATGTTGTCGAGCACATCGAGATATGGCACCAGGTGAAACTGCTGGAACACGAAACCGATGTTCAATGCGCGGAACTGTGCCCGCTGCCCGGATGATAGGATGTACGGATCCTGGCCGTTAAGAAGCACACGCCCACGGGTCGGTTGCAGCAGTGCGCCGGCCGCCAGCAGCAGGGTGGTCTTGCCGCAACCGCTTGGACCCTGTACTGCCACAAATTCGCCGGCACTGATCGTTAGCGACACCCCGTTCACGGCACCGATGTTACCTTTCGGTCCCGCGTAGGACTTGCTCAAGTTTTCGATTTGCAGCAGCGTGCTCATTCCTCCCTCAAAACAACCGCCGGGTCCTGTTGCGTGGCGCTCATGGCCGGGAGCCAACTGGCCAGCGCCGCCAGCAAGGGGGCCGCGACCAGAACCAGCAACAGCAACCGGGGGTCAACAAATGCAATATGGATCGGCGGTGCGCCCGACGCATCGCGCCAAAGCGCGCCGACCACTCGGCCGACAGAGTATCCAAGCGCCGCACCGCCCAACCCGATGACGACGGCCTTGCCAAGAAAGATCAGCAGGATCTGGCGCGCCCGCAGCCCGAGCGCCCGCAGGATGCCGATCTCGCCACGGCGCTCGCGGACGTTGGCCAGCGCGAGCAGACCGATCCAGATGCTGCTGCCGACCAGCACCACCGGGACGAGCACGGCGGCCAACGCTTCCCGTTCGCCGCGAAGTTTGGCGCGACCGTCCTTCTCGCGCTGGATACTGGCTTGAGCTTCGGCCGCCGCGCGCTGGCGGGCTTCGGCGCGCGTGAGCGCTTGCGAAGCGTACTCGATGACCTGCGTGTCCGGCAGGATGCGGGCGATCTCCGGGCGGATGCGGCCGAGACGGTCCACCGTGTCGCAGGTGCAATCCAGCGCAAGAATGCCGTTGATGAGACCACGCTTGTCGAGCAACTCCTGCGCTTCGGCCAGGTTGATCCAAACCGTGATGTCGTCCTTGTTGCCGCGCTCGGGGTTGATCTTGGCGACGGTGAACTCGCGGCCCATGAGTTTGGTCTGCTCGCCGACTTTGAGCGGGAGGCTGCGCGCCAGTTCGTGGCCCAGAATCATCGTGCCCGGCGTCACCATTTCCAGCAATGGCTTCTGCTGCTGGCTCTGGACGTACACTTCGCCGCGCACGCCCATCAGCAGCACCGTGCGCTCGTGCTCCGGCCACTTCACCTTTTGCTGCAACGACGGCAGGACGTGGTTGATCGTGACCACACGACTCTTGGTCAGGCGCGTCGCATATTCCTCCGGCATGTATTTCGAGGCGAAATCATCGGCGTAAAGGTCGCTGAGATTTTGGTCTTTCGGCAGGATCATCACATTGAAGCCCATCTTCAACATGAGCTTGCGGTAATCGTCTTCCAGCTTCGCCATCTGCTGCCGGGTCTCGGCCTCCTTCGCGGTGATGATTTGCTCGGTGCGCGCATCGTGTTTTTGGAGGATCGCCAACGCCGCAACCAAACCGGCCACGGCCACGGCCGCGGAAATCACCCCGAGCGAGAAACTCAACTTGCGGTGGAGGATCTCGCGAAACACGAGCCGATAAAGTTTCATATCAGCGGGGACTGCGGTTGGCGCGCACCTTGAGCACCAACGTCATGGTGGCCAGGAAAATTACGCCGGCTCCCAGAACCACAATCAGATTGCGAGCCAAGTGGTCGGGCTCGGCGGGTGCCCGGGGCGTGCTCACGGCGGCGAGCGCAACTGGGGCTTGGGTGGATGTCGCCGTGACGTTGCTGGCGGCCGTGGCCGCGAATTGCGACATACTGACCAGCGGCGGTGGTTCCGGCAGTTGCACTTCCTGGTAACCGACCAGCGAACTCCAATTCGCCGTCAGCAACAGGTCATAGCCGGGATTCATTTCCTTGATCTGACACGAACAGGGGCCGGTCAGAAACTCAGCCATTTCACGAATCGCCTCGGCCTGAATTTCCTTCCCGATGGCCGGCGGGATCACGCGGCCGCGACCAAAAATCGGGAACAACATTGCCTCTTTCGCGGTCGCCAGATTCGGGTTCCAGTTGAGGAGCAGGTTCACGAGCATGCGCTCGGCCGGGTCGGCACGCCCGACTTGCACGGTTGAAAACGCGATCTTCAATGGCAAATCGGCGTTCATCGGCGGATCGAGGGGCGAGGGTTCGGGCAGCTTGAGCGTCTGCTGTAATTTCCCCGTCTCGGCCTCGACCAGTCGTCCGGATTCGTCGTCCCGCTTCTGGTCACCGCTTTCCAGCAGCAGCCAGACAACGGCATCGCCGCCCAACAGTCTTTGGGCGATGTCCCGCCGCGCGGGCGAATCAAGCAGCGTCCCAACCGTCTCCGCGCTCAGTCTCCCCGCCCAAGCCGGGTTTTCGATTCCCAACTGTCGCGGATACCTCACGACCATCCAGGGTGGGGCCGGGTTTTCCTGCGCGTTCCACAACGGTCGCAGCGGCGGTGGCACTTCGCCGGCCAGGTTAACCCGGCTCACCGTCAGATTTGCGAGGCCGTCTCGCCCCGTTTTCTCCATTCCCACCAAGAGCGCCTCCTGCTCCACGCTGAGCGGCTCGCGATGGAACACGACGATCTCGTACGGGTCTGCCTCCCACCGCTCCAGCGCGTAGCGGAAGACCGGCACGTTGCAGGCGGTCGCCGCCATCGTGCAGAGCGTCGCCGTCACCAGCACGGCGGGTCGGAAAAATCTGCGGTCGTACATGAGCATACCTGTCTTCACACGATGTCGCGCCCACGGGGGAAACTCAATCGAATTTCACACCGTTATCATTTCGAGCTGAAAGATCGCTCAAAAAGGCTTGCGTTCCTGAGCGACTGAATCAGTCTCCAAGTTGGATCGGTAAGTTCGGGAGGCGGTTATGGAATGGAGCGGGTGAAACGCCAGCAGTTGAATCGTGAGATGAAAACTTCAAGTTCAGGAACTTCAACCGGGTTCTGCAGGAAACAATCGTACGCGCTAGGTCGGCCGACTTGGCGGACGTCTTCATCTTATCAGGAATCAGAGCCAACCTCCGCCGACGCGATTCCGACCCCTTTTCGGCAAAGTAATGCCGCGGCCGGGCGACGGCAAGTTTCTACGCTCGCCAAAAGCTTCCTGCGCTCGGTCGAGCCGTCCCAGGTCACGTGGAGGCCCCGATGAATTTGGGAACCGCCACTTTCGCCACCACTCACTGGAGCGTGGTGTTGGCGGCGGGCCACAGCGCCGATGTGCAAGCATCGGCAGCCTTGGAGCAGTTGTGCCGCACCTACTGGTATCCCCTTTACGCCTACGTGCGTCGGCGCGGCTACAATCCCGAAGACGCGGAGGATCTGACCCAGGAGTTTTTCGCACGGTTTCTCGCCGGGAATTACCTGGCAAGAGTGGACCGCGAGCGGGCCAAATTCCGCTCTTACTTGCTGGGGGCGCTGAACCATTTTTTGGCCGATGCCTGGGACCATGCCCACCGGACCAAGCGCGGCGGGGGCCAGGCGTTGCAAACGCTTGATGTGCGTTCTGGCGAGTTCCGCTACACGCTCGAACCCGTGGAGGAACTCACGCCCGACCGGCTCTTCGACCGGCGCTGGGCGTTCACCGTCTTGGATCAAGTGCTCAGTCGGTTGCGACAGGAGTACGAACGATTGGGCAAGGGCCGTCTCTTCGAGAAGTTGAGCGCGTTCCTGCCCGGAGACGCGGAGGCTGACTCCTATGGCGATCTCGCCAGGGAACTGGAGATGACCGAAAGCGCGGTCCGGGTGGCGGTTCACCGGCTGCGCCGCCGTTACGGACAACTCTTTTCGAGCGAAGTGGCTCACACCGTCGCCAACCCTGCGGAGATTCAAGACGAGATGCGCTACCTGCTAGCGGCAGTCAGCGGCTAGTAGTGCGACAAACAAATTCCGCTACATGGTAGGGCGCGTCACTCCGTGCGCGCCGTTCGGAAGATTGGCTGCCGGTGGCGGCGCGCACGGAGTGACGCGCCCTACCTGCCCGGTTCGCGGCGTATCGAAATGTCATTGTCACGGCACTAGTGTGACGCCGCTCCGTTTGAGTCGGCGTGCAACCCACGCCTGAGCGATCGGAAGTTTCGGGCGCCGGGCGCCGGCGCCAGGCTCACAGTCTGTCTGTAACAAAGCGGCTTTTCTGCCTCACGTAAAAGTAAAGGCATGCAACGAACGATGGCCCACAAGACCTGCCAACGATGCGGCACGGAACTGCGCCCCGACGTTCCCGGGGGATTGTGTCCGCGTTGCCTGGTGCAAGCCGGGATTGACCTGAGCACCGGCGCTGGCCCCAACGCCGACGCCAGCTTTGGTGACGCTGGCGATGACATACTCCCCGAGCAACCCGACTTGATGCCGTCGGTGGCCAAGCCCGAGTGTCCCGCCCCCGCGTTGGCGGGGCGAAGCTTCGGTGACTACGAGCTGCTGGAGGAAATCGCGCGCGGCGGGATGGGCGTCGTCTGGAAGGCCCGCCAAAGAAGTCTGAACCGGATCGTCGCGCTCAAGGTGATGCTCTCCGGCCAGTTCGCCCAACCGGAATTCGTCCAGCGGTTCCGCGCCGAGGCCGAGGCCATCGCCCAACTGCAACATCCGAACATCGTCGCCATCCACGAAGTCGGCGACCACGAGGGTCAGCCGTACTTCTCGATGGATTTCGTGGAAGGCCGCACGTTGGCGGAGATCGTGCGCGAGGGGCCGTTGCCGGCGAAACGGGCGGCGACGTATCTCAAGTCCATTGCCGACGCGGTGCATTACGCGCATCAACACGGCATCCTGCATCGCGACCTCAAACCCTCCAATGTCCTGATTGACGCGACCGATCAACCGCGCATCACCGACTTTGGCCTGGCCAAACGGCTTGTAGTCCCGCCTTCAGGCGGTGGGGGCGCGGGGAAACCGGCTGAAGCCGGGACTACGAACGACCTCACCCTCGCCGGCCAAGTGCTCGGTTCGCCGAACTACCTCTCGCCTGAACAAGCCGCCGGGAAGCAGGCGGAGGTCGGACGGGCGAGCGACGTGTATGCACTGGGGGCGATGCTGTATCACCTGGTGACGGGGCGACCACCGTTTCAGGCCGATTCGCTCACGACATTGCTGGGGCAGGTGATGGAGGCTGAACCGGTTGCGCCACGGTTGTTGAACGCCAGCATTCCGCGCGATCTGGAGACAATCTGCCTGAAGTGCCTGGAGAAAGATAGGCAGCGGCGCTATGCTACGGCGCAAGCCTTGGCCGATGAACTGGGTCGGTTCCTGAGAAGTGAGCCCATCCTGGCCCGACCGGTGAGCCGGCCGGAGAAAGTGTGGCGCTGGTGTCGGCGCAAGCCGGCGCTGGCGACCGCGTTGGGCGCGGTGGTTCTCGTGGCGGCCATAGGCTTCGCAGGAATCGTCTCGCAGTGGCGGCGGGCGGAACAGCAGCGGCGGAATGCCGAATCCAGCGAACTATTCGCCCGGCAAAACGCATACGCCGCGGACATGAACCTGGCGCAACGGGCGCTGGAGGCCAATGACGTGAGGCTCGCGGTCAGCCTCCTGAATAAACACCGCCCCGAGTTTGGAGTCCCGGCTTCAGCCGGTGCCGCGCACAAGACCGCCGCCGAATATCCGGACCGCGTAAACGCGGGACTCCGAACCGACTTGCGCCATTGGGAATGGCGCTACCTGTGGCAACTCTGCCAACCCGACGAGTCAATCAAACTCCAAACGAACCCGGCCTCTATCGGCCAAGTGGCCTTCTCCCAAGACGGAATCGTGATGGCCGTGCAAACGGGCGGTGACAAGATCGCTGTGTGGAATTTAACCACTAAACGGCTGATGACTGAGTTGCGGGCGTCCCCCACCGTCGAAAGCCTGCGGCTATCGCGCACCGGAAACCTGTTGGCCGTGAGCATCCGTACCGCGCAGGGAAAGCCGGCGGTTGAGGTGTGGGACGTGCCGGCACGAAAGATCAGCAGCACACTCAACCTCCGATCGCCTGTCAAATCACTGGCATTTTCTCCTGACGGAACCTTGCTCGCGAGCTTCGACAATAAGGGAACCGTCGCGGTCGTGGATTGGGCGACCAACCATACCCTGACCAACCTTTCTGTGCCGCCCCCTCGACATGGGAACGCGGGAGTTGTGGACTTTTCTCCGGATGGAAGCCGATTGGCGATCGGCGAAGATTACGGGCGGATTCGCATTCTGAACTGGCGGACGGGCACCATGGTGGCGATGACGAACCTGACCCAAGGGGGCGAGGGGGTCGGGGCGATGGCTTTCTCGCCTTCCTCTGAACTGCTCGCCACCGGATTTGGCAATACCATCCGCCTTTGGGACGCCAGCTCGGGGGAACCTCAAGGACAATTGACCAACCACATTGGTTCGGTCAGGGCACTGGCCTTCTCGGCCGATGGCCAGCGGCTGGCTTCGGCGGGCAGCGACCGGACGATCCGAATCTGGAGCGTGGCTGACCAAGTCGAACTGCGTTGTTTGCGGGGCCATGCGAGCGAGGGCATGGCTTTGGCCTTTTTGCCGGACGGTAAGACGCTCGTGAGCGGATGCGGCGTGGGCACCGCTTGTTTGTGGGACGTGACGTCAACCAACCGGCCTTCTTGTCACACGAGTTTGCCCATTTCCTTGGGGCCCGGCGTCCAGACTGCGCTTTCGCCGGAAAGTTTCGAGCCCGGAACAAATTTGAACAGGAAGGTGGTGCGCCGGTTTGGTTTCACGTTCACGCCCGATGGCCGGAGCTTCATCACGACCGACCCAGACGGTTCACTCGGGCTCTGGGATGCCCGGTCGGTGCAACGAAAGGAAAGCTTGCCCGCTCTGGGCAGTAACAACTGGGGCGTGGCGCTTTCACCGGATGGCCACTGGCTGGCGGTCGGTAACGCTTCGGGAAAAGTCAACATCTGGGATTGGAGGGAACGCCATCGGGTCGCGAGTTTTGAAGCTCCTTTCGAATGGTTTGGGCTCCTTCGCTTTACCCGCAGCGGCCGATTCTTATGGGCCACGGTGATGTTCAATGATTGGACGATTCGGTGCAGAATCTGGCGGACGGAGGACTGGCAGGAGGTGCCTCTGACGAGAGTTCAAGTTGCAGATATCTGGTCGGCGGATTTATCTCCGGGCGACCGTTTCCTGGCCGCCGGTTACGCCAATGGCGCGGTGAAGCTGTGGGACTTTCCCTCGGGACGACTCAGAACCACGTTCACCAACCAGACAGGATCCGTGTGGGCGGTGCTCTTCTCGCCGGACGGTCGGATGCTGGCCTCAACGAGCTTTGACGGCACCGTCATACTCCGGGACCTGTTCGCCCACCGGGAAGTGGCGACGTTGCGGGGTCATCCGGCGGCAGTGGGGGGCGCTGCCCTTTCACCAGATGGCCGGCGTTTGGTGACTGGGGGACTCGGCTCGAAAGACGCCGTGCGGCTATGGGACCTGACGACGCAGAGAGAATTGCTCTCCCTGCAGGGGGAGGGAGAATTGATCTTCGCGCACGTCGCCTTCTCTCCGGACGGGAGCACGTTGATGGCCACGTCTTTCGCCGGCATTGCCAACCTCTGGCGCGCGCCGTCGTGGGCGGAAATCGAGGCGGTGGAGAAAGGAGCGGGGACGCCATGAATCCTTACAGGAGAGAACGAAGCAGGCTCGATCAAGAGGCAGGGCCAGTCTGCGCGGACTCCGCAGCAGCCGACGTAAGGAGAAAACCACAGTCTGCGCCCGGGCAGCGCGGCCATGAACTGCGTGGGTTGGTAGGGCGCGTCACTCCGTGCGCGCCGTTCGGAGGGTGGGCTGCAAGATGCGGCGCGCACGGAGTGACGCGCCCTACCTTGAGGTTCATGGAGAGGCTCACTTCAGTTTCGGGTGTCGGATGTCGGATGTCGGGTTTGGAAGTCAGAGCCTCCTTACGTCGGCTGCTACCGTTCAAGGCAACGCAGGGCGGTCGCCCAGCGGCCTTCACCCTCATCGAGTTGCTGGTCGTCATCGCGATCATTGCCATCCTGGCCGCGCTGTTGTTGCCCGCCTTGAACAAGGCCAAGAGCTCGGCACAAGCGATCCAATGCACGGGCAACCTCAAACAGCTTCAACTTGCCTGGCAGCTCTATGCCGACGATCACAACGGCCGACTCGTGCCCAACTGGTTCACCTGGGACGGTTCGGATTGGACGACCTCCCGGGGCACAACCAACTCTTGGGTGTCCGGTACGGCCTACACCACCGATTCCACCGCCGGCATTCGCCAGGGGGCGCTGTCGCGTTACACTCAAAACGACGGCATCTACCGCTGTCCTTCCGACAAATCGTTGTGGTCTTACAGCGGAACACGCGCCTCCCGCCCGTTCAATGTCGCGCTGAACTTTTACTTGAATGGCAGGATCAGCTCAGACAACGGAAGCACCTGGTCGGTAGCCCCGGGTCCGGATTATCCGCAGATTGTGGTCCGGTCAGCCAGTATTCTACGGCCCGCTGACGTGTTCACATTCATTGATGCGGCGGAGACAAGCATGACTTCTGGCGTCTTCCTCCTGAATACAGCCCAGCCTGACCTTTGGTATACATTCCCCGGCCAGCGCGACCGCGGTTGCGGGGCCAACGTGGCATTTGCAGACGGCAGCGTTCAGTTCCACAAGTGGCAATATCGGCGCGCCATCCGAATAGCAACGACAACTCCCTGTACGAACAATGCGGACCGCGCTGATTGGAGATGGGTTCTGAAAGGCGTCCCACCGTAAACGGGCAACGACCGCCGGAGAATTGGAGCGTAGGCTCGCCTCTCCGAGTCGAATCCCCCACGCTGCGCACGCGCACCTGTGCCGCGTTTTGTGGCGGTTGAACGGATACGGAGTTGTCTTACGGCCAAACCAGGCGGAAGAATACTGAGCCGTTCCCAGAATCCAGCGGCACGGTCACCGGGCTGTTCGTGCCGCCCGGATAATCAAACCAGTCAGTTGTCAGGCCGCCCGCCGGGCCGTTGGTCTGCGCCTCCAGGCGGTGCATGGCGTCGGTCCAACTAAGTTCCAGAGTCCCCGCCCACGTGTCCTGCCGGCACGTGAGGGTCGGCGGGAAAATGAAGGCGATCCGAGCCGGGTAATCCAGTCCACAACTGCCGGCCGGAGCAAACTCGTCCATGAACGCCCCGGTGACCCCGTTGTAACGCTTGATGCAATCTAATCCACTGGAAGAGACATAGAGATTGCCGTCGAGACCGAAGAGCAAGCCGGTGGGGTGATCGACGACACCAGGCTGATTGGGGAGCTGACGGGGGACAAAAGCCGAGATGAACGCGCCGTTCGTCCCGTTGTAGCGCATCACCTTGTTGTCGCCATAATCCGAGACGTAGAGGTCGCCGTCCGGCCCCATGGTCATCGCGGCGGGGCCGACCAAGCCGCCGGAGCCTGCTGGGACCAGAATCTTTTTGAAGGCACCCGTGATGGCATCGAAGCACAAGACATTGCCGCTGCCAAAACTCGCCACATACAGGTTATCGCCAGGCGCGAAGATGACGCCGGCCGCCTGATTCAGGCCGCCCCTGCCCGCCGGAATAAACACGTCGCAGGCGCCGTTCGTCACGTTGTAGCGCACCAGGTTGTGGGAAAGCCAGCCGGAGGCATAGAGATTGCCGTCCGGGCCAAAGACCAGGTTCACGGGTCCATTCAATCCGCAGCCGGAAGGGAAGGTGGCCATCAACGCACCGGTATGCCCGTTATAGCGCTTGATGTTGTTCAGATAGTAGTTGGCGGCGTAGAGGTTGCCGTCCGGACCCAGGGTAAGCCCAAACGGGGTGTCCAGCCCGCCGCTGCCGGGTGGAATGAACTGCCGGCACGTTTTCGTGGTAACGTCGTAGCAGAGGATGGAATGGGTGAAACCGCTGCTGACCAGCAAAGCCCCCGCAGCGGGTGCCGCCGGCGCCGTCGGGCCGGCCAGGATGCCCAGCAGGCCAACTGCGGCCAGGGCGATGTTTCTTTTCGTTTTCATAGCTGCGAACCTTTATGTTGTTTGGTTTTTGGATTTCGGATTTCTATTGGCCCACACCCACGCGATAGAACAGCGGGGTCAGCGACGCGGCGTTGGTGTCCGTGTAAGTTGTCGCGCCGGGTTGGCCCGGGATGCCGGTGGACAGCAGCGAGAAGGGCGGGTTCGCCGACAGGTCCGCGCTGCGCTCTAGGAAGTAGTTCACTCCGGACACGCTCTGCCAACTCACAGTCACGTTGGCGCCAGCGCGAGAGGCCGACAGCAGGCGCAACACCGAGAGCGCGTTGGTGGGATCGGTCCGGCAACGCCATTCCTGCCAATTGTTCAGGCCATCCTTGTCTGAGTCCGTGGCATCCGCCGAGCCGTCGGTGGGCAGGCCGTACTTTTGCAGCCAGGCGTAGGAAATGGTCGAGCCAGATCCTTGAAACTCGTAAGCGCCGATGTCCACCGTGCCGCTGACGATGCGCGGGTAGCCGCCGAAGTCCGTAGCGCTCGAAACGTAGCCGTTGAGGCCGGCGTTGATGCAGGGGGAGTTGGATTGCAGGCGCAGATTGCCGCCGGCGTAATCCACGAACAGCGGCGGAACGGAAATGTTGCCGACGCCGTAAGGCGGGATTGGCGTTACACAACAGTAGTTTACAGTCACGTAGCTAAAAGCTTGTTCGTACTTGTAGTTTGCCGCCACCGGAGCGCTATTGAAGTAGATGATACAGTTGTTCAGCGAGCTGTAGTACGCTCCGCCGCCTGATTCTCCGGCCGAGTTGCCGGTGAGCGTGCAGTTGTTCAGCGTGCCCCCATACGCCCCGCCAGCGAAACGCGTTGCCGAGTTTCTGGCCAACGTGCAGTTGTTCAGCGTGCTGTCCGCCACCCCGCCCCCTTCACCATAGAGACCGCCGGCCGAGTTGCCGGTCAGTGTGCAGTTATTCAGCGTGCTGCTCCCCGCCCCGCCGCCGTCGCCGTCTTCAGCCGAGTTGCCGATGAGGGTGCAGTAGTTCAATGTGCAGGGTCGGACATAGCCAGACGCACCGCCGTCGCCGTAAATGCTGGAGTTTGTGGCGATGGTACAGTAGTTGAGGGTACCTCCAGAGACCCCGCCGCCCACGAAACCGGATGAATTGTCGATCACCACACAGTTGGAAATCACCGCCGTTGTGGATTCGCACCACAGACCACCGCCGCTCTGTTGATCGTTCGCGGTTGACGAATTATAAGATCGCGTGGCCCCTTTGGTTAAGGTGAAACCGGACAGACTTGCACCGCTGGTGAGGTAAACGCAGCGTATCGCACCCTCGCCGCAACCATTGGTGGTGCCGGGCACTTGATATCCCTTGATGATCGTGAACTCCGGGCCGTTGACGCTCTGCAGCGTGAGCCGTTTGTCCACCACCACCCGGTTGGTCATCGTGCCATACACTGCTCGACCGCCGCTGGCGTAGACTCCGTTGGTCACCAGCACCAACAGTGAGCCAGGCGGGAAGGAGGCCGCGTCCGCTGCATCTACCGCATCTTGAATGTTCGTCGCTGCCGTTGCCCAAGCTGTGTAAGGCGGCAGCGGATTGATGCTGGCGGCTGAAACGTAATGGACTGGCTGCGCCACCACATGGACGGTCACGGTCGCGCTCACTCCGCCGGGATTGCTTTCGTTGTAAGCGCGCAAGACCACCGCGTAGTCGCCCAGCGTCGTCCACGCATGCGTGATGAAAGGCTGGTTCGTAGTCACCATTCCGTCCGGAAAGTCCCACGCGGTCGCACTGGTTCGCCCCTCCGTCAGCGCCGTGAACCCAACGGGGAAGCCCGCCATCACATTAGTGTAGGTCGGTCTGATGCTCACGCTCAAGGGACCAGTAACCGCTCCGGCGTGGTACTCATCACAACCGATGGAGGGCGGAGTGGCCCACACTTCACCGTCAATATCGGTGCCCGTGGCGAACGCAGCGCTGCCGGCCCCGCGACAAGGGGAGCCAGAGCTCAAGTGGGTGGTGCTGGCCAGTTGAGGATCGAGGCTGATGTTTCCGACACCGCCGGCCGGTAGGGGTGTCGTGCAGCAGTAGTTCAAGTCGCCTTGGCGGTAGTTCGCCGCTTCTGGCGCGGTGTTGAAATAGACGATGCAGTTGTTCAGCGTGGCAAAAGTCGCCCCGCCAGCGATACGCGTTGCCGAGTTTCTGAACAACGTGCAGTTGTTCAGCGTGGCAAGAGTCGCCCCGCCGCCGACTTGAGCCGAGTTGCCGGTCAACGTGCAGTTGTAGAGGTTGCCATTGTTAGCCCCGCCGCCGGAGTAAGCCGAGTTGCCGGTCAGTGTACAGTTGTTCAGAGTGCTAGAAAATGCGCCGCCCCCCCAACCAGAAAAAATGGATCCGTCGCCGGTGGCTCGATTGTCGGTCAGCATGCAGTTGTTCAGCGTGCCACCATACGCCCCGCCGCCGCTTTCAGCCGAGTTGCCTGTCAGCATGCAGTTGTTCAGCGTGCCGTCGTACGCCCCGCCGCCGCCGCCGTAAGCCGAGTTGCCGACAACCACACAGTTGGAAACCACTGCGGATTCCCAATATTCGCACCACACTCCGCCGCCGCATTGGTCGTAGTAATCCCCATCGGTGCGCGTCGCTCCTTTTGTCAGGGTGAAGCCGGACAGGCTGGCGCCGTCGGCCAGATAGACGCACCGGATCGCGCCGTCGCCGTTGGTCGTGCCGGGCACCTGGTAACCCTGGATGATCGTGAACTGCGGGCCGTTGACGCTCCGCAGCGTCAGCGGCTTGTCCACCGCCACGCGGTTGACCAACAGATTCGTTCCCACCGCCCGCCCGCCGGTGGCGTAGATACCGTTGGTCACCACAATCTCGTCGCCCGCCAGCGCCACGTCCACGGCGTCCTGGATGTTCGTCGCCGCAGTGAGCCAATTGGTGTACGGCGGCGTCGGGTTGGCGCTGCTCGCGTCCACATAGTGAGCCACGGGAACGCGATAGGTCCACACCTCGAAGTTATCGTAGGTGACGGTCGCCGCCGGCTGGCTACCGTCCGTGTATTGGAACAGGCCGATTGCCGAGAGCACGTAGCTGTAGGGCGCCGCGCTTGGGTCGGGGCGGAAGTCCAGATGCATACCGGAGAGCTGCTCCACGTCGGCGGTGGTGAGGGTTGGATCGGAACCGGGTGTATCCACAAAGCTCCGTTCGTACAGCACCACGGCGGGATCCTGTTTGTCCAGCACGCGGCCGGTGAGGATCACGTTGGGTCCGGCCCGCGTCAGAGCGAAGGCCACGACCACGTTTGTGTTGGGAATCGAGGCCCGGTCAAAGGTGTACAGCCGCGCCAAGCCGCCCTCGTACTTGTCCAGGAGAATGAAATCACGCCATTTGAAGAGGCCGTACCCGCCCGACGTAGTGCCCACCAGGAACTTCACAGCGTTGGTGGCGTTCTCATCCATCTGTACCAAATCCACCCGCCACTCAACAGTCTGGCCCTGGCCTACCGCCCGGTATGTGGACAATGCTCCCACACAGAAGGTGTCGTAAGTAGATAGGGTGCGCTGCCCGGGCCAATAGCCGCGGGCGGTAAACTGCTGGTTGGATTCGATCAGCAGGCCAGACCCATAGGTGGCCCAGCCGGTCAGCCGATTATCATCGAAATTGTCCAGCACCGTGCGGGCCGTCACGGCTGCAAAGCTCATGACATACAAGTGCGCGACGGCACTGGTCACGGACTGGCTGCCGTCGCTGACCACCACGCGGTAGTCAGCCTGGTCGCTGATTTGCACATCGGTCAGGGCGAGCACGGCGTTGGTGCGACCGGGGAGGTCCGACAGGTCCTTCTGCCACTGGTAGGCCAGCGGTGCGGTGCCTTTCGCTCCGACGGTAAAGGTCGCGGTCGTGCCGAGAGCCGTCGCCAGAAGCCGGGGTTGGTTAGTGATGACGGGCTGGCCCAAGCCAGCGTTGGCAGCGGCGAGGAAGATTCCGGCCACGAGGAGGTTAAGTTTCGTTTTCATGGTTTTGTCCTTTCGCATTTCAAATCTTCGGCTTGTCACCGGGCGGGCTTTGGCGAACCTCGAAGTTCACCACCAAAGCCCGCGCCGCTATGGTTAACGCTCTTGATTGCACGGCTTGACGGGATGCAGGTCCCTACACCGCTGTATCGCCAGATGGCTTACGGCGAGGAGCGGCATCCCTGGTTGGCCGTCAAACAAGAAACCTCGCCCGTGCCGATCATCTCCCGCGATTCAGTATTTGATCGTGCCAGTCCCTTCGGAGCCAAATGTGACAAGCACATCGGTTCCGGGAACCGGGGGGTACGGGTCCATTGTACGGTAGGTGTACACCGCTTCGAACCCTCCGCTGGCGTTCTGGAACCGACCGGTGCCGCCCGTAAAAATTACGGTGTAGCTGACTCCAGGGTTGACAAAGGCATCCCAGAAGAGCTCGTCACCGTTGGCGCTCGTGAACGACCCGCGGAATAGCGCGTCACCCGACGCGACATAACGCACCAACTCCGCATTGGCAGTGAGAGAACCGAGGTGGGTCGCCCAGCCTGTGCCTTCCAACACCGCTACGCTGGGGAAGGGCGTGTAGTTCACCGTGGTAAAATCGTTCGTGAACTTGAAGGGCCGTTCCACCGGATTCTTCAAGCTCCCGACCACCGGAAGTACCAGAGCGCAGACTAAGAGGGCAAAGAGCCCGCGAATGAATATGGATTTTTTCATAATTTTGAACCTTTCGTTTCTTTTTGGTTTTTGCTTGTTGTGGCGGCCATCCAGTGTCCCACGCCGCCGGAGCCTCACCCGCAGGCCGCCGCCGTATCCGGTTTCGGCACCGCCCGGGAGGCGCCCGGTGTTACGGCTGGCACACCTGGCCGTCACTATCAGTACTGAGGCAAACCCGGCGCAGTGTTACGGAGATTCTTACCGGTCGCCGCAATGGCTCCGTGCCGCCCGTTGGCCTGAAGGCAGGAACCCTTGGCGCAACCCCTCTAACATCATCACCGTGACGGTGGCCGGCCCACCTGCGCGCCCCCAACGCTTCCGAAACCGTTCAGTTCTTCCGTCTCCTGCGGAAAAGGCCGTGGCGGCCCCGCGTCCGGCCACTCAAAGGCCAGGCTCGATGATTTCTTACGCTTTTTGGTTCGCGTCACGAAGTTGCGTTGTTCGGGAGCATTCGTCACGATGCGTCAGTTTCAGTGATGGGGTTACCCCGACGTTGATGGCAAATTACCAAAACGCGAATGAGCGCGAGCATACCGGAAATCGGTGCGGGGGAGTCGCAGCAGCGGAAGCCAAGCGCGGCTCCGTCGCTGCTTCAACTTTTCGTCGAGTTCTTGCGGTTGGGTGCAACGGCCTTCGGGGGGCCGGCCATGGTGGCTTACATCCGGCAGTTGGCGGTGGACCGGAAAGGCT
>CAYHFK010000058.1:0-18334 GCA_964355895.1 uncultured Bifidobacterium sp. | reverse complement strand
CCACGTCGCGAATCTCGACCGCGTACGTCAGCCCGCTGCCCGAGCCGGCGGAGAACGTGGAGAACACCGGAAACCGTGCGTCGGCATTGCGGATGACGAACGAGCCTTCGCGCGCCCGCAACCGGCGGCGATTGATCTCATCCTCATCCGTGGTGCGCCAGTCATGCGCGGGCGGCAGGGAGATTTCCGGTTCGGATTCAGTGACCGGTCGCTGGGCTGTTTTGCCAGGAACTTTGCCGGTGGGTTTGGTCTGCCTTGACTTCGGATTCGCGTTGATCGCTGACATGCCGGGAGATTGGCGAAGGCCTCACCGCTCCGCAATCTGGGAGTTCACCCGCCGCAGCACTTCTTGAACTTCTTCCCGCTGCCGCACGGACACGGATCGTTGCGCCCGACTTTAGCCGGGGCGCGATAAGGCTGCGGGGGAAGATCAATGAATGGTTCAAAATCCGGCTCGGGCAAAGCAGCTTCCGGCTCGGTGTCCGGCCCGCCGAGAAGGTCGTCCACGGTTGGCAACGGCAGTCCCTTTTCCTGCCAGATGGCGCGCAACTTGTCGCCCATGATCGTCAGCGCATTTGGCTTGCGTGGATGTTCGCGGAGCGTCTTCAACCCGAGTTCGATCTGCACATCCTCCACGTCCCCCAAGACGGTTTCGTCCACCCGTTCGGAGGCGAAGGCGCGTTCGATCAGCGGCATGGCTTCCACCGCGCGCAAATCCAGCAGCGGCGAAATCAGGAAAGCGTTGAACGTCTCGGACTGCTCGGCGTAGTACGCCAGGCGGTGACTCAATCGCAGCACACACTCGGCTCGCGTTTCCGGGTAGGCCGCGCCTATGAAGCTAATGGCTTTGGCGGCGGCCACCCGTGACCAGTCGCCGCGTGCCGGGTCGCCGAGATAATCTGTCAATGGTGCGAGCGCGCCCGCCCCGAACTGGGCCAAAGCGCGCGGCAGATCTTCGGTCACCCACTCGTCCAGATCATCGTCGGCCCGGCGAAACAGTTCCACCAGCGGTGCGATGGCTTCCTCCGCGCGCAATTGCGCCAGCGCTCGCCAGGCATGAATCGGCGAATAGACGACCGGGCTGTCCGGCGGACCTCCGTGCAACTGGTAATCCGTCGCCATGCGGATCAACGCCGGCACATCGTTGAGCGAAAGGCCCAGCGCTGCATAATCCTGCTTTTCGTCACGGCGCAACTCCCCCAGCGAAAGCAGTTGCTTCACCGGCGGCGCATAAGCGTCCTCCGGCATGGTCACCGCCGGATCAATCAGCACTTCCTCGCCGATGAATTCCAGCGCCTCGACCACGCAGCGCGGATGCGCCTTGCCAAAAGCAAACAGCACCTTGCCCGCCTCCGCCAGATGCGCCCCCTCCGCTGGATTGAGCGAAAACCTCACCTCGTCGCCCTGCAAACAATCGCGCAAATCATCCGCGCCGGCTTCGTCGCAAAGAAAATACACGCCAACCTTGTCATCGGCCTTCAACGTCACGGGCGGGAATTCTTCAGGTTCAGTCATGGAGGATTGGCTCAATTGTTGATCACGGAGGGAATTTCGGCAAAGCCGATGAACCGTCGAAACAGCGGCGTCACGCGAACGGTGTCCTTCTCTCCAAGCCGCCATTCGCTTTCGCGCTGGCGTTCGAGCAGTCCGAAATCACGGAGCGGCTCAAGCACATAGGCGGAAACGAAGAAGTCAGGGTTGTCGAAATCGCCCTGCTGTTGCGAAATGATATGCTTCAGCACGCGCGGCGGGAGGATTTGCGCGGCCATGCCCTTCACCGCCCGCCAGTTTGCGGCCACCTGCTCCAGCCGCCACAGCGTGATCGCCAGCGTCGCTTGAATCTCCGGCTGTTCGCGCACATGGACGAGATAGCACAAATCCACCGTGCGGAAGTAAGTCAGAAACAAACGCCGGAAAAGTTCACCCGCCCGTTCGTCCGCCAGCAATTCACGTCCAAGCTTTGTTACCGTAAACTGCTTGTTCCGTCGTGCCACCAGCTTGCCGTATTCCGCCAGCAACCGGACTTCATGCAACGGCCAGATGTCCCGTTCATCAATGGTTTTGCGATAGGTGCGGGCGGTTTTCAGATAGCCGGGAGGAAGCTGCAGTCGGTCAATCACCCGCCCGACAAACGCGCGCGTCAGATAGCCCGCCGCCGTGGCTGCCGCGCCGCCGTCCTCCTGCAGTGCGTTCAGAAAGATGCGGGCATTGTGGAAAACCTCGGTCCGCGCCAGTTCCGCCAGCTTGAGGTCCGCGCTGAAGCGAATCACGCCGCGCGGGTCTTCCCAATCCGCATCGTATAGCGACTTCAGATGGCGATTGAGCGCATCAAGCGGAACACCGTAAGGGGTGGGCGGGTTGGGAATCATTTGCTGAACGCAAGCACCTTGGGCTGAGCGGCGCGGAACAGTTCTTGAATCTCCTGCACGTCTGGCACGCGGGCGCGAGTGAAGGCGGCGCGGAGAGTTTCTTGCGACAGTGGCTCGCGCTGCAATAAAAACTGGATGTCCCCGAGATCTTGGCCGTCGCCGCGCGCCATCTTCGTCAACACCAGGTCCACGGTGGCAGGGCGGAACATTTGCAGATTGCGGAGCGGAAGGTCGAGCCGGACGCGGCGCTGAATCCAGTCAGGTTGCAGGATGACATCCAGTTCGCTGAACAGATGCGTGATGTACAGGCCGCGCTTCTTCAGTTCCGCATTGGTGGCTTGTTGAGCCAGCCAGAAATCCGTGTCCGGCCCGGGCGTGCCTGCGGGAATGATTCCGTCCACGTCCAGCGTCGCGCCATATTCCTGCGGCGGGTCGGGATAGCCGAGCGCCAGCGCACTGCGACCGAAAAGCGTCAGTTCGACCGGCTTGGTCAAATGCCCGTCAAGTGTGCGCAGGATTTCGAGGGGATTATTCATCGCGCCCAAGCCATTCAATATGCTGACCGCGCCCGGCGGGCGTGTAGCCGGTCTGACTGACGAACCGCGACCAGTGCGGCAGGACGTCGGGGCGGATCGTCCGGCGCGGGTGCAGGGCACGACGCAAGGTCGCCCAAGGCTCAAGCGCCCCATCCACTTTTTCCGCCGCCGCCGCGATGTGCAGCAACACCGGTTCGACCCGTTCCATTTCCGCGAGGCGCGCCAGGCGGGCGGGATCAATTCCTGGCGAGGAAAGCAACTGCGCCGCCGCGCGCACCAGCCACGGATTGTCCGGCATCTGCCCCAGGCAAAGCGCCACGCCGATTTCCTCGTCCGGGATGGCGGGATGGTCCGGCGGAAGCCCCGGATCAAAGTCCCGCTGATAATGCTTCGCGCCGCGCTCCACCGCGACCTTGAGCAGCCACTCGGGCAACCGTTCGCCCGCGCCGCTCACCTGCGCCAGTCGGATGGCCAGGCCGGAAACGTGCGCCGTTTCGCCCAGCCGGGCGGCGAGCGTCGGTGCAACGGCTTGTTCCTTCAGTTCCACGCGAACATTCGTAACAAAACCGGCGGGCGGACAAAAGCGATTTAACCACGGATGGACACGGATTCAAACGGCAGAAACGAATTTCACGAATGGACGCGAATCAAAATGCGCTGAAGGCGCCACGGAAATTAGCCCGGGGTTGGAGCGCAGCGACCACCCCGGGGCAGCGTCCCACAAAATAATTCTCCCGCTCCTCTTCGAACGAGGAGAGGGCCGGGGTGAGGAGCCGAAATGCTCGCGCAACTCCCCGCTAGGCAACCGCCGCTCGCTTCATTACTCTTTCCGCGTCAGTTAAAAAACAAAACGACCAGAAACTTTTTACAAAACTAAATCTGCGTAGCTATCGGCTACGGGCTGCCTCGAAAACGACCAATTTTTGCAAGCCCGTCACAGAAACCAACCGAGCACGCGCCCATCGGGCGCGGCTTGGCGTGCTTTCTGTGACAGGCGCTTGGTCGTGCCTCGAGGCAGGGTGCGCTGGGTTCGCGCCCCTTCTATTTTTAGATTTCCCGTGGTTGACCTGCTCGCAAGCAGCCAGCCATGCCCTCACTCCATTGGATCGGAAAAGAAGCCGTCGTGAATCATCATCACGCCGTTCCGTTCCATTTGCTGCGCCACGTGCCGGAGCTTTCCGTGGGCGAACCGGGCGCGGGCAATCTCATTGTGCAGGGCGACAACCTCGTCGCGCTCAAAGCGCTGCTGCCTTACTACGCCGGGCAGGTGAAGTGCATCTACATTGACCCGCCCTACAACACCGGCAACGAAGGCTGGGCTTACAACGACAACGTCAACAGCCCTACCATCCGCAAGTGGCTTGGCAAAGTCGTGGGCAAGGAAGACGAAACACTCGACCGGCACGACCGTTGGCTCTGCATGATGTATCCCCGCCTTGCATTGCTGCGGCAATTCCTACGCGACGACGGTGCGATTTTTGTCAGCCTTGATGACAATGAAGTTCAGGCGTTGCGGTATGTGATGGATGAAATCTTCGGTCAGCAAAACTTTGTCAGCACTATCATTTGGCAAAAGAAATATTCTGCCTCGAACGATCACAAGTCCATTGCTCCAATGCACGACTACGTTGTCGTTTATCAGCGTTCAGACAAATTCCACAGAAACTTGATGCCGCGAACCGCAGCGAAGGATCGCCAATACCGATTTGAAGATGAAGGCGGAATTTTCCGAATTAGTGATTACACATGCAACAAATCGGCAGACGAGCGGCCAAATCTTTTTTACGCGATTAAGAACCCGAACACAGGCCAAGAAGTATGGCCCAAGCGGACGCGTGTTTGGGCATACTCGCACGCAGTCCACGATATAAACAATGCTGAAGGTTTGGTGTTCTGGGGAAAGGATAGCAAAGCAACAGTTCCTTCTTTCAAGCGCTATCGCAGTTCGCTCAAAGGTGGAGGCGGAACTGTGCCAGCTACATGGTGGGATCATGAATTTGCAGACCATACTGATGGTGCAAAAAAGGAATTGCGTGAAGTGTTTGGCGCGGATTCTCGGCTGGATTTCTTTACTCCAAAACCAACGCGCCTGATTGAACGGGTTCTTCAAATTTGCACCAACCCCGGCGACTTGATCCTCGATTCCTTCGCCGGCAGTGGCACGACCGGTCACGCGGTTTTGAAAACGAATGCCGAGTTAGCCGCAAAAGAACGCATAGAACACAAAGAGGAAACTGAACCGGAAAATTCTCTGCGCTCTTTGCGTTCTTTTGCGGCTAAATCCGACCGCCGTTTCATCCTCGTGGAAATGGAATCCAACATCGCGCGCGACATCACCGCCGAGCGTGTGAAGCGCGTGGCGCTAGGCTACACGAACGCGAAGGGCGAGCAGGTAGCAGGTCTGGGCGGCGGCTTCCGCTTCTGCGAACTGGGCGAGCCGTTGTTCGACGAGACCGGCAAGATTCGCGCGTCCGTCCGCTTCGCCGATCTGGCGCGGCATGTCTATTTCACCGAAACCGGCGAGCCGCTGCCGGAGCGCGTAGCGGCGGGCATCCTGCCTGCCGTAGAGCCGGGCTTCCAGCCCGGCGGAAAGGACATGGATGAATCCGAGCGCACCGATGTTTCCATCACCGCTTCAAATGCCGGCGCAGTTCCGGGCGGCAAGATGCCGCCCTCTACGGCAGGCGGGACGCCCGCCGCTACGTTCCCGCAAATCGCGCTCATTACGGGGCCGAACATGGCAGGCAAGAGCACTTACATCCGGCAGGTGGCGTTGCTCACACTGCTTGCGCACACGGGAAGTTATGTCGCAGCGGCGGAAGCGCGGATTGATCTCGTGGACCGCATCTTCACCCGCATTGGCGCGAGCGATGACCTCACGCGCGGGCAAAGCACCTTCATGGTCGAGATGAGCGAAACGGCGAACATCCTCAACAACGCCACGCCGCGCAGCCTCATCGTGCTCGACGAAATCGGGCGCGGCACGAGCACATTCGACGGCTTGAGCCTCGCGTGGAGCATTGTCGAGCATCTGCACAATGCCGTTGGCGCGAAGACGCTCTTCGCCACGCACTATCACGAGCTGACCGAACTTGCCCAGCGCCTGCCGCGCTTGAAAAACTTCAACGTGGCCGTGCGCGAGTGGCACGACTCGATTGTGTTCCTGCACAAGATTGTCGTGGGCGGCACGGACAAGAGCTACGGCATCCATGTCGCGCGCCTCGCTGGCGTGCCGAAGGAAGTGCTGGAACGCGCGAAACAAATTCTGGTGAACCTCGAAGAATCCGAACTCACGCCTGAAGGCAACGTGCGTCAGCCCCGGCGCCAGCCAGAACGCGACAAACTCAAGCAACTCGCCCCGCCGCCGCAGTTGGATTTGTTTGGGTGAGCGAACATTACTCGCTACCCAGCGAAGTGAAAAACCGCTGCCAGCGGGGAAGCCAATAATTATTCTTGTCGAGAGACAGGACCACGGCGGTGGCGCGGCCCACGATTTGTTGGCGGTCCACCGTCCCCCAATAGCGGGAATCAAAACTGTCATCCCGGTTGTCGCCCATCATGAAGTATTGCCCTTCCGGCACATGTTGCGGTGCAAAACTCCGCATTGCCGGAACGGTGGGAGTGCCCGCGACGGCGTGGGTCTGGCCGGGGAGTTGTTCGCTGGCGAAAGTCCGGCCCGCGCGGTCGGCGACAGGAATGTCGCGCAGGAGTTCTTCGGCGATGGACTGGTATTCGACGGGTTGGCCATTTATGACAAGAGTGTTGTTGCGCAGTTCAATGGTGTCGCCCGGCAGGCCGACAATGCGTTTGACGAGGCGCTTGCCGTCGTGCGGCGAGAAGAACACGACGATGTCGCCGCGCTGCGGGTTGCCCCATTCGGCGAGGTGCCAGGTGGTGAACGGCACTTTGAGATCGTAGGCGAGCTTGTTCACGAAAATGCGGTCGCCTTCGAGGATGGTTGGGCGCATCGAACCGGTCGGCACGTCGTTCCAATCGGCAAGCGAGGAGCGAATCGAGAAGCCGATCAACAACAGGATCAGCAGCGGGCGGATTTCGTGCCGCCACAACTGGCGGGCACGGGAGCCAAGAGCTTTTGCATTCATGGTTCATTCGACACGGCGCGGAGGAACGTGTTCAACCATGGCGCAGCCGGCTGATCTGGAAGAAAGGCTGAATGTCAGTTGAGAACTTGCCAATTGGAGCGAGCCTCGGTTTTCGTTTTCTTGACCGAAGCGGGCGATTCGTATATCCGCAGTGGTCGTGTGAAAAATTAGATTTAAGCGATGAGTGTCATTCTCAAGACGGAGAAGCTGCGAGTGGAATACGCCAGCCGTGAGTTGCGGTCAGGAACCAAAGTGGCGTTGAATGGTCTGGATCTGGAAGTCAGGGCGGGGGAGGTCTTTGGTTTTCTCGGTCCGAATGGCGCAGGCAAGACGACGACCATGAACGTGCTGCTGGGTTTCGTCCACGCCACCGGCGGCGAGGCGCGCTTGTTTGGTGTGGACGTGCGCGAACCGATCGCGCGGCAACGCATCGGCTATCTGCCGGAATTGACCTATTACTACAAGTTTCTGACCGCCGAAGAACTCCTGCGCTTTTATGCGCGCATCTTTGGCATCCCGCGCGGGGAAGCCGACCGTCGGATTGACGCGCTGCTGAAGCTGGTGGAGTTGGAACACGCCCGCAGCCGGTCAATCAAGACCTACTCCAAGGGCATGCAACAGCGCGTCGGCCTGGCGCAGGCGCTGATTAACAATCCTGACCTGCTGATTCTGGACGAACCGACGAGCGGCCTCGATCCGCTGGGGCGCATGAAGGTGCGCGAGATCATTCAACGCCTGAAGAGCGAGGGCAAGACGGTCTTTTTCTCTTCGCACGAACTGGGCGAGGTGGAAACGATTTGTGACCGCGTGGCCATCATCAGTCAGGGCGAACTCAAAGCCGAAGGCAAGGTCAGCGACCTGGTGGCGCAACACCAATGCGATCTGGAGAAGCTTTTCCTCAAACTCATCGGCTATCAACCTCAAGGCGTGTCATGAATAATGTGTTGGCGATAGCCGGAATCGTGATCAAGGAACTGTACCGGCGCAAAGATTTCTACGTCCTGTTCGTGCTCACGGCGCTGATCACGCTGGTGCTGGGATCGGTGAGCTTTTTCAACGATCAAAAAATCGTCCGCTATCTCAAGGAAGTCTGCCTGCTGCTGATCTGGATTTCGTCGCTGGTGATTGCCATCGGCACGGCGGCGCGACAGATCCCCGCCGAACGGGAAAACCGGACCATCTTTCCACTGCTCGCCAAGCCTGTCACGCGCGGCCAGTTTATCATGGGAAAATTTCTCGGCTGCTGGCTGGCGTGCGGGGTGGCGCTGGTGGTGTTCTATCTGTTTTTCGGCGTGGTCAGCGAGTCGCGGGGGCGCGGCGATTCTTCAGCGGCGGGATTGGCTTCCTCCTCGGCGACGCTGGCTCAGGATGCTTCAGGCAAAGCCGACGACCATGATCATGCGGCCGTTGGCAGCGAACATCACGACGAACACGCCGTCACCGAACATCGCTCGGTGGTTCTGAATTACCTTCAAGCCCTCTGGTTGCACTGGATGATGCTGGGCGTGGTCACGGCGATGGTGCTGCTGGGATCGGTGGTCTTTTCGGCACCGTCGGCCAATGTCACCATCAGTTTCATCGGGATCATCGGCATTCTGCTGTTGGGCGAACACCTGAACAAGGTGGCGTTGCGGCAGCCGCAGCCGCTGCAGGCCGTCCTCTACACCGGTTATTTCCTCATTCCGCATCTGGAATGGTTCGATATTCGCGACCGCGTCATTTACGATCAGCCGCCGATTGCGTTCATGGACTGCGGTCTGGCCGCGGTTTATGCCAGCGCCTACACGGGGCTGTTTCTGTTTCTGGCGTGGTTCGTCTTCCGGCGGAAAATGTTGACGCTATGAACGCATGAGGCGAGCGTCGCCATACCTTGTTCTCGGATTGTTGCTGGCCGTTTGCTTCGCACTGGCGACGACGATCCAGCCGCGCACGCAGGCGTGGAGTGATCGGGCCAAGTCCGGCAATGTTCTGAAAATGTTTTTGGGCGACGGCCGGCGCATGTTTGCCGATCGCTTCTTTAGGCAGGCGGACATCTCCTTTCACAGCGGCTATTACCCGTCCATTTTCGATCGGCGCGAACAGCCCGGGAAAAGCGCGATGGCCAGCGGCACGGATGAACATGCGGCGCACGACGAAGCGGCGCATGAAAAAGCGATGGCCTTTCTCGGCCAGCCCCGGGATTGGATCGAGGGGTTTGGCCGCCATTTCCGTGTGACCGAGCACACCCACCTCGCGCAGGGCCAGGAGCGGGAAATTCTGCCGTGGCTGCGGCTCTCCGCCGAACTGGATCCGCAGCGGGTTGACACCTACACGGTGGCTGCCTACTGGTTGCGCGAGAAGCTGGGCAAGGTCAAGGAAGCGGAGGAATTCCTGCGTGAGGGCCTCCGCAACAATCCGAACAGTTACGAAATTCTTTTTGAACTGGGCCGGCTTTATCGCGAGAGCCTCCACGATGCCGAACGCGCTCGCAATGTCTGGGAATTCGCGCTGCGCAAATGGAGCGAGCAGGAATCCGGAAAAGACAAACCAAACCTCTTCCCCTTGGAACAAATCGCCGTGAATCTGGCGCGGGTGGAGGAAGAAGCGGGGCGGTTCGAGCGCGCCATTGGCCTCCTCGAACTGGGCAAGAAAGCCTCGCCCAATCCCGCCGCGCTGCAAAAGCAAATTGACGAAATCAGGGCAAAGGCGGCGGTGCCAGCATCCGCTCCGAAAGCGCCCGCCAACTGACGTTGGTTTTGAACCCGCCCACCGCCGGCGGCAACGCCCGTTTGGATTTTATCTTCGGCGCGTGCGATTGCGCTTTATCTTCTTTTTGAAGGTCTGTTTTAATGAGGGTGATGAAACTCCGGCAGGCACAAATTAAACGGCACACCAAAGAGACGCGCATCACCGTTGGCCTCGCGCTCGATGGCTCGGGCAAGGCTTCCATCCAGACCGGCATTCCCTTTTTTGATCACATGCTGACCCTCTTTACAAAGCATGGGGTGGTAAATTTGAAACTGCGTTGCGACGGCGATCTCGCCGTGGACGCGCACCACACCGTCGAGGATTGCGGGATTGCACTGGGGCAGGCGTTTGTCCAGGCGCTCGGCGACAAGAAAGGTCTCCGCCGCTACGGCACTGGCTTTCACCCGCAGAATCCTTTCACGGGGGAAGCTTACGTGCCGATGGATGAATGCCTCGCGCGCTGTGTGATTGATTTTAGCGGACGGCCTTATCTCGTCTGGCGTGGACTGGATGCTTATGCCTACAAGAAACTCGCCCAGGCCGAACGGCAGCAGGACCAGTCCAGCGCATTCCGCTTTGGGCTGGCCCGGGAGTTCTTTCAAGCCTTCGCCAATGAAGCCCGCTGTAATCTTCACCTGGAGCTGCTTTACGGCGACGAACCGCACCACATCGTCGAGGCGTTGTTCAAGGCGTTTGCCAAGGCTGTGGATGCCGCCTGCCAGCGTGATCCGCGCATCGCCAGCCAGCTTCCCAGCACCAAGGGCAAGCTTTGATTCGCCCTGAATAAGTCCCAAACCCGTCCCGTCCAACTCATGGCCGACCAAGATCATTCCGCTGCCGACGACGTGGCTTTGGTGCGCGCGGCCCAGCAGGGCGACATGGGCGCGTTCGAGGAGTTGGTGGCCCGGCATCGCGACAAAATTTACGCGCGGGCGTACAGCATGATGCGGAATGAGGAAGAGGCCATTGATCTTTCCCAGGAAGCGTGGGTGAAGGGGTGGCAACGGCTGGTGCAGTTTCAGGGCGATTCGAGTTTCACCACCTGGATGACTCGGATCACCATCAACCTCTGCCTCGACCAGTTGCGCCGCAAGAAACGCCACCGCACGGAGTCCATTGAGGAAATGGACGAGGAATCCGGTGGCGTCGAGCGGCAAATGCCCGTGGTGATGGTGAACCCGACCGAGCGACTGGAGCGGGCCGAGTTGCGGGTCCGGATTGACCGGGCGTTGAGCCAGCTTTCCGAAGCGCATCGTACGGTGCTGGTGCTGTGCGAGTTTGAACAGATGGAGTACAAAGCCATCGCGAAGACCATGAACTGCTCGATCGGAACGGTGATGTCGCGGTTGTTTTACGCGCGGCGAAAGATGGCAGCGTTGTTGCAGGATTTGCAGAAGTCAGAGTGAAGGTTGGGATATGAAACAGGATTTAGAGTTGAAATTACAGGCGTACCTGGACGGCGAATTGCCGTCCGGCGAAGCCAAAAACGTCGCCGACTTGGTCGCGCAGGACGCGGAAGTCCGTGCCTTGCTGACCGAGTTGACGCATACCCGCAGCGCCCTTGCGGGCTTCGAGGCTGAAATCAAGTTGCCGGAGACGCGTGAGTTTTACTGGTCGAAAATTGCGCGCGACATCCAGCGACAAGAAATGAACGTGCCGGAGCGTTCGTCGGCATCCATCTTTACCCTCCTGCGCCGGTTGGCGGTGCCGTCGGGCGTGCTGGTCGCACTCCTCATGGGCGTGTTGGTGGTCAAACAGCAGTTGGGCTTCGATCGCCGTTTGGCGGTCGTGGAGACCGACACGGCTCAGGTTGATGCCGGCACTTTCACGTATCGAGATTTCGCTTCCGGCACGACGTTGGTATGGCTGTCCTATCCGGCGGAAAACGAGTTTGCCGAAAGCGGTTCCGCAGATACAATCAATTGGGAATGAAACCTACTTTTACGGCGGCGTTTAGATTTGTCGGGCTTGCGCTCGTGTTTCTGTTGCTCGCGCTGGGCGGCGGACGGGTTCAGGCGGCGGACGCCAACTTTGAAGCCCAGCTCATCTGGGCTACCAACGATAAGAGTTCTCCCAACCCCAAGCACAAGGAAGCGGAAGCGGAAATGCGGAAAAGGCTCGGGAAGTTGCCGTTGAAGTGGGTGAATTATTTCGAGGTCAACCGGAAGTCGTTCACCGTGTCCGAGGGCGGAACCAACCGGGTGGTGATGAGCGAGAAGTCCTCCATCGAAGTAAAGCGGCTGGATGCCCGGAGGGTTGAGGTTTTGTTATACGGCAAGAAAGGCGATGTCTGTACCAAACAGACCCAACCGTTGCCCAAGGGTGAAATCCTCGTCTTCGGTGGGGAATCGCCCAATGCGACGGCTTGGTTGGTGACCTTGAAGCGCACGAATTGATCCCCCTTGGGTCCGGGCGACGGTGACTGGCGGTGTCGTTTTGCCAACTTCATTCGCCGGGGGGCGGAAAAACATTTTCAAACCCGGAAATCCCGTTAGACTGCAACTGCAACTTGGAAATTATCTATGAGCAATGTTCCGGCCGATTTAAAATACGCGAAGTCCCACGAATGGGTGCGCGTCAGTGGCGATTCCGCGGTGGTCGGCATCACCGACCACGCGCAGCATGAGTTGACCGACATCGTGTTTGTGGAATTGCCGGAAGTCGGGCGGCAGCTCAAGGCGGGCGAAGCCTGCGCCGTGGTCGAATCCGTCAAGACCGCCAGCGACATCTATTCGCCCCTGAGCGGCGAGATCATGGAAGTCAACAAAGCCGTGGTGGATAATCCGGCACTCGTGAACACCGAGCCACACGGCGGCGGCTGGTTTTTTAAAATCAAAGTTGCGAATGCGGCGGAGATCGCGGGGTTGCTTACCCCCGATCAGTATTCCGCGCAGATCCAGTCCTGACTCGTGAGTGCCGACGTGAGCCGGCCCGATTTTGACTTTAAGCGCTGTGAAACCCAATCCCATTCGGCTGTTTATCAAACCCTATTGCGGTTGGTGTCACAAAGCGATCCGCTGGCTGGACGATCACGACGTGGAATACGAAACGATTGACGTGATCGCCGATGATGCGGCTTTCGACGAGATGGTTAAACTTTCCGGGCAGGAATTGGCGCCGGTGATTCAGGTGAATGGACAGGTCCTCACCGACTTTGGGCCGGAGGAACTGGAAAAATTTTGGAGCCACTTGAGTCATGCTTAAGATGACCGCCGTCGAATCCACCCCGCGCCCACGACTCCCAGAATGGCTGCGTACCAAGTTGCCCACATCGGATAGCTTCGGGCGAACCCGCAGCCTGCTGGACGAACTCAAGCTCCACACCGTCTGCGAGAGCGCCAAGTGCCCCAACCACTGGGAGTGTTGGAGCAAGGGCACGGCCACGTTCATGATCGCGGGTGACCGCTGCACGCGGGCCTGTGGCTTTTGCGCGGTCAGCACAGCCAAACCCCTGGCCCTGGAAGCGGACGAGCCGGCGCGCGTTGCCGAGGCCACGCGCCGGATGGGACTCAAGCACGTCGTTATCACGGCGGTGGCGCGCGATGATTTGAAAGACGGCGGTGCTGAACATTTCCGGAAAACCATCGAAGCGGTGCGCGCCTTGAATCCCGACATCGCGATTGAGGTGCTCACACCGGATTTTCTGGATGATGATGCGGCCATTGCTGCCGTTCTCGCGGCCAACCCGCACATCTTCAATCATAATCTCGAAACCGTTCGGCGCCTGACCCCGGACGTTCGCCATCGCGCCACGTACGACCGCTCGTTGAGCGTGCTGCGTAAGGTGAAGGCGAAGCGCGGCGATGCCATCTATACCAAATCCGGGATGATGCTGGGGCTGGGGGAGCGGGAGGACGAAGTGCTGGCGGCAATGGCTGATTTACGCCACGCACATTGCGACCTCCTCACGCTGGGGCAGTATCTCCAGCCGACCTTGAAACATTTGCCCGTGGTGGAGTTCGTCACGCCGGAGAAGTTTGCCGAACTGGCCGCGCACGCGCGGGGGATGGGTTTTATTCACGTAGCGAGCGGGCCGATGGTGCGCAGTTCCTACCACGCGGACGAATTCACGCTGCCGTTAGTGCGGCGGTGATCCGGGGACGACGCGGGTGACGAAAACGTAAATGGCGAACACCGCGAGGGCGAGAATGATGAGTCCGGTGATGACCAGCAGAAAAGTCTTCAGCGCCCGGGCCTGACCCAGTGCCTCGGCCGACCGGCCTTTTTCCGATTCCACGAACATCGCAAATTCCTTGTCCAGCGAGGCGATGGCTTGCTCATCCTTGAGTTGCAAGGTGAGCCAGCTCGGCTGGGTGCGATCCCAGGTTTCGGGCAGTTTCTCCAATGCCCTCGGTCCCGCCGGTTGAAACCCGTTTTGGTTCCAGAACGGCACGCGCTCCTGGGTCCACACGCGGTAGATGCCGTGATTGGTGCAGAGGGCTTGAATCCGCGTCCAAAGCAACGGCCGCACTTGATCCGTGATCCCAAAATCACTGAACGCCTCGCTGTGAATCCGCCCCTGCCGCTGCGCCATTTGAAATCCCACCGCACCCACGACCTGATGGTTGGAATCCTGGACGACCTGAAAATCGGTGAGGTGCTTTTCCAGATCCGCCGCCGGGAAGCGCATGATTTCCCAAAGCGCCTTCAACGCGGGCAGGTCGTCCAGGTGCGCGCGACGGGCGTGATAGACCGATGAACTCATCAACCTGATGATAAAAACCGTCCGGCAGAATTCAAATGGGAATTTCCGGCCTCAGGATTTGCCGCGCGCCACTTCGGCCGCCTGCACAAACGCCGTCGCCGTTCGTGTCAGCGTTGTCCAGTCATCCTTGTCCAGCACATCCCGGGAGATGAGCGAGGAACCCGCGCCCACGGCGACGCAGCCGGCCTTGAAGAAGTCAGCAATGGTTTTCAAATCCACGCCGCCCGTCGGCACCAGGCGCAGGTGGGGCAGGGGAGCGCGCAGGGCTTTGATGTAATTTGGGCCAAGGCCGTCCGCCGGAAAAATCTTGATGAAGTCTGCACCGGTTTCGTGGGCTAGTTGCGCTTCGGTGGGCGTGTACGCACCAAGCATGATCGGCTTGCCGGCTTGATGCGCAATCGCCACTAGCTCGCGGCGGCAAATCGGACTGACAATAAATTGTGCGCCCGCATCAATCGCCGCCTGGCACGTCGCCTCGTCCAAAACCGTGCCCACGCCGATGAGCGCACGATCACCAACCTTCGCGCTGACCTCGCGGATAGCTGCAATGGCGTTGGGCGTGGTCATCGTGATTTCCACGGCGATGATGCCGCCCGCGACCAACGCTTCCGTCAACGGGACTGCCTGGTCCGTCCGTTTGGCGCGAACGACGGCGATGATGCCGGGGTTTGACAGTTGTTCGATGATCTGTGCTTTCGTGCGCATGGCGGAAGAATGTGGTTTTTGGAGGCTCAAAGCCAGCGGAAGCAGCCCTTCCGCTGGAAAGTCCCCAACTCAGGGACGATCGCGATAAGCTTCCGCCAGCAGGGTGACCGGATGAACCACGCGAAGTTTCAGGCTGTGCTGCGCGGCGCCGTTGATGAGTTGGAGCAGGCAACCGGGATTTGCCGTGGCCACGACCGTGACGCCGGTGGCTTGGATGTGTTTCATCTTCCGTTCGAGAAGTTTCCCGGCCATTTCGGGTTGGGTGAGATTGTAAATCCCCGCGCTGCCGCAGCACCAACTGGCTTCGGTCAGTTCGATGAGTTTCAATCCCGGAATCGCTCGCAACAACTCGCGCGGCTGCGAAACCACCTTCTGCCCGTGCGTCAGGTGGCAGGACTCGTGATAGGTGACGACGAACTCCCCATTCGTAGGAGACGACGTGAGGAGTCTCTGACCATTTCGGATTTCGGATTTCGGATTTCGGATTTCAGAATGAGCCTCCTCACGTCGTCTCCTACGGGAATCAGACGGCTTCCGAATTCCAATCTCGACCAGCCACTCGTGAATATCCTTAACCTTGGCGTCCCACAACTCTGCGCGCTTAAGGTAAGCCGCATCGTCCGCGAGCAACTTGGCATAATGCTTCAGGTGCGAGCCGCAGCCGCCCGCGTTGGTGATGATGGCATCGAATTTTTCCGGCGGAAACTGTTCAATGTTCCGGCGCGCGAGCTGTTGGGCGAGCATCCACTCGCCATTGTGCGCGTGGAGCGATCCGCAGCAACTTTGCTCGGGGGGCGTGACGACTTCGCAGCCGTTCGCCACCAGGACCTCGACCGTGTCGCGGTTCACGTCGCTGAACGTCAAATCCTGAGCGCAGCCGATCAGCATTGCGACGCGATGCCGTTGCTCGCCAACGGCTGGCGTGACGGGGGAAATCATTTCAGCGGAGAACTCCGGTTGCATCGCTGGCGTCATCGCTTCTAGTTCCTGTAATCGCTGGGGGAACAGCTTCATGACGCCGCTGCGGCGCAACAGGGTTTGCAGGCCGAGCTGCTGGTAAAGTCGAATCACCCGGCCCACGAGTTGCAGTCGCGCCAAGTCCATGAACAGCCAGCGAACCGTGAACCCACGGATGAAATTACGCTTGGGCGAACTGAGCACGCGCTGCGCTTCAACTTCGGCGCGCGCGTGTTCAAACAGTTCCGCGTAGTTCACGCCGGCCGGACAAGCGGTCTGACAGGCGAGGCAGCCGAGGCAGAAATACATTTCCTCACCGAATGCCCGGGTGACATCCAGCTTGTCATCCGCGATGGCGCGCATGAGCGCAATGCGTCCGCGCGGACTGTTGCGTTCGAGTTTGGTGGCGTCGTAAGTCGGGCACGTCGGCAGACACAGCCCGCAGTGCATGCACTGTTGCAGGACGGAGTAGTCCAGGTCTTTGAGATGCGAGTGACGGTGGGACATGGTAACCGCGTCAATCAAACATCTTCCCCGGATTCAAAATCCCGTTCGGATCGAGCGCGTGGCGAAGTTCCCGCATCACGCGCATCTGGGCGTCGCCGGCGAACTTGGGCAGAAAACTTTTCTTCGCCAGACCGATGCCGTGTTCGCCGGTGATCGTGCCGCCGAGGCGGATGGCTTCGGCAAAGATTTCCTTGAAGGCTTCCTCCACGCGGTGCATCTCGTCTTGGTTCCGCTCATCGGTCAGGAAGGTGGGATGCAAATTGCCGTCGCCCATGTGGCCGAACGTGCCGACGCGCAGCTGGTACTTCTTTGCGACGGCGGCAACGAAGCGGATCATCTTGGCGAGTTCGCTGCGCGGCACGGTGGCGTCTTCGAGAATGGTCGTGGGCGCGAGGCGGGCGAGCGCGGAGAAGGCGCTGCGGCGGGCCGTGGCGAGCTTGCTGGCTTCCGCGTCATCCTTCGCCACGCGCACGTCCATCGCGCCGTTCTTGCGGGCGCACGTTTCCATCTTCGCGGCTTCCTCGGCGACGGCGGCGGGGTGGCCGTCGGTTTCCATCAGTAACAACGCCTCGCAATCCAGCGGCAGGCCGACCTTGGCGAAATCCTCGACGCAATGAATCGTGGTGCGATCCAAAAACTCCAGCGTGCAGGGAATGATCTGCGCGGCGATGATGTCCGAGACGGTCTGCGCGGCGGCATCCATTTGTGCGAACGTGGCCACCAGGGTTTTCTTCGCAACCGGTTTCGGAATGAGTCGCAGCAAAACTTTCGTGACGACGCCGAGCGTGCCTTCCGAGCCAATGAACAGGTCGCGCAACGAATAGCCCGCCACGTCCTTCACGCATTTGTTGCCGGTCCAGAGGATTTCGCCGTCGGGCAGCACCACTTCGAGGCCCATGACATAGTTGCGGGTGACGCCGTATTTTAGCCCGCGCAAGCCGCCGGAATTTTCCGCCACGTTGCCGCCAATGGTGGAGATTTTCATCGAGCCCGGATCCGGCGGGTAAAACAAACCTGCGCCTGCGGCGGCATCGGCGATCGCCAGCGTGGTCACGCCGGGCTCGACGAGCAGCGTGAGGTTGGCGCGGTCAAGTTCGAGGATGCGGTCCATCTTGACGAGGCAAAGCACGATACCGTCAGGGCAGGGGAGACTGCCGCCGCTCAACCCCGTGCCCGAACCGCGCGTGACAACCGGAGTTTTTGTTTCGCTTGCGAGCTTGAGGATTTGTACGACTTGCTCCGTCGTTTTGGCGAAGACCACGCAGCCAGGCAACTGTTGCATCGCCGCCGTGCCATCAAACGAATAGGCAATGAGGTCCTCGCGTGAGGTGAGGACGTTTTCCCCGCCGAGGATTTCCTGGAGTTGGGCGAGCGTATCGGTTCCGTAAGGCATAAACAATCAGCCAGAGCAGCATGTTCGAGCGATGGCAGTGCGGTCAAGCAAACGCCAGTTCGCCTTTCGGAATACTTCGGCAGGTTACCCTCACAACCCTCTCCCGCGCGATTATCCCTTTGGCCTTGGTGTGAGGCGGCGTCCTTGCACATGCCTGAAGTGATTTCGCCGGGCGGGGGACGCCCGGAGTCTCCCGGAGGCCAGAGACTCGTCGCCAAGGCGCCAGTGCAACCGGAAAGCGCCGCTCCATTTTTCCCCGCTTGCCAACGCCCGGCCGGCTTCTCTACTCTTTCCGACAACCGCTATGAACAACTCACATCGCTTCAAACTCT
>CAYHFK010000057.1:0-18381 GCA_964355895.1 uncultured Bifidobacterium sp. | reverse complement strand
GCACCGCGCTTACCGCGTTTGAAAGTGCGCGCAAACAGGCCCGGGGACGCGTTGATCTGGCCGCCGACTTGCGCGCCCAACTGGGGGCGCCGTTCCTGCTCGTGGATTATCAATACGAAGCCGGCCGCCGGATGGACGCGCTGGCCCGGCTCGCCAAACAGGAAAGCGTCGTTCTCGAACCCGCGGTGCTCGCCGGGTTTCCGGAACAGTCCGCCGACATGAAAGAGCCGGCCCTGCTTTGGGCGGAGCTGGCGTTTCTGGACAGTTTGTTGACCACGGCCATCAACGCGAAGGTCGCCACCATTCACTTCATTGCCGCGCAGACGCCGCTGACCAACGCTCCGCCCGCGAACAACGGTCGCTCGCTCGCCGAGTTGCCGCTGCAAATCGAACTGACCGGTCCAATTGCCAACGTCGCCCGGTTCTTACAGACACTGCCGTTGCGGGCCGACGAAATCACCGCCGCCGGGCTGCCGGCGGCGCCGACGAATAAACCCGCATTGTTCATCGACCGGATCATTCTGCGCAAACAATCGCCCGAGAAACTGGATGAAGTCCGCGTCTCGTTGCGCGCGGTGGGTTTTGTGTTCCAGAAATGAAACGAAACGCTGCATGGCCATGTTGAGCGAAACCTTGAGAAGCCGTTGGTTCTCCATCTGCCTGCACGCGGGTCTGTGGGTGCTGCTGTTGCTCGCGCTCCTCGGCAGCGGCATCGTCGGGCGCCCGCCCCAGTTTCATGAGGCGATAGCCAATCCCGCCGCCGTGATCACGCCGGTGCCCGTGGCCAAACTCGAAATTCTTTTCGCCCCGACCAACTACCCGAAAATCGTCGTGGATCCCGCCACTCTGAATCTGTTCACGACGGCGTATTTCGTTCCGCCGCCCAAACCCACGCCGCCGCCGCCCCCACCCCCACCGCCGCCGCCCACGACGTGGAAAGTTGAGCTGACCTACCAAGGCTTCTACCGCACAGGCGATGGGCCCAAATACGCTCTCATACTCATGGGTGAAAAGCTGGTCCCCATTCCGGTGGGTGGCAGCGTGGTGACGAATTTGTTCGTGGTGGACGCCGCCGTGCAAACTCTGACGCTGACCAATACGGCCGTGCAAACCAATGTGCTCACCTTGAATACGAAGCAAGTCGTTGAAGTGCCCATCAAATGAATGCGGACTCCGGCCCAAGCCAACGCGAAGTGGGTGACCGGCTGGTCGAGCAGGGCAAGCTCACCGCGTCCCAGTTGGAACAGGTGCGCCGCCGCCAGAAACGGCTCAACCTGGCCCAGCACCGCGCCATCGTGGACCTGAATTTTGCCTCCGAAGAAGACACCTGGCGGGCGCTGGCCGAGGTCAACCACTTCGAGTTCGTTGACCCATCCACCCTCGACCTCAAGCAGGAGACGCTCGAGTTGGTGCCCATCAAGCTCATCTTCCATCACCACATGTTGCCCATTGCGGGCGACGCCGAGTCGCTCACGCTGGCCTTCAGCGAACCGCCGCGGCAAATGGAAATGGGTAATCTCCGGCTGCTGCTCAACCAGCGCTTCCAGATTGTACTCGCCACGCCGAGCGCGATTCACGCCGTCATCAAGAAACATTTCGGTCTTGGCGCGGAGACGATCCAGAAGCTGCGCGAGGAACGGGGCGGGGTGGACCTTGAGCGGGAGATTGTTTTTGATGTGCAGGGCAAGGAGACCGATTCCGCGATCGAGGCGACCATCTCGGCATTCGTGGACCAGATTTTGCAGGAGGCGCTGCGGCTGCGGGCCACGGACATTCATCTGGAACCGTATGCCAATGCCATCCGCCTGCGCTATCGCGTGGACGGCATTTTGGAAACCGTGCCGGTGCCGGCGGCCATGCGCAATTTGCATCTGGCCGTGGTGTCGCGGCTCAAAATCATGGCCGGGCTGAACATTTCGGAGAAACGGCTGCCGCATGATGGCCGCATCGCCATGAAAACGGGCGACGAGGAGTACGACCTGCGCGTTTCCATCGTGCCGACGAAGCACGGCGAGGCCGTGGCCCTGCGCATTCTTGGCCGGCAAAACCTGTTCCTCGATCTCGGCCAGCTGGGCATGTCGCCGGATCACGAAGCCGTCTTTTCACAACTGACACAATTGCCGCAGGGCCTGGTGCTGCTCACCGGCCCGACCGGCAGCGGCAAGACCACCACGCTTTACGCCGCCCTCGCCCAGGCCAACGACGAAGGTCGCAAGATTATCACGTTTGAAGACCCCATCGAATATCAACTTGATGGCACGGTGCAAATTCAGGTGCGGGAACAGATCGGCCTGACCTTCGCCGCCGGTCTGCGCTCCGTGCTCCGGCACGATCCCGACGTGGTACTCGTGGGCGAGATTCGCGATTTCGACACGGCGGAGATTGCCATTCGCGCGGCGCAAACCGGCCATCTGGTTTTCTCCACCCTGCACACCAACGACAGCATCAGCGCGGTGACGCGCCTGCTGGAAATGAAAATCGAGCCGTATCTCGTGGCGGCCTCGCTCGTGTGCAGCATTTCGCAACGGCTCGCGCGGCGCATTTGCCGGCACTGCGCGGAAGCGGACCCGGCGATTGCGCCCGGCGTGCGCAAGGAAATGGCCAAAGCGCTGGGGTTGGAGCCGGGGGCGGTGAAGGCGGGGCGGGGGCGCGGGTGCGTCGAGTGCAACCAGAAGGGCCATCGCGGGCGCGTGGCCATTTACGAAATGTTCCTGCTCAACGAAGCCATTGCCGATCTCATCCAGCCGGGCGCCAAGACCAGTCAACTCCGGGACGCCGCGCGCAAACTGGGCTGGCGTTCGATGCGCGAAAACGCCTGGCAAAAGGTGCAAGACGGGTTGATCCCCATCTCCGAGCAGGAACGCTGGACGCGGATGATTGACCCGGGGATGCTCAAACCCCGTTGAAGCCTAAAACAATGAAGCGTTGAAGGGGATTTCTCCGCTTCAACACTTCAACAAAACAACGCGCCGCCGCCAGTTTAAGCTTTGACCGCTTCCGGCTTTTTCCAGGTGCGCTTCGGCGCTTTCGTCACAAGCCCCTTCTTGAGCGCGCGGGTGGAAACGCGGATGTAGCGCACTTCGCCGTTGATCAGCGCCTTTACGCGCTGAAGATTGGGCATGAACTTGCGCTTGGTGATGGCGGTAATGTGCATGCCGATGCCGCCGCTCTTCTTCGATTTACCGCTGCGCCAGATGATGCTGCCCTTGCGTGGGCCGACCCCGGTGAGTTCACAAATTCTTGCCATATAAATTTTGTTCTAAATTAAGGTCGCAAAGACTATCCGCCGCGCGCTGGATGGCAAGCTATATTTGGTAAAAAAACGGGTCGGGCGCATCCCCGCCCTGCCTCCGTTCCGGGTAACACTTACTTTTGAGTCACGGCGATCCGCACACTGGCACGCGGCCCTCGGCGCGGCGCGGGCGCGCAAGGTGGACCGTTACGTGTTGGAAACCGACGTGCATTTCCCCACCGGCTTGAACCTGCTCTGGGACGCGGGCCGCAAGTGCGTGGACTGGGTTGAAAAGTTTCGCCGGGGCGGCGACCCGTTGCCCGGGTGGCGCACGGCCAAGGCCTGGCGGCGACAGCTCAAGAACCTCCAACGCAGCACCAGCCAGATCGTCTATCGCGGCGGGCCGAACAAGGAAGCCCGCGTGAAAAGCGCCGTGCGCGCTTATCCGGTCGTGGGCCGCGCGCTGGCCGCCAAAGGGCAGGCCAGCTTGCTCGAACTCTGCGACCAGCCTGTGGCCCCCGGGCCGTGGGAAGCCCTCGAATACGTTCAGCGGATGCTCGCTAACGGCCGTTTCAAGCATTGTTGAGATATTTGCAGGCTGAATTCCACCTGAAATTGGGGATGGCCAACCGGTTGTGAATGTAGTAACAAAACAGCATAAGAATTTGAAGAGACCGAGGCCGCGCCTGAAGCATGAACACCTGTCGTTACCGGCTGTTAAACCCGAGCCTCGCTGTCCGATAGTGATGCGGCAGTGGACCAGCAGGCAGAGTTTTAGTGTCCTACGGGCTAATGAATTTTGTGCCGACGCCGAAACAACCCAACTAAAACCTTTATGAGACAACAAAACCCCTTGGGCATGTCGGCCAAGCCGGCGCACGCCTTCACGTTGATCGAACTGCTCGTGGTCATCGCCATCATAGCGATCCTCGCCGCCATGTTGCTGCCCGCCCTGGCCAAGGCCAAAGAGAAGGCGGTTCGCGCCCAATGCCAAAACAATGTCAAACAGCTCACCTTGGCCATGCACCTGTACGCCACCGACTTCCGCGATTATGTGCCCGAAGCGAATTGGAATGACCCGTGGAGTGTTCGCGGGTGGCTATACGACGCCAAGTCAGGATCGGTTCCTAATCTGGCCGTGGCACCGTACAACATCGATCCTCAAAAGGCTTACCAAGGCGGGTTACTGTGGGACTATATCAAAGGCGAGGGCGTCTATCGCTGTCCCTTGGACAAGACCAATGCGCCCGCGTGGAAGCTTCGCACACAGAAGCTGGCGAGCTATTTGATGAACGGCGCAGTGGACGGATACGGGAAGCCGCTCAACCAAGGCGGCAAGCCGGGGGGCGTTGCTCCCAATTCGTACAAGACCACTCAGTTCCGGCAGGATGCGATCATCTTTTGGCAGGCGCTGGAAACCAGTCCCGGTGATTTTAACGACGGATCCAGCGATCCGAATGAGGGCATCACCAAGCTCCATTCAATCGGCACCTCCGTCGGCGTGGTGGACGGCCACGTCGAGTATTTGAAAACTCTCAAGTTTTACGCGGAAGCAAAACTTCCGACCAAGAACCGCCTTTTCTGCAATCCAGGTACAGCCGATGGCCGGTGAACGACGGTTCAATCAGGATATGAAACGTAACTTTCGATGGGGTGGGCTGTTGGGCGCGACTCTGGCGGTGGCGCTTCCCGGCTGCAACAAGCAGACTGACGCCAATAGCGAACTTGAAAAGGCGGCCACCACCATGGCCAACGCGGAACCTGCTCCGGCACTGGCGGCGGCCCCGTCCCAACCCGCACAACCGCTTCAACCTGCGCCTGCGGCAGAGGCGTCACCCGCCCCGGCTCAACAAATGAGTCAAGCCATGGTGGCGTATAAAGCCGGCAATCTCGAAGATGCCGTCACGCGCCTGCAAAAGTTACGCGCCATGCCCACCATGACACCCCAGCAACGTATTGCCATGAATGACGCGATGGCGGCGGTCATGACCGACATCTATTCCCTCGCTGCCAAAGGCGATGGCCGCGCGATTCAGGCCGTCAAGCAATACGAGCTGCTGCAAACCCAGCGGCGGTGAGCTTCACATGGGATCTTGCGATCAGCACGATCACGCTCGCCTCCGCTCCAACGTACCGCCGCGCAGCACGAACAGCGCCGGGCTGCCCATTAGCTGGTTCAACCTCGTGCGTCACTAACCCCACTCAATCGGCAGATCTAACCGGCCAGGAAGTCGCCAGGTTACCCGCCGCCATGCGACGGGCAAGGCCGGCGAACCCCCACATTTTTGGGGATTGCGAGACGCCTTCGTGAAATCGGATGATTGCGCGGGTCAACTTTATGAAAGCACTGGCGAAAACCAAATCCGAACCCGGCCTGCAACTCGTCGATGTGCCCGAGCCGCCGATCGGCATTAACGACGTCCTCATTCGCGTCAACCGCACCGGTATCTGCGGAACGGACCTCCACATTTACAAGTGGGACGCGTGGGCGCAAAAAACGATTCCCGTTCCGATGGTCGTAGGTCACGAGTTTGTCGGCGAAATTGTCGCGGTGGGCTCCAACGTGAACGACTTCCGCGCGGGCGATGTGGTTAGCGGCGAGGGTCACGTCGTGTGCGGACGCTGCCGCAACTGCATGGCGGGGCGCCGCCATCTCTGCGCGGACACGAAAGGCGTGGGCGTGAACCGGTCCGGCGCGTTCGCGGAATATCTTTCGCTGCCGATGACCAATGTCTGGCAGCACTCCCCGGGCATTGATCGGGATGTGGCTTCGATTTTCGATCCGTTCGGCAACGCGGTGCATACGGCGCTTTCGTTTCCTGTGCTCGGCGAGGATGTGCTGATCACTGGCGCCGGTCCGATTGGCATCATGGCCGCCGCCATCGTCAAACACGCGGGCGCGCGGTTCGTCGTCGTCACCGACGTGAACGATTACCGGCTCGAACTGGCGAAGAAACTGGGTGCGACCGTGGCGCTCAATATCAAAACTGGAAATTTGCGCGCCGTGCAAAAGCAACTCGGCCTGAAGGAAGGCTTCGACGTCGGCCTCGAAATGTCCGGCACCCCGGCCGCGTTCCGCGACATGATTGACAACATGTGCCACGGCGGAAAGATCGCGATGCTGGGCATTCCGACGGAGCAAATGGCGATTGATTGGAACAAGGTGGTTTTCAACATGCTCACGATCAAAGGCATTTACGGCCGGGAGATGTATGAGACCTGGTATCAGATGAGCGTGATGCTGGAAAGCGGCTTGAACATCGCGCCCGTCATCACGCACCGCCTGCCGTACACCGAATTCGAAACCGGTTTTGCCGCGATGAAAAGCGGCGAGTGCGGCAAGGTGATTTTGAATTGGCGTTGAGCAGTGAACCGAAATAGATCCGCAGGAGTCGCCCCATGAACCCACCATCGTCGCCCATCCCCGACCGGGCCGCCGCCGTGCTGTCGCTCATCGGCAACACGCCGCTCGTGCCGCTGCGGTTTGAGCCGGAGGGCCTCACTCTCTACGCCAAGTGCGAGTTCCTCAACCCGAGCGGCAGCATCAAGGATCGGCTGGCCAAGACGGTTCTGCTCGCCGCGCACGAACGCGGCCAACTGGGTTCAGACTCCATCATTCTCGAATGCAGCAGCGGCAACACTGGCATTGCCCTCGCGATGGTCGGGGCGGCGCTGGGTTATCGCGTGACGATCCTCATGTCCACCAGTGCGAGCGGAGAGCGCCGAAGCCTGATCCGGCAACTGGGCGCGGAACTGATCCTGTTCGAGAGCGGCGGCATGTACCAGACCGGGATCGAGATGTCCCGCCAGATGGCGGCGGACGACCCGCGCTATTTTCTGCCACGCCAGTTTGAGAACCCCTTGAACGTGGCGGATCACGAACACGGCACGGGACAGGAAATTCTGCACCAGATGGGTGGGCCGGTTCACGCGTTCGTAACGGGGTTCGGCACGGGCGGCACGCTGGCCGGTTGCGGCAAAGCCATCAAGCGCCGGTGGCCCGAAGCCCGGATTGTCGCCATGGAGCCGGCCGAACAAGCCCTGCTCGCCGGCGAATTGCCGTGCTGCCATTTTATTGAGGGCGTTGCCGACGGTTTCATTCCGCCGCTGCTCCGGGATGCGCCGCTCGATGGCGAGGTCAAAGTCCGGAGCGCCGAGGCCATGGCCATGACCGGGCGGCTTCATCGCCAGTTTGGATTACTGGTCGGGACGAGTTCCGGCGCGAACGTGGTCGCCGCGCTCTCGGTGGCCCGGGAGCTCGGACCGCAGGCGCGCGTGGTGACCATGCTTTGCGACCGCGCCGAGCGCTACTTCAGCACGCCGCTGTTCGCCGCCGGGGTGGAGGCCGCCGCGGCGGACACGAAGCCGGGTTTACCTGGCTGAACTTTTCGACATGAAAAACAACCCCGTGCGTTTAAGCCAATCCCGGCTTGAGCGCGACCGTTTCCCCCAATGGGGCTACCGTCAACAGTGTCCGGTATTACATCACCAACTTTTACTCCTATTACGCCCGCCTCGGCCCGGAGATGAACCACACGACGGTGGTGGTGATGACGGAATTTGGCCGGCGCGTGGAGGAGAACTCGGCGTTCGGCACTGATCATGGCCGGGGGAGCGTGAGGTTCGTCATGGGCGGCGGCATCAAAGGCGGTCGCGTGTTGGGCCAATATGGCCGGGCTTGAGCCGCGAAGTCCGCGAAGGTCCGGGCGATCTGCCGGTGATGACCAACTACCGCAACGTGCTCGCGCCGATCTTGCAGCGCCACGGCGCCGGCGACAAATTGAGCCAGGTTTTTCCCGAGTTCACCCTCGCTCCCTTGCCTTTGTACGGCTGAGGAGCGAACGCGTTTGGATTCGGCGCAGCGGCGGACGTGATCAACACCGACAGAACAACACCCGATCCCGAAAGCGTAACGCTACGGCACATTCATCGCCCACAACGCCTGGAAATAAATCCAATGCCCGAAATCGTTGGGATGATTGATGTTGTTGCCGAGAAGGTCTTCCGGCTTTTTCTTCCCGGCGAATTGCTGCCACAGGTTATACACGTCGGCAAAGGCGCAATGCTTTTCCCGCGCCACCGCTTCGGTCGCGGCGGCATAGGCGGCCATGTTGTGCGTGCCGTAATGCCATTTCGGGTTCGGCGGGAAGGCGGAAAACAAAACGATCTCCGCCCCGGTGTCGGTCCGCACCCGGTCAATCATCATCCGCAGATTGTCGGCAAACGCCGCCGACGGCACGCCGCCCCGGTTGTGATCATTCATGCCGAAGCCGATCAAAACCAGGTCGGGCTTTTGCGCGAGCACCTTCTCCGGCAGGCGCTGCAAGCCTTGCACCATCGAATCGCCGCCGGTCGCGCCGTTGACGGTTTCAATGGTGGCGCGCGGATATTTCTGGCGCAGCGCGTCGGCCCAGCGTTCCCAGAAAATCAACCCCGGCGCGGAGGCATCGCCCCCGGCGGTGATGCTGTCGCCGTACGCCACGATGCGGATTTTTCCGCCGGCACGGAGCTTTTTCCGCGTGTTGGGCAGACACTTTGCGTTCAGCTCAGTCGGTGGCGGCACGGGCGACCATTTTTCACGGTGCGAATAATCCACGAACACGAAGAAGCCGCTATTGCCGAAGCCGGGAAACTGGGTGTGATTAAAATCCTCTTTTCCGTAAAGCACGTTGGTGCGGAAATCGGGAATCCGGGAATCCGGGGTGCGCCGAATCTGGCCCGACGCCTCCAGCACGTAGTCCCAGCCCGGCTCGTAGTGAACCGTCTGCGGCAAGCCGTCGCGATACGTGCTGCGAACCTTGACGGGCTGGGACGGCAACGGTGCGAAGGCCAGGTTCGCCGGTTCGTCGCCGACGAGAATGACTGATTCTCCGGTTTGAACGTGGGCGGCACGGTTTGGCTGGTGGCTCGCGCAACTGGTGAGCAAGAGCGCGGCACCGCATGACAGAACCAAGGTCAAGGATTTGCGAAGGAACATAGTTTCGGTTTTTTCTTCGGGTGGCGACCGCCGCCGGGTTGATTCAAGCCAGCGAAGCTTGCCTACCCGACAACAGAATTTCAAGCCGGGCAAATTGCCGTGGCCGTTTGCGAGCGATCCTTACCTTCGATCCCAAATCGTGGCTTAATCACACGCGTTCAAGAATCAAATTCCCATCAACCCCGGCGATTGACACCGGAAACCGTCCGCCCCAGTCTCCCCGCCAGAAGGCCAACAAGAAACAATACTGCGCCAGTTGGTCGGCGTCCCGAACGCAAATGCCAATCCAACTTGAATCCCTAAGCACCTGTTCCCGCCGCCGCTGGTTGACCGCCGTTGCCGGTGCGGCGCTCGCCGTTCCATTCGTCGGTATCGCGCAACCGGGCATTTCCCGACGCCGCGATTACCACGTCTGTCTGGCGCCACCGATCATCGAACGCGAGCCGGAGCTGCTCGATATCGTCCGCGCGGCTGGCGTGGACACCGTGTGGCTGGCGGGTTTTTTCTATGGCTTCCGGCCCTATCCGACGGAACAGATCGTCAAGGCGCAACAACTCGCCGCCCGGGCCGGGCTGCGCGCGGAACTCATCACCGTGCCGCTCGGGCATCCCGGCGATTCGCTGGGCTCGCGCGACGGCGATTTCCCGCTCACGCCGCCGAATCATTGGCGGCTGGGGGAACGGTTCGACGGGAAACGTTTCGCCGGCACCTCGCTCCACGCACCCGCCACGGAGGAAAACGCGGCGGCCTTGCGCGAGCTCCGTCGCCTCGGTTTCCGCCGCGCGTTCGTGGACGACGATTTCCGCCTGGCCCGCGGCCCCGGCGAGATTGGCGGCTGCTTTTGCGCGGAACATCGTGCCGCGTTTCTGCGCGCGCACGGCCTCAGCGATGCACGCTGGAGCGAATTGTTGGATGACCTGCGCGAGCGCCGGCTCACGAAGCTGCTGCGCGCCTGGGTGGACGGGAACTGCGACCAGCTCACGGCATCGTTTCGCGCGCAACAACGCGCCTTCGACGGCAGCTTCGGCAACATGATCATGTATCTCGGCGCGGAGAAGGCGGGCATCCGGCTGCGCGACTACCGCCGCGTGCCGGTGCGCGTGGGCGAACTGATGTTTGGCGATGCTTCGTTTGGGCGCGTGAAAGGGAAGACGGACGAATTGTTCAGCGTGCTCTTTCACCGCCGCTTCGTCGAACCCGACCGCGCCTTCAGCGAAACCACGGCGTACCCGGCGGATAAACTCTCCGCCGCAAATCTCGCCGCCAAGCTCACCATCTCCACCATCGCCGATGTGCGGCACACGATGTTCATGAGCGGCCTGACGCCGTTCCCGCGCGCGCACTGGACCCCGCTCGGGCCCGCCATGCGCGAGCAGGCCCGGTTGCACGAACTCGTCGCGGGCCACCGACCGCGCGGCCCGTTCAAACACGTTTGGGGCGAGGCGCAACGTTACGTGGGCGATGACCAACCGTTCAGTCTCTGGCTGGCGGCGGGCGTGCCGTTTGAAGTCGTCGCGGAGCCGACACGCGACGGCTGGAACTTTCTCTCGGACTTCGACGCGCGGGAAGTGTCGCAGGCGAAGTCAGGGTTCTCCGGCCAACTGGTGTGTCGCGCCCAGCCCGCCGCGAGCGGGCAGCGCCTTGAAGTTGTTCCCGAAACCCTCGACGCGTTGTTCGCCTTCAAGCGGCGGATCCGCGCATCCCTGGCAAACGTGCCGGTAGTCGAGGAAGAGACCCCGGTGGTTTGCGCGTGGTATCCCTCAGCGAAGCGCGTGCTCCTGTGGAATCTGCTGCCGGCGCCGCGCCGCGTCACAGTCAGTTTCCGCGGACGTCAGCGAGCGACCGAGCTTGGCCCCTTGGGCAGTGTGGTGTTGGACGATCTGTCGAGTTGAAGCCGGCTCTTATCGCGGGCAGTCGAATCTTCCGGGCAAGACGATGAACTACCGCGAAGAATAGTTGGATTCTTTTCGTTAACCCGGCAATCTTTCGGCCGATAAAGCAAACCCCACCCTATGCAAAACAAACTTCCATTCCTGTTCGCCGCAATCGGTTCTCTGTTGTTGTCCGACCTCCAGTTTTGCATCGGCGGCGCCGCGGAGGAAGCCGCGCTCTACCGCGACGGGTTCGGCATCCCGCACGTCTATGCGCCAACGCTCGAAACGGCCGCGTTTGCGGTCGGCTACGCGCAGGCGGAGGATCGGCTCGAGGAGTTGCTGAAAAACTATCGCCGCGCCAACGGCACGATGTCGGAGGTCTTTGGCCCGGGCAATTATCGGAATGACATGATCTCCTGCATTTTTCGCCACGAGGAAATCAGCCGGGAGAAATACGGCCAGGTCAGCCCCAAAGTGCGGGCCGTCATCGAGGCCTACCAGGCGGGCATCAATTACTTCATGAAGGAACATCCGGATCAGGTGCCGGTTTGGGCGCAGGAAATTCATCCGTGGGATGTGGTAGCGCTGGGCCGGCACATCATCTGGGGCTGGCCGATGGGCGAAGCGGGCGGTGACCTCCTCCGTGCGGGCATTAAACCCGATGACGTCGGCTATCACGGCTCCAACGAAATCCTGATTGGGCCCAGCCGTACCGCGATGAAAGTGCCGATCGCGGTCGTGGACCCGCACTTGAGCTGGTATGCCGAATTCCGATTCTACCAGATCCGGATCTATGCCGGTGATTTCAATGTATCGGGCGTCTCCGTCCTCGGCACGCCGCTGCCCAGCCTGGGCCACAGTCGCTACTGTTCCATCGCCATGACCACCGGGGCCCCGGACACTTCGGACGTCTTTGAAGAGGAGCTAAATCCCGATAATCCGCGGCAGTACCGCCACGATGGCCAATGGCGGGACCTGATTGTCAGAAAGGCCAAAATCGGCGTGAAGAACGGCGACAAAGTAGCGTGGAAAGAATCGGAAATCGAATACAGTCACCACGGCCCGATCGTCGCGCACAAAAAGGGCAAGGCGTATGCGATGGCGATTCCGTACTTTGAAGAAGTGGGTTTGACCGATCAAACCTACGAGACCATGACCGCCCGCAACCTTGCGGAGATGAAGACCGCCCTCGCCCAGCTCCAGCTCATGGCCCAGAACGTCATGGTCGCCACCGTGCAAGGCGACATTTACTATGTTCGCAATGGCCGCGTGCCCATTCGCGCGACGGGCACGGATCCCACCCGGCCCATCCCCGGCCGCTATTCCACCAACGACTGGCAGGGCATTCACCCGTTCGCGGACCTCGTCCAGATCGAAAATCCCCCGCAAGCCTACATGCACAATTGCAATGTGACGCCGTTCGCGATGATGAAGGACAGCCCGCTGACGCCCGAGAAGTATGCCCAGTTCCCCTACCTCTACAACGCCACGCGCAAAGCCCCGCGCCATCAGCGGGGCGACATGATGACCGAACTCCTCGATCGCGCGCATGACGTCACGGTGGAAAGCGCAACCGACATCGCGTTCAGCCCCCAGGTTTATCATGCTGAGAAATGGCAGGAGCGGATGAAATCGGCGTGGGCGAAAGCGTCAAACGCAGACCAACCGGCGGACGCGGCCGAGGTTTATGGTCTGATTCAACAATGGAATCGCCGGAGCGACGCGGACTCCGAAGGGGCGCTGGCTTTTTACGCGTTCAAGAAAGGGTTGGATGAAGAAATCACCCGCAACGTGGAGCCGCCGTCGGATCTGGGCGACAAGGAAATCTTCCTGGCTTTGGGCAAGGCGGCAGGCTGGCTGAAGACGAATTTCGGTTCCCTGCATGTGGCGTATGGAAAATATTTTCGCGGCGGTCGTGAGGGCGGAGAGCGAACGTATCCGGTCGGCGGAGGCTCGGTGGGTGATGCCGGCATGGCCACCCCGCGCGCGATCAGCTTCAACAAGGCGGGCAAGGAAATGGTTGGCCGCGGTGGCCAGACCTCGACCCAGATTGTGATCATGAGCGATCCGCCCGAGTCCTACACCGTGGTGCCGCTCGGCGTCAGCGACCACAAAGAGAGCGGCCACTGGGATGACCAGGCGGAAAAGCTTTTCAGCAACAGCAAAGCCACGCCGACCTATTTCATGAATCGCAAAGAACTGCTGAAGCATGTCACGGCGACAAAGATTTTGAAACCGACGGCCTTGACGCCGGCTGACCGGTAGGTCGGTGGTTTCGCAGGGCTGCCCAGAAAGCTCTGCAAAAGCAAACCAACGCAAACTCAAAGCGGCCTTTCCCGCATGTCGGGAGCGGCCGTTTATTTCTTCCGGCAAACCTGGTCGCGCAAATTTCGGTGAAACGGAGGACGCTTCTCCCTCTACCTGGGGGGGCTAATCATTGCGCACATTTTTGCCTCCGTTTCTTTCCCTGACAGAGCCGCCACATCGCCGTCAGGTCGTTGAGCCGCTGCAACCCGCGCCACAAGGTCACCGGGGCCGGCTCGCCGTCGCGCTTGCGGGCCAGGGAACCCGCGCCGGGCGCGTCGCCGGCTCCAGTTGCCGTTGCTCGGTTTGGCCGCCGCTCTTGAGGACTTTGGGCAGTACTTCGATCTGCCAGCGCGTATTCTCTTACCTTGCCAAAGAGCGGCGCCCCGACATTCTTCCGCCGGCACAAACCATAACTTGAATACGTCGGCCACCGGCAGCAGCCAATTGAACGACATCACGCCAAACCCGCAGTCCCCCTTTGCCTTCTATCGCATTGGAATCCCGTAAGCCTTTCGCTGGTTTCAACCTTGAGCCTGAACATTCCCAAGCCCTTCCCTGACGTTGGGAACGCCTCCAGCTTCCGGCCATTTTCAGTTCACCGAAGCGCAGCGACCACGAACTTTCAGCGACGGTATCGTGGGCGCTCGGCGTAGCCCGAAAACTTCCAACTCGCCTAATGGCGCAGGATCGGGCTACTCTGTCACCCTGAGTTTGCAGCCGCCGCAGTAATGAGGCTCCTTTTGATTGGCGACCCGTTCTTCAATTAGAGCCTCGTTACGTCGGCCCAACGACGAGAGCGCCATTAGATTCTTTGTGCGCTCAGCGTTCGCTCGCGACAAACGGACATTATTAATTTTGAATTGACCATGACCTCGACGCAAATCCGCCAGTCGTTCCTCGACTTCTTTCAGTCGAAGCACCACACCATTGTCCCGTCGGCCTCGCTCATGCCGGACTCGCCGAACCTCCTGTTCACGAATGCCGGCATGAACCAGTTCGTGCCGATCTTCCTCGGCCAGACCCAGTGCCCCTACACGCCCGGGCGCGCCGCCGACACCCAGAAATGCATCCGGGCCGGTGGCAAGCACAACGACCTCGAAGACGTCGGCCTTGACACCTATCACCACACGTTCTTCGAGATGCTCGGCAACTGGTCCTTCGGCGATTACTTCAAGCAGGAGGCCATTGATTGGGCGTGGGAACTGGTCGTCCGGACCTGGCATTTCCCACCCCAACGCCTCTACGCCACGGTTTACAATCCCGACCTCGGTCAACCCGGTTGGGAAGCCAAATGGCAGACCGAACTCGAACAGGTCGTCGTCTTGGCGATGACTTCGCCGACGTATCTGGCTCCAAATGCGGAGGCATCCCCGTTTGAAATCGCCGATCAGGAAGCCGCGATGTATTGGGCGAAGAAATTCTCGGCGGCCGGATGCGATCCCGCCGTGCACATCGTCCACGGCAACAAGAAGGACAATTTCTGGATGATGGGCGAAACCGGCCCGTGCGGTCCGTGCTCCGAACTCCACGTGGACCTCACGCCCGCCGGCGACACCAAAGGCGCGCTCGTCAACCAAGGCGACGCCCGCTGCATCGAGATTTGGAATCTCGTCTTCATCCAGTTCAACGCGAACCCGGACGGCACGTTCACTCCCCTGCCCGCCCAGCACGTGGACACCGGCATGGGTTTCGAGCGCGTCACCGGCATCATCCAAAACACGCGCGGCTGCACCGACTTCACGCGCGCCGTTTCGAATTACGAGACGGACATCTTCCGCCCCATCTTCGACGCCATCGAAAAACTCAGCGGCAAGCGATACAGTTCGACGCTCCCAAAACCCGGCAGCACCGGCGACACCGAGCAGGAAAAAGCCGACGTTGCCTTCCGCGTCATCGGCGACCACATCCGCACGCTCTCGTTCGCGATTGCCGACGGCATCCAACCCGGCAACACCGACCGCAACTACGTTCTGCGCCGCATCCTGCGCCGCGCCGTGCGCTACGGTCGCACGCTCGGCTTCCACGAACCGTTTTTCTACAAACTCGTGGACGTGCTCGCCGCCACGATGGGCGACATCTTTCCCGAAATCCGCGCCAAGAAAAAGCACGTGCAGGAAACTATCCAGCGCGAGGAAGAGGCGTTTAACAAGACGTTGGATAAAGGAATTGAGTTGTTTGAAACTGTGGCGATTCGACATGCAATCACGAATGCAATCCAAGCTGAAGGCCTATCCGAAAAAAACACGACTCTCACCGTTACAAAAGGAACAGCGCAAGAGTCGGCATACCTGACGGAAGAAGAGCGTTCTCAAAACTTGCTCGATAGAATGGAAAGCTTTGAGGTTCTAAACCAGAAAGGTGAAACTGTTTTTGCCAGCCAGTCACCTACGTACCATCCCGATGGCTGGCGGAAGTTTTTGACCAAGCCGCCCGTAATCCCTGCGATTGCGGCGTTCAAACTTTACGACACCTACGGTTTTCCTTTCGATCTCACCGAATTGATGGCGCGCGAACGCGGTTTGACCGTGGACAAGGAAGGTTTCGAGAAGCTGATGGAAGAACAACGCGCCCGCGCCCGTGCCGCGCAGAAGAAAGAAGTCATTTCGCTTTCGCAAATCGAGACGACCACGCCCACCAAGTTCGTCGGCTTCGAACAACAGGGTGTGGAAGCCACGGTTATCGAAGTCATATCAATTAAGGAAAAGACTGGTGCGATTATTGATGTCACTCCGTTTTACGCAGAGATGGGCGGGCAGGTTGGCGATACGGGTTGGCTGATTCGCGCCGAAGATAGCGTCGGGATTGATGTTACCAACACGACGAAGTCAGGCGCTACCTGGGTTCATTGGCTCAGAGACGATGATGGTCTGATCAAAGTAGGGGCAAAGGTAACAGCAATGTTGGATTGGGAACGTCGGCCTGCCATCCAGCGCCACCACACCGTCACGCATCTTTTGCACTGGGCGTTGCACGAAGTCGCGAGCCGGGAAGCCTCGCAGAAAGGTTCGTTCGTCGGCCCGGACAAGTTGACCTTCGACTTCAACAGCGCGCCGCTCACGCCCGCGCAAGTCGCCGACATCGAGAAACTCGTCAACGAACGCATCCTCGAAAACGCCGGCGTCTCCTGGACCGAAGTCCCCTACACCGACGTGAAATCGCGCAAGGACGTGATGCAATTCTTCGGCGACAAATACGGCGACACCGTCCGCGTCGTCCAAATCGGCGGCCACGCGCAGAAGCTCAATGGCTACTCAATGGAACTCTGCGGCGGCACGCACACCCGCGCCACCGGCGAGATCGGTTTGTTCCGCATCGTCGGCGAAAGCGCGATTGCCGCCGGTGTCCGCCGCATCGAAGCCATCGCCGGCCTCACCGCGTTCGACGCGATGCGGCTCGACCGCGAGTTGATCAAGACCGTCGCCGGCAAGGTCAATTCGCCCATCCACGAACTGGAAAAGAAGATCGAAGCCTTGCTGGCGCAACAGAAGGCATTGGAGAAGGAAGTCCAGATCGCGCTGCAACGCAACGCCTCGAACGCCGCGAGCGAACTGCTGGAGCGCATTCAAACCGTGAATGACATTCCGCTCATCACCCACAATCTCGGCGATGCGAACGGCGAATTTCTCCAGGCGACCGCCGACGCGCTGAAAGGCCGGTTCCAAGGCGTGGTGGTGCTGGGCGGGTGCGGCAACGGCGCGGTGACCCTCATCGCCACCGTCTCGCCCGAGTTCACCGCGAAGGTTCAAGCCGGAAAAATCATCCAGCAGATTGCGCCAATGGTCGGTGGCAAAGGCGGCGGCAAACCCGACAACGCCCGCGGCGGCGGCAAGGACGCGAGCAAGCTGGATGAGGCGTTGGCCAAGGCGAAAAGTCTCCTCGGCTGAAGCGTGGATTGACGGTCTGTTGTCATGCCGGTAGGGTTGTTTTGTGAACACTGAAAATCGCAGCACCAACTATCCCGAAGCTCGGTCGGGAGCGGCAGATGTGTTGCGCGATGCGGTTTCACCGCCGCGTCGTTTGTCCGACGAAGACCCCAGCCCGGAACAGATTGAGATTTATCGGCGAATGCCCGGTACGCGCCGGTTGCAGTTGGCCGAGCAGATGTTTTGGTCGGCCCGCAAATTGAAGGCGGCGGGCGTGCGCCATCAGCATCCCGATTGGCCGGAGGAAAAAGTGATCGCCGAGGTCAACCGGATATTCCTCCATGTCCGAGACTGACTTGTTTCTGCTGTTCGTGCGGCCCCTCAATCGCGCCGGCATCCGCTATGTGATTGGTGGCAGCGTGGCCGCCATCTTCTACGGTGAACCCCGTTTTACTCACGATGTGGATATGGTCGTTTTCTTGAATGAAGCAACCATCCGCCAACTTCCGGAAATCTTTCCGCCAAAGGATTTTTATCTCCCGCCGCCTGAAGTCATCGCGGCGGAAGCTGCCCGCGAACAGCGCGGCCAGTTCAACATCATTCACATGGAGACCACCTTCAAAGCGGATATTTATCCAACCGGGCGGGATGAATTCAATGCGTGGGCCTTCCGCAACAAACGCCCGATAATTTACGAAGGCGAAACGCTGGTGCTCGCGCCGCCGGAATACGTCATCGTCCGCAAGTTGGAATACTTCCGCGAAGGCGGTTCGGACAAACACCTGCGCGACATTCGGGGCATCCTCAATGTCTCGGGCCCACAGATCAATCAAGCTGATTTGAATGAGTGGATTCAGCGGCGCGGGGTGGAGGCCGAATGGAAACGAGTCGCGTCCTGACCCAAAAGCCACTGCGGTCGTGAAGATGTTGTCCACACAAACGATTTACCGAAATGAATTATGTTTGAAGCAAAACTGAAAATTCTGGCCGTCGTCGGCAGCACGCATGCGGATTCTGTCACGCGCGGGGTGATTTTGTCCGTCGCGGAAGCTTTTCGCAAAGCGGGGTGTGCGGTGGACTTGCTGGACTTGAGCCAGGAGCCGATCACGCTGTTCAATCCGGAAACGG
>CAYHFK010000056.1:10381-18416 GCA_964355895.1 uncultured Bifidobacterium sp. | reverse complement strand
GTTCACGGCTGCGCTTCAACCCGGAAGAGGTTTGGTGCGCCATTCGTCCTGGCGGGCAGGGTGAGGCCGGTCGTGTAGCCCGTGGCGCGAAGCCAGTCGGAGAACGGCGACCAACTGACCGAGTTCGTGCTGCCAAGAACGCGATAGCCATGGCCCGGCGCAGACGGCCATTCCAGCCGGACTTGTTTGGTTGGCAGCAGGGAGGCGGAAACGTGGAAGGTCGCGGCGATGGAACTGGCGGGCGGCGCGGCTTCTACGCGGAAGAATTTTGCGGCGCCGTTGGTGGTCGTGGCCACAGGGTAACTCGTGTTCGTGTCGGTGGCGGAGAACCAGTCCGCGAACGGCGACCACGAAACGGCGTTGCTGCTGGCGTGGAGGCGATAGGTGTGATTGGTGACGGACGGCCAGGAAAGTTTCACGAGATTGCTCGCGAGTCGTTGGGCGGTGAGGCGGAATGGCGGCGGCGGGTTGTTGGGATCTGTGCCCGCGACGAACTCGGCCCAATCACTCAAAGCATCCCCATCGGTGTCGGTGGTCATCGTGCGTTGGGCGGAGAGGACGCTGAATTGCTGCGCCTCCCAGCCGTCGGGGATGCCGTTGGAGTTGATGTCGGTGAAGGTGTAGTTGCCCGTGAAGGTCACCGAACTGCCGGGAGCGAGGAGGTTCGTTTGGGCGGGCGGCGTCTGGTAATAGGGCAGGTCGGCGTATTGGATGACGTATTGGCCGGGCGGCGCGTTTGTAAGGATTTCGCTGCGGCCGCCGGCGGCGCGGTTGGTGGGCCCGGTCATGATGTAAAACGCCTGCCAGAGATTGTTGGTGATGCGGACCGTGCCAGGCAGAACGTTGGTGACGGTGATGGAAACGTCGTCCACCAGCCAGCCCATGCGCGGCGGGGCGTCGAGCGAAAACAGGAAGTGATACCAAACAATGTAAACGACGTTGCCCAGGTACGGGGTGAGATCAATTTCCAATTCCTCCCAGCCGCCGGAAGAATCTTCGGGCAACTGATAGAGCAACTGCGGCGCGGTGGCGACGTTGGTGATGATCTCGATGGCGGCGAGTTGGATATCGAAATCGCCCACGGCGAGGAAGTCGTAGTTGTGCCAGAAGCGCAACGTGGCCTGGTTGCCGCCCGTCAGAAAAATCCCAGGACTGATCAAATACGATTCCATCTGGCTGATGCCGCCGCCGCCGAGGTTGCTGCCCCAGCAGTTTGTGCCGGAATGTGCGGTTTCGCCGCCGCCCGGGGCGCCACGCATCCACTCGGACTCCGAATCTTCGGAAGCGATCGTGGACCAAAACGCGTTGTTGGTTTCGAGGTTGTCGCTCCATGGTGGGGTGAGCGGTTGCAGCGTGGTGAACGTGTAAAGATTGCCGCCATTGTCGTCGGTCGTGGAATTTCCCGCGCGGTCGCGACTCGTGACGCGCAGGTAGTAAGTCGTGTTGGGCTTCAAACCACTGAGGAAGATTTCGTGGTCCGTCTGCCGCAGGGGATCAAACGCCGTAAAGTTGTTCGGGAGGTTGTTGGGCGACTCGCCGTATTGCACCAGCGAATCCGCGTCCTTGGAAGTTTCCCAGGTGACAATCGCTTCGAGATAGCCCGGCTCGATGAAGAGGTTCGCGATGACGGGGGCGTTGGTTTCGATGGTGGCCGTGGCCGAATTCGTCCGGCCCGCCGACGCATCGAAATAATCCACCTGCACCGTGTCGTTGGCGTTGACGACGTAAAGACCGGGCGTTCCGGTGCTCGTGGGAGCGAAGATCACGCTGCCGCGAAACAAACCGCCCCGCGCCGTCTCCAGCAGCGTCACGCCGAGCTGGTTCGTGTGTTGCGGACTGTGAACCGTGACGGCGACCGAACCTTGCCCGCTCAAATCGGCATCTTCGACTTCCATGATCGCACGCCCGGGCACGGAATAAACATCGCTGTCGAGCGTGACGATGCTGGCATTGGGCGACGGCACGAGGAAATTGAGGATGTTTTGCAGCAGGCCGGCGCGGTTGTTGCCGATGCCCGTGCCGAGGGGAACGGCATCAAGCGGGAACGAGAGATGCACCACGCGTCCGGGCAGATCAACGCCGGTCTTGGGCGCGCGCAGGCCGACGATCTGGCCGTTGGCCAGCAGGATGGGCGCGGCATTGGTCGTTGGCAAAATCCAATCCGACGGATCCGTCACGCCGAGCAATAGCAGGAAAGACAGAAGCTCATCGTAGGGCGAGTAATCGAGCGTCGTGTTGATGTCTGCGCCGAGCGGATCCGCCGTGCCAAGAATGTCGTTTACGGTTTGATCTTCGGTGTTCGACTGGATTTGCAGAATGTTGGCGACAAAGCTGGCCGCGCCTGCTTCGCCGAACCGTGTGGCCGCTTCCATCGAAGCGATGAGCAGCGAACCACCGTTGGTGACGTAGCTGGCGACCTTCTGCACCAGCGCCGGGTCGGGCGCGGAGATTTCGTCAATGCGCCAGATGAGGCAACGATACGATTGCAAGTTGGTGGAGGTGGGTTGGGTGCCCGTGGTGGCGTCAAAGACATCGTAACTCATGCCGACGGCATCCAGTGCGTCGGTGTAACCCGAGAGCGGGGGCGCGGCGATGAACCCGCCGTTGTCCGTGTAGGAATCCAGCAACAGCACCACTGGCGGTTGGATGTTCGTGATGGTGAAGAAGCTGCCGCCGTTGTTGTTCGTGGCGCGATTGCCCGCTTCGTCCTGCGCGACAACGAAATACTGCACCACCGTATTTGCAGCGAGGTTGGCGAGTGAAAACTCATGCCCCATGTCCAGGATGGAATTCGTCAAGGCTAGGGTGGGCGGGTTTGTTCCATAATAGACAAACGACGACGCGTCCTCGTCCGTGTTCCACGACACGACGATCTGCCCAAACTCGTTTCGGGCCTGCACATTCGAGATGATCGGCGGCAGCAAATCAGCCTGCGTGGTGAAGACGCGATTACTGGCGGGCGACGCGTCCGCATAGACAGCCTCGATGAGGTTTCCGTGGGCGAGTTGCAGTTGGCCATCGGGGCTGGCGGGGCCGGTGGCGGTGGCGACCGCGCCGGTGAACAATCCGGTCACACCGTTGGCGAGTAGGGTGAGGTTCTCGCCGAGGGGTTCGACGGCGCTGCGCAGCAGAACGCTCACGCTCGGCTGGCCCGCGAGGTCATAGTCCACCAGCGTAAGCCGGATCTGATCCGGCGCTCGATAGACGGGGCGATCGAAGGTCACAAGCCCCACGCCCGGCGTTCCAAAGCCGCCCGAGACGACGAGGGCGAAATCCTGGTCCAGCGCTGGCGTGTCCCGGCGCGCATCCTCAACCACCCGGCTGCCGCGGACGCGAATCAAGTATTCGCCCGGCACGGGCGAGTAGAGATGCACGGCCTCGACGTTATTGATCGAGTCAGCCCCGGCGGCATTGGGAATGGACTCGCCGAAGTTGAAGCGATTGCCGCGGTAGATCTGGCCGCCGGACGAAATCACCTCGAGATCGAGATCGTTGACAAGCGCGATAACGGCGGCGGGATTGCCGGGCACGTCGGTGTAGGTCAGGGTGATTTTGAGCGGCTCGTTGGCCTCGCTGACGAGAAGGCGTTGTTCGTAAACCGCGTTGTTCGTCAGCAGGACGGTTTGGTTGAAAAAATCGTAGTCGCGCGTTGAGGCGAGCAGCGCCGGCAGGTTCACGCGGCCCCAGCCTTCGTCGTTATTCGGAACGGGCCCGGTTTCCACGAAGTCATCCATGTCGGTGGCGGAATTGATGAGGGCGGCTTTGACGAGGGCAGGGGAGGGTGTGGTGTTGCCATGCGTGGCGCGGTAGAACTGCACGAACACGGCCGCCGCGCCGGAAACCTGCGGGCCGGCCTGGCTCGTTCCGCCTTGATAGAGATAATTGTCCGAAATGGGCCACCACGCGAAATCGTCGTTGGCATAAACCGAACGCAGCGATGCAATCCAACTGCCGGGCGCGACAAGGTCGGGCTTGATGCGGCCATCCTCGCACGGGCCGCGGCTGGAAAAGTCCGCCATGGTGTCCGGGCCCGTGTCGTAAATCGCGAATTCCTCCAGCGGAAGATTGCGGCGGTCGTTGTTGGCCGCGCCGGTGGCGATGACGTTTTTGCCAACCGCGGGGCTGCCGATGGTCCGCGTTGCCGGTCCGGCGTTGCCGGCGGAGAATTCGAGGATGTAGGGCTGGTCGCCCAGCGCGAGGGCGTCGGCGTCGCGCACCAGGCCGTCAAATTCCATCGCGCTCAGATCGTAGCGACCCTGGGTGTCATCGCCCCAACTGTTCGAGCCAATGTCGGCGCCGGCGCGTTTGGCGTCGCGGGTGAGCGTCTCGTACGTCGGCGGCGCGGCATAACCACCGGCGGCATCGAAGATTCTTTGCCCGATCAAACTCGCCCCGGGCGCAACGCCGAGACCGTAGAGGAAATTATTTTCGTCGGTTTCGCCCACGGTGCCGTTGCCCGCGATGATGCCGGCGCAATGTGTGCCGTGACTATGTTCGTCCGCCGCATCATCGAGTTGTCCGGGTGCGCCGTAATAAAACAACGCCTTCACCCGGCCTTGAATATCCGGATGCATCGAGTTCGTGTCACCGCTGTCGAGACCGCTGTCGGCCACCGCCACGGTCACGCCCGCGCCGGTGTAGCCGAGCGATTGCACGAGCGTTTGACCGGGGGACGGGCCGGCGCCCCCGACGATGCGGCTGGAGACTTCATCGAACATTCGCATGGCGGGCGCCGGTTCGATCCAGAGAACGACGTCGGAGCGGGCCAGGGTGTTGAGTTGGGCGCGGGTTAACCGGCCGCGCAGCACAGCGCCGAAAGGGTTGGAACTTTCCTGGCGGAGCTGACTGAAGAGAAGCTTGGTTTGTTTGTGTTCCGCCGGGGTGGCGCGCGGTGAAAGGAGGACGGCAACGTCGAGCGAATCCTGCGAAGACGATGAGCTGGAAGCGGCCCTTGGCGCGTTCGTCGCCCCGGTGGTGGAACGGCTCAAGGCGCGGTGGATTTTGTGTTCCGGGCGATACGGGCCCACCCAGCGGACGAAATCGAGCTGGCGGATTTTTCCAGGGCGCGCGCCCTCGAACTTGGCGACGAAGGCGTCGTCGGGGACGTATTGCAAGAGTTCGACCCCGAGGGGCCGGAGTTGTTCGCGTGCGGCGGGGGGCAACGCGCCGGTGAATTGAATCAAGAACAAGCCGCTGGCGGGGCTTTCGGGCGTGGGCGCGGCGGCTTGGGTAGTTTGGACGGTTTGGGCGGGCGCGAGATCTGGCGTGATGGTTTCGTTGCGGAGACGGATGGATTTTGTCGGGGCGGCGAGGGCGGCAAGGGTGAAGCATAAACCTAGCAGAATGACACTGCTGGCACGACGGGCGAAACACCGGAACTTCACGCGCCTATCCTAAGTCACAGCAGGGCTGAAAACAAGCCCGCTAAGGGCAACAGACGTTGGCTTGCCGAGTCAACAAAAGCCCCCTCCGCTACGGTTCGCGCCCAACACTATTGGACGAAGCAACTGGCAACTTCAACCGACGGCAGGGCATACTTCGCTACCTCCGCCTCCTCCGCCTCGCCTTCTGAATTGCAATGACGTGGTGAACTCCGCAGACTTCACGCACATGGCGTCGGCTAACATCTCAGAACTCAAAAATTCTCTGCGCGAATTGTATCTCGCAGATCAGCGTCCTTGGCTTGTCGGCTTCAGTGGCGGCAAGGACAGCACCTTGGTCGCGCATCTCATTTTTGACGCAGTCCAATCCGTCCCGGAAGAGCAACGCACGAAAGAAATTGCCGTCGTTTGCACCGACACCCGCGTCGAGATACCGGCTATTGTCGAAATGATTGAAACATCTCTGGCCAAGATGCGGAAATGTTCGGCCGAACAAAAACTCAACATCGAAGTCCATCTACTCCGCCCTCCTCCCGAGCAAAGTTTTTGGGTGAACATCATCGGACGCGGTTATCCGCCACCGAACCGCACCTTTCGCTGGTGTACGCAGCGGATGAAGATTGATCCGGTAACTCGCTTCGTGGAGCAACGCATGGGGCGCTGGCGCGAAGCCATACTTCATTTGGGTGCCCGCCGGGCCGAAAGCGCCACCCGTGCGCAAACACTGGCCGGACGTGAAACCCGCAACGGCCTTACCCGCCATCCTGATCTTCCGCGCGTCTGGGTCTCAAACCCGATTCAGTTTCTAACCACCGAGGAAGTTTGGGCTTACTTACTCCAAACCCCTGCGGCTTGGGGCGGATCAAACCGTGAACTCTACAAGCTGTATAATGCTGCCGGTGGCGGCGAATGTCCGATCCAGATTGACACCAGCACACCCGCCTGTGGCAATTCCCGTTTCGGCTGCTGGACCTGCACCGTCGTTGAAAAGGACAAAGCCAGCGAAGGTTTGCTTCAAAGCGGCGATGAACGCATGGAACATCTGCTCGGTTTTCGCGAGACACTTCTTGAGTTCCGCGACCCCGCCAATGGCTACCGCGACATGAAGCGGAAGAATGGTGCCGACGGTCCCGGCCCGCTCAAAATCGAAGGTCGTCGCGAACTCCTGAAACGCCTACTCAAGCTCCAGGAGGAAACATCATTGACACTCATCACCCCGGAGGAGCTACTCTTGATTCAGCAACTCTGGAAAGCAGCGCGCGACCCCGATGACGGTCGAGGCGTTGGCCGTATCGTTGACAAACAGCGAGGTATAATCATGAGCGCTGACCTTAAAGAACTAAACCGCCTGCGCGAGATGGAGGAGAAAGTCGCGGGCGAGAAAAACGTCAATGCCGACACCCTCCGCCGAATGCTCGCCAAGGTGGAAGAGTACAGCGAAAGCCATCGTGCTCATGGGTTGCCCGACGACCTGCTCAACATCTTAAAGGACGATTTGGCAGAACAGACAGGGAAAAAGGGTTAATCATGGCAGAAGTCTATATTGACTCGCTTACAGTAGAAAACTTTGGCCCATTCTACGGCGAACACACTCTTGATTTCCGCAGTTTGGAGGGTAAATGCGGAATACTGATCGGCGGCAAAAATGGGGCGGGCAAGACCCATTTGCTACGCGCACTTTATCTTGCAGTGGTTGGTGAAAGCGGAGTTGGCGATTTGAGAAAAGTTGAGCCGGGCGCAGATTCCACAAGATTCGCATTCGAGAAATCTCTCAATCGGCGCGCATTGGCTGAAGGTGGAGACACATTGCGCCTCAAGGCGGTCATCAGCCTCCGCGATGAAAAAGTTGGCAGTCGAAAAGTCGAACTCCTTCGTGAAGTCCGGTTTCGCTCCAACTCGGCACCGGTGTGGGAACATTCCGCAACAAGATCAGATTCACCGGGGCGCATCGAAGATGAGCAAGTGATTCAAAAACTGCGGGATGCCTTTCTGCCGCGCCATCTGGCGCGTTTCTTTTTCTTCGACGCCGAGCGCAGCCAAAGTATCAACTTAGGTCAGCAAGACATTGTTGAAGGTGTAAGTCGAATCCTTGGCCTTTGGACATACGCAGAACTCGAAAACGACCTACGCCAACTGATTAATTCCAAAATTCCCCGCGTTTTTAACGCCACTGGCGGCCCCGACCCGGAAACGACCCTTGCTGAATTGAATGGCAGGGTCATTACTGCCGACGGAATATTGAAAGCTCGACGCAGAGAACACGATGCTTTGGATCGCGACTTGCGGGAAGCTGACGTAGAACTGCTGGAAGTCGAGGACGACTTGAAGACACTTGGTGCGGTTGACCCCGAAGAATTGCAGAGATCACAAGAACGTCGCACCGAACTTACCGAAGCTAAGGCGAAACTTGAATCCAAACTCACAGAGGCTTGGGAGTTGGCCCTGCCCGTTTCCCTGCTCGGCGTTTATCGGAGGGAATTGCATGATGCACTGCTGGCTGAAGAACGGAGGCGCGAATGGGAAAGTGCCAAAGCCACTGTCGAACCAAAAATTCCGCAGGTGAAAAGGGATGTTTTCGATTCCGCACCAAAAGAGTTTGAGCTTCAACCGGACGTTGAGTCCTTCTACATGAAACGATTGGAGGACGCGCTTGG
>CAYHFK010000056.1:0-10281 GCA_964355895.1 uncultured Bifidobacterium sp. | reverse complement strand
CGCGCTTGGCCACAAACCAGAAGACTCTTCACGACTTGGCAGAGTTGTGCGTCAGCATTGAAAAAATGGACGTGGAGTTGCGCGAGCTTGACCAAAGGCTGAAGCAGATGCAGCAGAACTCGGCGGCATATAAGCACGGCGTTGAACTCCACGAAAAGCGGGGCGGACTCATTACCCGCCGCGATCAAATCAGCAAGCGACTAAAAGATATTGATGCCGAAATCACCCGCATGGAAGTTGAGCTTGCGGATTTGAAGCGGCAAGAAACGACTCAACAAGAAATCGCCGAGCGCGCTGAACGAGGCGAAAGCTTGGCAGCAATGGCAACGCGCTACCGGGAAGCTGCTGGTGAAATTCGCAGTCGTGCCGCGATACAGATGCGCCGCCAGATTTCCGAGGAGGTCGGCAAACTCTGGGTGGATATAACTGAGCGCAAACTTGAATTCGAGGGAATGGATTTTGATAGTCATTGGCAATGTTGGCTCGTTCGGCGCGATGGCAAGAAAGTAACTTGGGAGGAAAGCAACACATCTGCCGGACAGCGGCAGGTGCGAATGCTTGCTTTTTACGAAGCCTTACGACGTCTCGCCAAACTTGTGCCGCCGTTGGTTGTGGACACGCCGTTGGCCCGTCTCGACAAAGAAGTACGCGCTAACGTACTCGACCAGCTCTATCTCAGCGGTCACCAATCCATCATCCTGAGCACGAACGCTGAGATTGATCCAGAAGGCCCGCTGTTTGAGGAGGTTCGTGACCGGGTCGCCCGCGTTTACACATTGCACCCGCATGGACGGCCCGAGAGCCCAAACTACGAAGTGCGAATCACAAACGACTACTTCGGGCATGACCTGTAGGCAAAAGGAGGAATCTATGTCTAGCTACCGAGACGCAATCATCGAAGACACCGGCTGCAGCAGCGACGACGCAGTGATGATCGAACACATCCTGCGCGAGGACATCTTTCACAGCACGTTGGATTGGCAGACCCGCGCCGAACTCCGCAGCGCCGCACGCAAGGCAGTGAAAATTCTCGCCGAAGATCGCCCCGTATTTGAGGATTACTTCGCCAGGACGCGCGGTGTCTTCGAGGCGATGAATCGGAACGCGCAGCAGAGCGCAAAAACTTGACCCATGAAATTTGATACCAGTGGCGAAGCTCACGAGTTTATCGAGAATGTTTTTGCGCGTCTTGGCGCACGCAACCAAGCAATTCTTGGGCGTGCCGCTCTCTTTTTGGCTTTGGGTGAAAGTGTCCCGACCGAGTTCAAGCCCAAGGACGCCAAGGGCGTGACATTGAACGATGAACAAGTTGTCGGCGACGATCTTCGAGACGTAGTCCGAGCCGCGTTAAACCATCGCGCCGGGCGCAGTCTCGATGAAGGAGGTTACCGCCAAGAGTTTCGTCGGCACTTCGAGTTCGGCTGCCAACGATTGCGTCAAATTTGGACGGAGTCCGGAAACGACCAAGCACAGTTTGTCTCCGCCTTGCTAAAACTGGCAGGCGGCGACCTCGGACTTGCCGGTGTCATGAAGCCAGCCGTTCCGGCCATGCCCGTAGTCGAGGTTGAAGTGAAACTCAAAGTCTTGGTGGATGCTCCGGAGTGGTCCATGAACGGCCCGGGCACCTCTAATGGATTGCTTGTGATCTCTGGTCAACCTGGAACAGGCAAAAGCCAACTTGCTCTCGACCTGCTCGCACAACTTGCCGGTCAGGGAGTGCGTTTCGTTTTCTTCGACATGAAGGGCGAGCTTGAAGACGACCCAAACAATCCGCAACAGCGCAAGAACCGTACACAATTTCTAAAACAGACCGGGGCGCGCTCAGTCCGTCTCATTCAACAAGACTTGCCAATTAACCCACTCTACCGGCATCCAAACCCGACCCAGAACGCGCAGGTTGCGTATGAAATCGCCAGTCTGATCCGTTGTTTTGCACCACAGCTTGGTGCGAAACAGGAGCGCAACATTTGCGATGCGTACCAGCGGCTTACCACGCCTGATTTTTCATCACTTTGCTTGGAACTGGAAAACAGCGGCGCAACCGGAGTTGATCTCGCGCTTATCCAGAAGATCGAACGCTTTAACCTCTTCGCCAGTGCGCAGACAGCCATCAGCCCCGAGGACTGGCTCACCAATTCCCTCGTCATTGATTTCAAAGAATTTGGCAACGACAGCGACACCAAGGCGCTGGCCGTGGCGCTTATTCTCAACTTCTTGATGAAAAAGTTGGGGCAACAACTGGCGGTTAAGAACGGTGTGCAGCCGTTGAAGATGGTTTTGTTTGTGGACGAAGCCCACCTGTTGCTGCCCAAGGAAGGCAAAGCCGGGTTACTCGGCTCGCTCGCGCGGCAGGGCCGTTCGTGGGGCTTCCCCGTCTGGCTCGCGTCACAAGACGCCGATGCTTTCATCACTTCTGGCAACAACGCCACAAACTTCGCCGAACTCGCCGAGTGCGGCGTCCACTTCTCCCCGCAAACGCTAAGTCCCGCTGATCAAAAACAGATTCTTGGCGGCGTTGTTCACCAGAAGTTCAAGAAAGCCGAAGCCGCGCTGCGCTTGCAAGGCAAACTGCAAACCGGGATGACGCGCCAGTTTTGGAAAGATGGCGGGAAGTGAACAGGCAGGGAGCAGGTTCTATCCTAACGCCCGAACGCAGCACACTTCATCTTCACGGAGCGGTTCAAGCGCCGATTCGGCCACGGTGATAACGGTGAGAGTTTCACCGAGGGCGTTGAACACTTCGGCGCTGTAGCCGTCCTCGCCGTCGCGAGCGACGTGGTGTTCCACCAGCTTGACGATGTCGCCGCGCTTCAGCCGTTCTGCGGGCAGGTCGCGCGTCAGCACCATGTCTGTGTATAGTTCAAACTTCATCTCGTTCCTCGTTTTTCTGGCAGCAGTGTAACAAACTTGGTGACGCCCGACAAGTGTTCGGTCATCCAAATCGTACACACCGCCAGAGTCTCTCCGTTTGGCCCGGTCAAATTGCCCCGAATCTCGTAGTATTGGCCGAACTTGTCGGATTTTGTGGGCACGGCGTCCAAGGCCAGTTGCAGGCGCAAGTCCAGCAGCAATTGGTCGGCGTCTTCCTGCGTGTAACCGGCAAGTTCCAGAAACCCCGACTTGTCGCCACGCGCCTGCGGCACGAGCAGGTAGCGCGTCACCTTCTCGCGGACGATGACTGTGTTCGCAGGAAGTTTCATCTCGGTTTTATCCGCGCAGCATCTTTACCGCGCCTTGGACTTCGCTCAACACATTTTTTATATCTGTCGCCGGGTTCGTCACATCCAACGAAAACCGGATCATCTGGCGCGATGCCGCTGACTCTGCCCTCATCGCCTTCACGACATGGGACGGTTCATCGGAGTCGGCGAGGCAGGCGGAACCGGACGAGGCACAGACGCCTGCTTGATCAAGCAACAGCAGCAGTGCTTCAGATTCAATTCCGTGGAAGGTGAGGTTGCAGGTGTTTGGCAACCGCTGCGTCTTGTGGCCGTTCAACTCCGTGTTCGGAATCAAACTCAGTATGCCTTCCTCCAACGCATCTCTTAACGGGCGAACGGCCCTGTCGTAGGCCGGAAGTTTCCTTAAGGCCAATTCAGCGGCTTTGCCCAAAGCAACGATGAGGGCGACGTTCTCCGTGCCACCACGCCGACCACGCTCTTGGTGGCCGCCGTGAAGATAGGGAGTGAACGGGGACTTGCGCCGGACGTAAAGCGCACCCACGCCTTTCGGTGCATTAAATTTGTGGCCCGTGAGCGAGAGGTAATCCAGCGGCAACTTTGAAACATTGATCGGCACCTTACCCGCCGCTTGCACGGCATCACAATGGAACAACACGCCCCGCGCTTGGCATACGCGTGCGATGTCTTCCACGGGAAACAAAACACCCGTTTCGTTATTCGCCCACATCAATGAGACGATGGCCGTGTCGTCGGTAAGCGCGGTTTCAAGGTCTGTAATTTTGAGCAACCCGTCCCGGTCAACAGGCAGATAGGTGACGCGGTAATTCTCCTTCTCCAACGCCAAGCAATAGTTCAACACCGAAGAATGTTCGACAGCGGAAGTGATGATGTGGCGTTTCTGCGGATTGGCCTTGAGTGCGGCATGAATCGCCGTGTTGTTGCTTTCCGTTGCGCAACTGGTGAAGACTACATCGCGTAAGTGAGCACCGATAAGCTCTGCCACCTGTGCTCGCGCCGCTTCAATCACACCTTTGAGCTTAGAGCCAAATTTATAGCTGCTGGACGGATTACCCCATTCCTCTGTGAGATAAGGCAGCATCGCCTCGCGGACTTCAGGCGCGATGGGCATCGTGGCATTGTGGTCGAGATAAATCACAGCTTTTACTGGCAACGACTTTAGCGAATAGCCGTGAACAAAGGCAACAACCTCTGCGGGTTGAAACCAAGCCTAGTTGCCGTCTTGCTCCCGTCCCTTTTTATCCAAAGCCTTCAAAGGAGAATTGTGAGCGCCCGTTCACTTGGTCAGCCGGCGCAGGGACGCCGGGATGGTTCACGGTTATGGATTCACCGGCCGGGTGGATCGTTCCTGGAGCCAGCGTACGTCCACGTTGTTCGGGGAGGAGAAGTTGTCGTTGACGTACCCGCTTTTGACGATGGGCGGCAGGGTGCGGTCGTCGCGCCACCGGTGAATTTCCGAATGCCCATCGGCGAACGAGAAGCCACCGGCCAAATGATGGTAGTAGCCGGGCAGATCGTAAAAGCCATAGCTCCCGGGTTGGTTGGGCCAACCGGCCATGCGCGTGGCAAAGTTGCCCATGTCAATGCTGTCCTCGCGCATGTCGAGAAAGACGAAAGTGTTCGCCGGCCCGGGGTCGTGAAGTTCGGTTTGTTTCAGATAAATCTTGTAGGCGCTGAAAATGGGACCCCAGTTGCCGTCCGTGCCGCCCCAGCCGCCGAGGAATACGTTCATGGAAATGCTGCGCACGCGGGGCTTGAACTCGCTGCCGACCACCACGCCCGAGCGGTCGGCGGGACACTTCCAAATACTGAGGTTCTTACCGCAGTACGGCCACATGGGGCTTTTCTTGATGGTCAGGTCAGGATTCCAGTCGGTGGGATCGGTCCCGGCCGGATTGAGCGTGCCGGTGACCCAGGCGTAGTCGGCCGTCCAAAGCTTGTCCCCGTCGAGTGATTCACTGGCAAAAAGCAATCGGTCGTTGTTGTCATCCGAATACATCCGCCAGGCGAGGGCGAGTTGCCGATGGTTGTTCATGCACGAAATCCCGTGCGTCTTGAGTTTGGCCTTGTTGAGGACGGGCAACAGCATCGCCGCCAGAATCCCGATGATGGCAATGACGACGAGCAATTCGATGAGCGTGAACGCACTCCGCTGTGGTGGGCGGAACTCGGGCGGACGGATCCAAGCTGGGGATTGCAGACGCATACGGCTCGAAAAAATAGTCCATCCGACCCGGGTGAAATGCAAGCGGCAAGCGGGGATGCGGGCGGGCGGGCGAGTTTGAACTTTGAACTTCGCGCGGTTGCCCGTATAACCCTCGCGTGTCCGAACCGTTCAGGCAGCCGATTGACGCCAGTACGCGCTATTGCGCGGTGTTCGGTCATCCCATCAAACATTCAGCCTCGCCCGCGATGCAGAACGCCGGCATCGCGGCGCTCGGGCTTAACTGGCGCTACCTCGCCTTTGAAGTTGAGCCGGAAAATTTGCGCGAAGCCATTGCGGGCGCAAAGCACATGGGCTTTGTGGGCTTGAACCTCACCGTGCCGCACAAATTGCTCGCGGTCGAAATGGTGGACGCGCTCGACGACTCGGCGAAAACCTGGGGCGCGGTGAACACGATCCGCTTTGAACCGGACGGCAACGGAATTATTCGCGCCCACGGCTTCAACACCGACGCCGAGGCGATCACGCGCTCACTGCGTGAAGATCTGGGCGTGGAATTACGGGGGGCGAAAGTATTGTTGCTGGGAGCGGGCGGAGCCGGGCGCGTGGCCGCTTTGAAGCTGGCCGCGGATGGGGTGGGGGAATTGCACCTGGTCAACCGCACCGAGGCCAAAGCCGCTGCCGTCGCCGATGAGATCCGCACGCGCACTCCGGGCGTGAAGGTCAGCGTTGGTTATCCGCGCGTGGAAGTGGATTTGGTTTTGAACGCCACGTCGCTGGGTTTGAAGGCAGAGGACGCGTTGCCCATCGCGGCGGAAAAGCTTTCCTTTCGTCAAACGCGCGCCGTTTACGACATGGTGTATCGCCCGGCGGAAACGGCGTTGCTCAAAGCCGCCAAGACGGCGGGCTGTCGCACCGCCAACGGCCTCGGGATGTTGTTGTATCAGGGCGCGAAGGCGCTGGAAATCTGGAGCGGCCAACCCGCGCCGGTGGAAATCATGCGGCGGGCTTTGACAAAAAACGTATATGGGCACTGAACCGATTTTCGATCCCGAAGTCTGGTCGCGCGTGCCGTTTCATTTTTGGTCGCTCGTATTTTTTGTATTCGGCAGCATCGTCGGGAGTTTCCTGAATGTGTGCATTCACCGGATGCCGCTGGGCTTGAGCGTGGTTTCGCCACCGTCGCATTGTCCGCATTGCAAGTATTCGATCCCGTGGTTTCTCAACCTCCCGCTGGTGACGTGGCTGTTGTTGCGTGGGAAATGCAAGAACTGCGCGGCGCCGATTTCGCCGCGTTATTTTCTCGTGGAACTCCTGACCGGGGTGGCGTTCCTCGGCTGCTGGCTGGCCTTCGGTCGGGAATCGGCCTGGCTCGCGCTGGTCTATTCGATCTTCCTGGCCGGCTTGATCACCGCCACGTTCATTGACTTCGAGCATTTCATCATCCCGGACGAAATCACCCTCGGCGGCGTCATCGTGGGCTTCCTCCTGTCCCTGGGGCTGCCAGCCTTGCACGGGGAAACGGTGGTAACGGGCAGCTTGATAAAAAGTCTGCTCGGCATCGGCGTCGGGGGCGGGCTGGTGTATTTCATCTTGCGGATGGGCAAGTTGTTGTTTGGCCGGCAAAAAATTGAACTGCCGCCGGACACTAAAATTGTCTTTTCCGAATCCGCCGTTCACCTGCCGGACCGGGACATTCCGTATGAGGAGATTTTCTATCGCCAGTCGGATACCATCCAGATGCAGGTACGCCGGGTGGAACTGGTGGATCGCTGTTATCGGGACGTCACCGTGCGCCTGGCGTTGCTGGCGAAGCGGCTGGAGATTGGCGACGATCAATTTGATCCCGAGCAATGCCGGCATCTGGAGGTGGTGGCGTCGGAACTCGTGCTCCCGCGCGAAGCGATGGGCCTGGGGGACGTAAAATTCATGGCCGCCATCGGCGCGTTCCTTGGCTGGCAGGCCACGATTTTTTCGCTGATGGTCAGTTCCATGATCGGCTCAGTCGTGGGCATTACGCTCATCGTGCTGGGCAAGCGCGAGTGGTCCTCGCGCCTGCCGTACGGGCCATACATCGCGGCGGCGGCGGTGGTGTGGGTGTTTCTACCCCCGGGAACGCAGGTGGATTGGAAGCGCCAACTCGCCGTCCTCTGGGAGCTGGTTCGTTCCATCTTCAGTTGAGAGCTGCAAGAAGAAGACACGCCTCAGGGTGAGGATTGACTGTCGTGGTGCGATCAAAACTAGAGAGGGCTGTGCGAGGGTGAGGTGTAGCGCACGGCCCAGTTGAAGGCCATGAGGTAGCCCGCGAGACTCAAGCCGCCGCGCACCCTCAACCGGCGTTTCAATCCGGGTGGCGGAGCGTGGTGAGGGCCGAGCCACGTCGTCCAGCGCAAGACGGCCAGCAGCAGGCTGCCCGTGCAGAAAAAACGCGTCCCGCCCGTGAACGCGGGGGGGCACTAACCGACGAGCAGCTTCGTACCGCTGTTGGTGCCGCCCCAAAGGAAGATGGCGAACAACAGCCTGCCGGCCCTGGCCAGGTTGGATTTTGACTGGAGCACGCGCAGAGTTAGCCAGTGTTGGAGCCCGCCAACAATGCAATTCCCAAACGAGAGACGTTCTTTCAAAACCCCGCCCGCTGAGGGCAGCGGGCTACAAATGCGGGTTTCTGGCTGAAATCTTGTAGGTCGCGTGCCCTCACGCGGCGTTTGAGTGGGTTTTGAAAGAGTCTCGAGAGACCCCCAATCTCAAGCTCCAAACTTGTGGCCGGGTAGCTGAGTCATCGCAAAAAAAATCGCTGGCGGCACCCCGTTACGAGCGCCGCCAGCGAAAGACCGCTTTCCAAGCCCGTTAGGGCGACCCGATCTTGTAGAACTTGGAACCCGCAGCCGGCTGCGTCTGCGGATTGCCCTGGCTCCACGAGACGGTCCACGGCCCGGCCAACGTCGTCGCCTCCAGGAGCGTGCCATCCCCGGTCCAGGAAATCGTCACGCTGTTGCCCGACGCTCGGGCGATGCTCAACACCGGCTGCACCGGCGCCGCCACATCGTAGAAGGAGAGGTTGTCCACGCCGAAATACCAACTGCCCGTGCCCAGTTGCGCGAAGCGCAACCGCACATCGGACTTATGGCTCGCCATCGGCAGGCGGTAGATTTCCAGCCGCTTGTCAAACACCGGATCGTCGTTGTTGCGCGGGGCGACGAACCGGCCCAGTGCCTGGGTGATCGGGGCGGCGATCCCGTCGCCATAAATGTCGCCTTTCGGCACGACGTCCGTCCAGTTGGCGGTGTCCGGATTGGCATTGGTGAAGGTGGCGACCGCGTCCACGGTGCCATTCGGCATCAGCACGATGTCCCCTCCGCGGTCCGTTTGATCCAAGTAATACACCACCGGCAGCCAACTGGTGCCTCCGTCCACCGAATACTCCACCGCCCCCACGTTGTCCTGGTTCTGGTGGTAGAGGTTAAAGAACGAAAGTGCGGGATTGGCGACGCTGGACAGGTTAAACGCCTTGGTGGTTATGAATTGCACCTGATTGCCGCCCCGCACGTCGGACTCGGCATAGAGTATGTTGCCTTGGGCTAACTCGGCGATGGTCACCGGTACGCCATTGGACATTTGGCCGGGCGCGGCGGGATAAGTGAGTTCGCCCTTCAGGCCAGCCAACCGGGCCATACTGACCACGATCCAGCCGAGGTATGAATCCGAGTTGAGATTATCCAGGTCCGGACCGGCAGTCAGCGAGTCCGTGAAGTTCAAAGCCGTCCAGCCGGTCGGCACATCGCCCTCGGCATAGGAGTCGAAGTTCTCGGTCAACACTGGCGCCGGCAGGACAATGTTCTTCAGGCCGTAGAACGACCACTGTTCGCTGCGGGTCGCGCCAGCGCTGTTCGTGAAGCTCAAACTGGCGGTGTGATGTTCGTCGGGAAACCGGAGACCCGAGGGCGTATAAGTCACCGTCACCACACTGCCATTGCGGGTCTTCACGGGCGTAACCGGGCTTCCGTCAAAACTGAGCGTGATGGAGCCGTCACCCACGGTCGTGGTCGTCCCATCGGAGAGTTCAATCTGGAGCGACGGACTCGTGGCGTTCACCTGGCGCGGGGCGGGCTCAGGTGCCACGCGCTTGACGTATGCTGGGATGCTGGTGGTGGAGGCCCGGTAGGCCGCGACCCCGCCGTTGGCCGTGTCATTGACCAACACTCTGGTGTCGTCCGGCAGGAGCGTGTACAACTCGATGTGGGCGCCACCGCCACCGTTCTCATAAATGACACGGAAGGGATACACGCCCGCTTCCTGCACGTTCAGGTAAAGGATCGTTTCTGCGGCGGGACCTCTTGTTCCCACGCGGATGGCGTTGAACGCGTCATGCACCTTGCCCGCCGTGACCCAGAAAGCGTCATCGCTCACGAGGCCCATCCTGGTTAGTCCCGCCGGCAAGTTGAGATAGGTAATTATCTCGGCCGCTGAACCGTTGCCTGAACCATCGGTCGCGGGAATACCTGGCATTTGGTCATCCGGCGAGAAGTTCCCACCGGCGCCCCCGCCAGCCCCGTTGAGGTTGATCACCGTATCAATTTCGAACTTGATTGTGGCATTGCTCGGGCTGGGGGGACTGCTCGGGGCGAGGGCCACCCCTTGCGCCACGGGGTCGGCCAGGTTATCCAGCAGGACGCCGAAGGCATCGGTCACCCTTCCAGCCAGGGCATCTACCGTGCGTTCGCGGCTGTTGATATTATTGTTTTGGTTGGCGAAGACGTTCCAGATGAACCCGGGCTTGGAGGTGTCAGCGGTCACCTTGAGATCCGGGGTCAGGGTGTTGGTGACCTGGGCGTTTGCTTCACCGACGAGGCCAAAACCAATGGCCGACGCGGCGATGAGTCTGAGAATACTGCGTTTGGTTTTCATTTTTGGGAGTGT
>CAYHFK010000055.1:0-18560 GCA_964355895.1 uncultured Bifidobacterium sp. | reverse complement strand
ATCACCGGCTCGCTCTATCTCGTCGGCGAAGCGCTGGAACTCTTGGGGCTGGGGCCGGCGGGTGACGCAAGCGAGCGCGGGTTGAATGACTGGGGCGGTGACAAGTCGCAACGGTCCGGAAAGTAAAGACTGAACGGTCACCAATCATCCGGTGAAGGGGCCGGGCCACCTGTCATGCAGATTGCGTGGGGCGTCCGGTGTCAGGTATCTTTTTGTCCGCGTCGGCTGCGGAACGCGACGCACAATACATAAAACCCAAAGCATGAGCCTGCCCATTCAACTGATCTCGACGGATTTCGACGGAACGATCTTCGCCGAATTCGAGAACCCGCCCATCCCGCCGCGCCTCGTGTCGCTCATCGGTGATTTGCAGGCGCGCGGGGCCAAGTGGGTGATCAACACCGGGCGCGACATGTCGAGCTTGATGGAGGCGCTGGCGCGCTCGAAAATTTCCATTCAGCCGGATTATCTCGTGCTGGTGGAACGGGAGATTTACCAGCACGACGGCGTGCGTTACGCGCCGCTGGCCGAGTGGAATGCCGCGTGTGATCGCGATCACGCCGAATTGTTCACGCGGGTGCAGGCGGAGGTGGGCGGGTTGATGGACTGGGTGAACGCCCGCTTCCGCGCGACGGTTTATGCGGATCCGCATTCACCGTTTTGCCTGATCGCGGGCAACAACGGCGATGCGGATTTGATTCACGCACGGCTGGATGAGTTTTGCGTTCGCTTTCCCGAACTGACCGTCGTGCGGAATGATGTTTATGCGCGATTCAGTCATGTGGCCTACAACAAGGGCACGGCGTTGGCGGAGTTGACGCGGCGGTTGCGGCTGAACCGGGATCAGGTCTTTGCGGCCGGCGATCATTTGAATGATCTGCCGATGCTGAAACTGGAATTCGCCCGCTGCCTCGCCACGCCGGCCAATGCCATTGAGTCCGTGAAGGCGATTGTTCGCCAACAGCAGGGATTTGTCAGCCCGCTTTCGCATGGCGCGGGCGTGGCGGAGGGTTTGGAATTTCACCTGCGGGAGACGTGAGAGATAGTTGCGCCCGGCCCGGTTCCGTGTCGCTCGCCGTAGCGGCGGGCGTCTTCGCCTGCCGTAGAGCCGGCGCGTCCCGCCCGGCGGAAGAATCGCAGGTAGGTCGAGTCGGTTGGAGATTTCGTGAGTCGTTGGAATGTGCGGGCGTTTTTTTGGGGCGGCGGGACGCGCGCCCTCTACGTCAGGCGGGGACGCCTGACGCTACAGAACGTTCCCGACCGCCATTCCTTCTGCGCTTTGCTGGCAACCAATTTCATTCCGGCGGCGCGGTAGGCGGCAACGACTTCCTCGAACTCGCGTTTCAAAATCCCCGCCACGACCAGCACGCCGGCCGGCTTCACGCGCGCAAGAATCCGGTCACGCTCGGCGATCAGCAGATTCGCCAGCAGGTTGGCGCAGACGACGTCGTATTGCTTCGCGCTGCGGAGCGGGAGTTGCGTGAGGTCGGCGCGGGTGATGCGAATTTTCTTTGCGACCCGATTTGTGGCGGCGTTGGCTTTCGCGACCCGGATGCATTGCGGATCGAAGTCGAACGCGTGAACCGGGGCGTAACCGAGCTTCGCCGCGGAAATCGCGAGAATTCCCGAGCCTGTGCCCATGTCGAGAAGGGAACGCGGGGTTGTGGCGGCGGGCGTCCCGCCTGCCGTAGAGCCGTGGCGTCCCGCCCGGCGGAAAGAGCGTGGGTAGGTTGAAGCGGTTGGTGATTTCGGGAGTCGCAGGAAAGTTCGTGCGTATGTTCCGGGCGGCAAGATGCCGCCCTCTACGTCAGGCGGGACGCCTGACGCTACAATTGCCCGCAAACAAAACTCCGTGGTCGGATGCTGGCCGGTGCCGAAGCTGAGGCCGGGATCGAGGACGACCAGCGACTGGCCGTGGCGCGGTTTGCGTTTGCTCCAACTGGGCTTGACCAAAAGGGCGTCACCGATTTCCAGCGGTGGGAAGTGGCGCTTCCATGAATCCGCCCAGTTTTCCGGTGGCAATTTTTGAATGGTAATCCGACCCGCACCGATGTTCAGGCCGCAGGTTTTGATTTCCTTCAGCCCAAGCCGCAGGCTGCGCCTCGTTTCGGCGAGGTTGGTGGGACGGGAGAGTGAATAGACCGAGACCGTCGGCGTGCCGGTATCCGCATCGGTATAGACGGACGGACTGGGGGCGACGAGGGCGGCGAGCAATTCCGTCACCGCATCCTCGGCCTCGGGCGTTGTGATGACCGATGTTTTCCAGATTGTTTGGCGTTTCATTTTTTGTTTGCCACCGCCGACAAGACTCGCCGCTCGAATCGTCACGCAGTCCAGACAGCGAGTTCCGTCTCGGGGCAGGGAAGGGTCCCGGCGGCGGATGAAAAGCGTTCCGTGGCGGCGTTCAATACGCGGTTTCGGCGCGGGCGACAAGGTTGTTTTGCGGCTGGTCCCGGGTCCCGCTGAGTTCGGCGCGGGCCCGGGACCGCGGCGGAGATGGAATTTGCGCTCCTGATCAATCATTGGCGCGATGCTCGCCGCCATCTGGAAGGCGCTTGCAGATCACGGTGAACTTGGCACCATCATGCCCGCGGTGGTGGGCATTACGAAAACGTGGCAGCACGTACTGACGCCCGCGCCGGCCGCCGAAATCAGGCACGCATGAACAACCAGATGGAATCAACAATCAAACCGCTCACCCGCCGTCCCGCTTGGAAAGCGCTCGCGGCCCACCAGAAAAAAATCAAGGGACTGCATCTCCGACAACTTTTCGCCGCCGACCCCAAGCGCGGCGAACGGCTGACCGTCGAAGCCGCCGGACTCTTCCTCGATTACTCGAAGAACCGCGTGACCGGCGAGACGTTGAAACTGCTCGTGAAGCTGGCCGCTGAGTCGGGCGTGCGTGCCCGCATCAACGCGATGTTCCGTGGTGACAAGCTCAATCTCACCGAGAACCGCGCCGTGCTGCATGTCGCCCTGCGGGCGCCGAAGAACGCGAAGATTCTCGTGGACGGCAAGGACGTTGTGCCGGAGGTCCACGCCGTGCTCGACAAGATGGGGAAGTTTGCCGATCGCGTCCGCAGCGGCGCCTGGAAGGGGCACACCGGCAAGCGCATCAAGAACGTCGTCAACATCGGCATCGGGGGTTCGGATCTCGGCCCGGTGATGGCTTACGAGGCGCTCAAGCATTACAGCCGGCGCGCCCTGACGTTCCGGTTCGTGTCGAACGTGGATGGGATTGATTTCATCGAAGCCGTCCACGACCTCGATCCGGCGGAAACATTGTTCATCGTTTCGTCGAAAACTTTCACGACGCAGGAGACGATGACCAACGCCGGGAGCGCGCGCGACTGGCTGCTCCAGCGGCTTGATGGAAACGCGAAGGCCGTGGCGAAACACTTCGTCGCCGTCTCGACCAATGCCGGGAAGGTGTCGGCGTTCGGCATTGATACGGCGAACATGTTTGGCTTCTGGGATTGGGTCGGCGGACGTTACTCGATGGACTCGGCCATCGGCCTCTCGACGATGTTGGCCATCGGTCCGCAGAACTTTCGCGCGCTGCTCGATGGCTTTCACCAGATGGACGAACATTTCCGCACCGCGCCGTTTGAGCGAAACCTACCGGTGCTGATGGCGATCCTGTCCGTGTGGAATAGCAATTTCCTGGGCGCGCAGACCGTGGCGGTGCTGCCGTACGAGAATTATTTGAAGCGATTCCCAGCCTACTTGCAGCAGTTGACGATGGAGAGCAACGGCAAGCACGTCACCCTCGCCGGCAAAGCCGTGGGCTACCAGACGAGTCCAATCTATTGGGGCGAGCCGGGCACCAACGGCCAGCACTCGTTCTACCAACTCATTCACCAGGGCACGCGGCTGATTCCCTGCGACTTCATCGCGTTTGCCCACGCCCTCACGCCGCTGGGCCGGCAGCACGACATTCTTTTGGCGAACGTCTTTGCCCAGGCCGAGGCGCTCGCGTTTGGCAAGACCGCCGCCGAGGTGAAGGCCGAAGACACGCCGGACTGGCTCGTGCCGCACCGCGTATTTGAGGGCAACCGTCCGTCCAACACGATTCTCGCCGACCGGCTCACACCCGAAGTGCTGGGCAACCTCGTCGCGCTTTACGAACACATCGTCTTCACCCAGGGCGCGATCTGGAGCGTGAATCCGTTCGACCAATGGGGCGTGGAACTCGGCAAGGCGCTCGCCCAGCGCATCGTTCCCGAACTCGAAAGCCCGACGCCGCCCAAGCTCCAGCACGACAGCTCGACGAACAATCTCATCCGCCGTTATCGCCGGCTCCAGAGGCCCGCATGACCATTGAGGTTCTCACCGACGCTCCGGCCGTAGCCAAAGCCGCGGCTAAACTCATCGCGGCGGAAGCACGCGCCGCGGTGGCGGCGCGTGGGCGTTTCATCGTGGCCGTGAGCGGCGGCAAAACGCCGTGGCAAATGCTCCGCGCCCTCGCCAACGAAGAAGTTCCGTGGACGAGCGTGCATGTCGTGCAAGTGGACGAGCGCATGGCACCCCTTGGCGACCCGGCTCGAAACCTCACGCACTTGCGCGCGAGCTTGCTGTCGCACGCGCCGCTTCCGGCCGGGCAAATCCACGCCATGCCGGTCGAGGAGTCGGATTTGGAATCGGCAGCGCTGAGTTACGCCCGGACGCTTCGCGACGTCGCCGGCTCGCCGCCGATGCTTGACCTCGCGCACCTCGGCCTCGGCCCGGATGGACACACCGCTTCACTCATTCCCGGGGATCCGGTCCTGAACGTCACCGACCGGGATGTCGCGCTGACCGGGGTTTACCAGGAGCGCCGGCGGATGACTTTGACGTATCCGATGCTCAATCGTTCGCGGCGCATCTTGTGGGTGGTAACCGGAGCTGAAAAAGTGGAAATGCTGGTGCGCCTCCGCGCCGCCGATGCTTCGATCCCAGCTGGTCGAATCCGCCAGGATGCAGCCCTGGTGCTGGCCGATCGCGCGGCGGCGGCAAGCCTCTGAGACCCTGGCACGCAAGGAAAACCATGCGTTCAGGAATCACCACGGATCACCGCGGGTTTGGATTGGAGGAAGGACTGGTCGCTCTGGAATGCAGACGCTTCCCGTAGGTGGCTACGCGAGAATGTCGCGCCACGGGGTGAAATTGAGCAACTGGATGCGCGTGCGTTCCGGCTTGATGACGACGGAGGTAATGCTCGCGTATTCAACTTCGAGCCGGTCCATTTCCGAAAACGGCAGGTTGAGCAGCAGTGACAGCAACATGCGAATGACGCCGCCATGACAGAAAACCGCGGCGGTTTGGCCCGAACGGCCAGCCAGGATTGCCTGCAAGCAGGCATCAATGCGCGCGCGATAGGCGACGATGTTCTCGCCGTTGGGAATGGCGCCGCGATCCAGTTGCTTCAACCATTCGTGCGCGCGGTAACCGTATTTAAGTTTTACCGCTTCAAAGTTCAGGCCGGTCCAATCGCCGAAATCCACTTCGTAAAGATTGGGCAGGACGACCGGTTTGGTTGCGCGCGGTTGGAGAAACGGCACGAGCGTTTGTTGCACGCGCTTCATCGGGCTGGCGTAGATGGTGTCGAATGGTTTGTGGTGCAGATAGGTTGCGAGCGCAGCGGCCTGTTCGTGTCCGCGCGGCGAAAGTTCCATGTCAATGCGGCCGCCGAAGACACCTTGATAGCGGGCTTCAACTTCGGCGTGGCGGATGAGGTGCAGGGTGGTGCTGTTCAAATTATCGAGCGCAGAATTCGGAGTGCAGATTAGTTTAGAGCCGACTCCCGTCGGCGGCCACGAAAGTTCACGCCGCGGCGAGGGCGGCCTCCTGGGCTTCTAATAATTGGCGGACGCCAACCTTGCCGAGCTTCAACAACTCGGCCAATTGGCTTTCGCTGAAGGTGGCTTCCTCGCCCGTCCCTTGCAGTTCGATGAATTCGCCGGCCGAATTCATGACCATGTTGAAATCCACGGTCGCGCCGACATCCTCGGTGTAACACAAATCCAGCAACGCCTGGCCGTTCACGATGCCGACGCTCACCGCGCCGACGGCGTGCAAGATGGGGTTCTCCGAAAGCTTTCCGCTGGCGATCAAGCGCCGGATGGCAATGACGAGGGCGACGTAAGCACCGGTGATGGCCGCGGTGCGGGTGCCGCCGTCGGCCTGGAGAACGTCGCAGTCCACGCAGATCGTGCGTTGGCCGAGCTTTTCCAGGTCGAGCGTGGCGCGCATGGCGCGACCGATGAGGCGCTGGATTTCCTGCGAGCGCCCGTCAATTTTCCCCTTGGTGATGTCGCGCGGTTTGCGCTGCAGGGTGGAGTAGGGGAGCATCGAATACTCGGCCGTGATCCAGCCGCCGGTGACGTTTTGTTCCTTCATCCAGCGTGGGACATTTTCCTCGATGGTGACGCCGCAGATGACGCGGGTGTTGCCCCACTCGATGAGGGTCGAGCCGGTGGCATAGGGCGCGATGTTATTCTTGAAGTGGATCGGGCGCAGTTGGTCGGGCAGCCGGCCATCAGAACGGGCGGCGAAAGTTTTAAGGGTTTGAGTCGGAGCCATAGTGCGGCGGATCGTAATGCGAAACCGGCGACAGGGCAACGCGGAAAGCGTCAGAGCCAATGCTTCAATAGCGAGAGAACTCCCTGTTTCACCGCTGAGCGATGATGCGAGGCGCCATGCGAGCGGAGGATGGTTTCGCGGTTGGCCAGGTACCAGTCGTAGCTTTGCGCGAACATCTGGTCGGTGGAAACGCGCGGTTGCCAGTTGAGTTCGCGCTGCGCCTTGGTGATGTCGAAGTAAAGCGAGCGGCCATACATGAGCGCGTGATACGCGCCGAGCGGGGAGAGGCCGAGCGCGCTGGTTAAATTCATCAGGGCCACGGCGGGCTTCAGCGGCACGCTGCGCACGCGCGCGCCGGTCTTGGCGTGGGCGCAGAGATTCTCCAAGGCCGTCCGCATGGTGCCGAATTTTGCGGCGCCGCAGTTGTAGGTGGTGGAACCGGGGCGCGCGGCGGCGAGCATACAGGCTTCCGCCAGGTCGTCGGCGTGGACGAATTGATAAACATTATCGCCGCTTCCGAACACGGGGACGTTGTAGCCCTCCCGAATCCACTCGAAAAGAATCTGGAAAATCCCGAGCCGCCCATGGCCCATGATGGTGCGCGGGCGGATAATCGTGACATCGAGTCCGTCGCGCGCGTACCGATGGCAGAGCGTTTCGCCCTCGAGTTTGGCGGCCCCATAAGCTTCGCCGGGCGCGGGCGGGGTTGCCTCGGTCACGGGATTGGCCTTGGGCACCCCAAAGACGGCGCTGGAGGAAACGTAAATCACTTTGCCGACTTTGGCGGCGAGCGCGGCGTGCAAAAGGTTTTCCGTGCCATGGACGTTCACCGAATGGAACAGTTGTTTGTCCTTGGCCAGCGGCACTTGGGCCACGCAATGGTAAACCGTGGAACAATCGGTCAGCGCCCCGGCCACGCTCGCGGCGTCGCGAATGTCGCCGGGAATGAATTCCACGTCCGCTGGCCGGTCCGCGGCGTCCGCCAGATCAAACACGCGCACCGTCTGGCTGCGCGCGCGCAACCGGTCGCGCAGCAGGGAGCCATAGTAGCCCGAGCCACCGGTGATAAGAGCCGTGCCTGCTGTCATTTGTTGGTTCAGGTTTTCGTCATTACCACCGAGGGTTGACACGGTGGGCAAGGGGAGATTAGCCGCTGGGGTTTCTGCTTGCCAATGCGGAAGTCGCGGCCAAGCTTTGCGCCCGTGATCACGCAGCCGCCTTCCCGCAGCAACCATCTCCCCGCGTCGTGGCAGCGCTGGCTGATGTGGGGCCTGGCGGCCGTGGTGGTGATTTATCTCGTCTGGCTGGCGGTCATCATTGGGCGGCGCGCGACTTTTTCTTGGGACTTGTTCGTCTGGCCGGAGAGTCCGTTCATGACGAACATGCTGAAACTGGATTTAGGTCAGCCGCTGTTCGGTCCGCCCGCCGACGGCAATTCCTTCGTCTATAGTCCGGGGCTGGAATATCTCACGTTCGCGTTGCTCCAGCCGCTCGGCCTGCACCTGGACATTCGTTTCTGCCGGTTGGTGAACGTTGCCATCGGAGTGCTCGCCAGCGGACTGGCGGGATTGGCGCTGGGCCGCATCGTGAAAATGGTCGCGCCGGAAAACCGTTTTCCCCGCATTGCATGGCTCGGTGGCGGCGTGGCGCTGCTCGTCATTTTCAAAAACTTCACGGCGGACGTTCCCCATCCGGACAACCTGGTGATGCTGCACACCGCGGGCGTTTTTCTCCTGACGTTTTGGGCATGGCGCGAGAAGAATTTTGGCGTGGCGATGGCGGTGATGGTTCTGGCCGGGTGCGGCGTGTTCGCCAAGCAGATTCTCCTGCTGGCTTTTCTGGGTCCGGTGCTGGTGTTTGCGCGGTTCAATCCGTGGGGCTGGCGCAAGTGGTTCGTGCTCGTGCTCGTCGGGGGATTGTCCACGGCGGCGGCGTTGTGGTCCATCACCCGGTCGCCGGACGCGCGGTTTTATCTGTTGGAGCTGCTGCCCCAACAGGGAGTGCATGTGACGCGGCTTTACGGGATGGTTATGGATTTGACGACGGGCGACCGCGCGTTCCTTTTGATGCTGGGCTTTATGGCCGTGGGTTTGCTGTGGCATGCCGGTGGGAAAGGTCGGAATTATCTTCAATTCTGGCTGGCGATTGGCCTTTTCTCGGTTTTTCCCAACCTGCTTTCGTATGTCAAAACCATGGGCACGTGGAACAACCTGATCATCATTCAACTTTGGTTGCTGTTCGCGGTTTGGCCCGCGCTGGCGCTTTGGCTTTTGCCTCCGGCTCGCAGTCGGGCGAACAATTCCGAGGATACGGGGCTCTTCAACTGGACGTTTGCCATGGCCCTGGTCGTGTTCGTCGGACTGCTGCTCCCGCCGAAAAAGCCTGCCCACCCGGCGATGGTAGCGGCATGCATGGAAATTCAGCAACAGGTGGACGCGGATGTCAAAGCGGGCCGCAGAATCCTCGTTGGCCATGGCATGATGTATTTGTTGCGCGCGGGGGCGAAGGACGTGCCGCTGGACCGCGTGAACTCAATTCTAGAACTCAAAGCCGGCCAGCTTGCGTCACGCTCGCATTTCCCGGAACGCCTGCGCCAACATTATTACGACCGACTTTACCTGACGCTGGAAGACTGGTATCCGCCCGAATTCGTCAGCGAGATCAATCGGCATTACGAGGTGCAATCCGTGGTGAAACAGCCGGCGCATAGCAGCTCGATGGAAAGCGGGCGGTTTCCTGCGCTCATCGCCGAATGTCGAATCATGATTCCCCGGACGGTGGCGGTCGGTGTGGACGCGGGGAAGAAATAGTCAGAGGCGGATTCCGTTTTCCACGCACCAGCGCAGCGACCGCCGCATGCCTTCTTCGAGGGCCACAGTTGGTTGATAACCGAGTTCGCGTTCCGCTTTGGCCACCGAGCACGCGATGGTTTTGTTCATTTCCGAAAGCACGTGGATTTTTTGATGGTAAACCCCGAATGCTTGCAGCGCGGAATCCACGAGGTAAGCGACTTCACTCGCCAGGCCCGGCAGCCGCAGCCGTTTGTGCGCGCATTTCTGGCCGAACTCCGTCTCCAGCAACCGCTCAATTGTGTCCATGACTTCGTTCATGGAGTAGGGCCGGCGGTCGGCGATCCAATACACCTGGCCCTTCGCGCGTTGGACGATTGCGGCCAGCAGCAGGCCTTGGCAAAGGTTGTCCACATAGGCCATCGAGCGCAGATTATTTCCGCTGCCGACGATCGGGCCTTTGCCATCGCGAACCATCTGGAAGAATAACGTCTGGCGCGGGGGCTGGTTCGGCCCGTAAAACCACGGCGCGCGGAGGATGACGGTTTCGATTTTGTCGGCTCGTTGTTTCACCACCAGTTCCATTTCCATTTTCGACCGCCCGTAGCCCAGGTAGGGATGATAGGGCGAAAGTTCGTCGAAGAGATGGTCGGGATGCGGGTTGCAACCGCACGGGGAGTTCGAAGAAACCACGACGGCGCGTTTGACGCCGGAGCGGATGGCGGCATCGAGCAGGTTCGCCGTCCCGTCGCGATTAATTTCAAAAAAGTCCCGCACGCGCTGCGGGTGAATCATGCCCGCCGTGTGAAACAGCACCGCGTCCCTCGCGCCCGCACAGAACTTCGCGCAATCCGCCGCGCGCCGAATGTCGCCGGTGACGACTGCGATCCGGTCGGACAGTTTGCTTAACGGCCCGGCGTCCTGGCCCGGCAGCAACAGCACGCGGATGCGGAGATCGGCTGGAGGTTGTTTGAGCGCATCGTGCTCCGGCAGCCCGCGCACCAGCGATTCAACAAGTCGGGAGCCGAGCCAGCCGGTCGCGCCCGTGACGAGAACAAGTTGGGTTTGAAGATTCATGCTTTAGAGTTTGCCGAGAAACTTCAGCGCGTTGCGTCGGGCGATGGCCATGATCGAGCCTTGCGGGTTCACACCGGGCGCGGTGCAAAGCAAACTTGCGTCGTTGATAAAAAGGTTCTTGAAACCGTGAACACGTCCGAAGGAATCCGTCGCACACTTCGAGTTGTCCTCGCCCATCGGGCAGGAGGAAAACAGGTGAATGGTCATCAGGTTCGCCATGCCATCCGGCACAACGTCCGGGAGCTTGGCGCGATCACCGGCGCAATGTAACACCGGGCCCCGCGTCAGGCTGGGGTAAAGCGCGCTCGCACTGGACGCGAAAAGAATCTGACTGAGCTTATGCAGGCCGTCGGCCAGGTTGCGGCGGTCGGTTTCAGTGAGCGTGTAGCGGACGAGCGGATCGCGAAAACCGGGCAATCCCCGCACGGTGCCGCAGCCTTCGCTTGTGATCATGGCGTAGTAAATGGCGGTGTTCTTCCAAACGCGTGCGGTTTCGCGGGCGGCGGCGGGATGATCAATCAATCCGAGCGCGACGTAAGCGGGCGAGCTGATGGAGCAACCGAAGCTCAGTCGCGGGGCGAACTCCTTGACCTGATGGACCGGCACGCCCATGTCGGCGGAGTTCACTTCGTCGGGAAAGCGCGCGATGATCTTTACGGTTGGATGGACCTGGAGCGAATTGCCGATGTGGCGGGTGATGCCGCTGCGACGGAGCAGGGCCGGGGAGTGAACGGCGCCGGCGCAAAGGAACAGTGTGTCCGCGACGATCCGGATGGCGCCGGTGGTTCTGTGCAGCGCCTCAATCAACCAGCCGGAGCCATTCTGGCGGAGGCGGTTGGCGCGCGTTTGCGGGAGCAGTCGCCCGCCGGCTTTGAGAAACCGCGGGATAAAGGTTTCCGTCATGGACTGGCGTTGGCCGCTCCTGCTGGATTCGTAACGAAACCAGCGCGGCACTTCGAGGGACTTCCAGCCGAGTTTGGTGGCGCCATCGTGGAGTTTCAAGGAGGCGGGAGAGGCCGGATGGGGTAGAAGCGAAACGGAAATATCGCGCTCGCACGTTTCAAAGTGCGGCGCCAGGTCGGCGTCGGTCAATGCCTCGACTTGGAATTCCTGGCGCCAGCGTTCGAGAACTTCCGGGGGCGGGCGATGGTACAGGCCGCTGTTGATTTCACTGCCGCCACCGACGCAGCGGCCTTCGACATAGGCAATTTTGTTTTTACCGAAAGCGACGGTCTGGCCGCCGTTGCGATATTTCTGCACCATCTCTTCGGTGGTGAACGGCGCGCAGGATTGGAGCGGCAGGAATTGGCCCTCCTCGATCAGCAACACGTCGCGGCCCGCTTCCGCCAGCAGGCAGGCGGTGATCGCGCCACCGGGCCCGGAGCCGATGACGACAATCTCGGTGCGCAGTTCGTGGGTAGGGCGCGTCACTCCGTGCGCGCCGTCAATGTCCGGTCGTGCTGCGGCGGGCAGAGGACTGCCCGCCCTACCCCGGCTGTAAAGCGCCAGCGTCGCGAGGCTCTCGAAGTAACGGATCAAGTCGCGTTGAAAACCAAGGCTGGAATTTTTCCACGCGACAATTTGTTGCGCCCGTTTTTCGGGCGACTGATGGTGAAATCGCTTTCCGTTTTTCAGAACCCCCAAAGCGTCAAAACCGAGCGTGGCCGCGAGGATCGGCGCGCGGAGGTAATCCGGCATTTGCGCGTGCTGGGCGAGGATGAATTGGGTGAGGTCGTTGTGCGGCGGTGCAAGATCCCGGGAGGATTCGTGCGGTTGGGCCAGCGAGTAGGCCAGCGCGGAAACGGTGTGATGGAACCAGTTGGGAATGGCGGCGATCATTGCAGCGCACCGGAGCGACCAAACCCGCGAATGGGAGAAGAACATCGAACCTCCAACATCGAACCTCCAACGTCGAAGTAGCTGCCGGGCCGAGGTCCGTTCGGTGTTCGGTGTTCGGTGTTCGATGTTCTATGTTTTCTCATCTCAGATCCCCGTGGCCAACCACATCACTGCCAGGGTCAGAACGGCAATCACATAGCTCACCCAATCCTTGAACGCGAACGCGGTCGGATCGTCGTGCATCTGACCGCGATGCGCGAGAAACCAAACGCGGCTGATCCAGTAGAGCATCAGCGGACAGGCGAGGAGCAAAAGCTTTGGGCGCGCGTAAAGGGTTACGACCTGCTCACTATTCACGTAGAGGGCCAGCACCAGCACGGCGATGAAACCGCTGACCAGGCCAAGGGTGGTGACCAGTTCGAGGTCAGGCGCGGTGTAGCCGCGGCCTTTGACGGCGTGTTGGTTTTGCTGGCGGAGCGAGTGGAGTTCTTGAAAGCGTTTCATCAGGGCGAGGCTCAAAAATATAAACATCGAGAACATCAGCAACCACGCGGAAAACTCGATGCCCGTGGCAACGTGGCCGGCGACCAGACGCAGCGTGTACAGCCCGGCGAGGACAAACACGTCGAGGATGGCCACTTGTTTCAGTTGTAGGGAATAACCGAGCGTGGCGATGAAATAACCCGCGAGGACGACCGCGAAGCCCGCGGACAAACTGATGGCCAGGCCGAGACCGGCAGCGAGCAAGATCGGCGCGGCGATGAAGCCGACCGACAAGGGAAGTTCGCCCGCCGCGAATGGGCGATGTTTCTTGGTGGCATGGTGACGGTCGGCGTTGAGGTCAACGAGATCGTTCAGGATGTAGGCGGACGACGCGCACAGGCAGAACGCGGCAAATGCGAGGGCGGCAGTGGTCAGAACGGCAGGGTTGCCAAGTTGATGCGCGGTCAGCACCGGGACGAAGATGATGAGGTTCTTGATCCACTGATGCGGGCGAAGGCAACGCAGAAAAGTCTTCAGCGGCGAGGCCGTCGAGCGAAACGTGCGGCCAACTTTCGTGCGCCTGGCCGCTTGGGCCGCCAGGCGCGCGCCCGCGTTGACGACGATCGCTTCCCGCGTTCCTTTCCATACGGCGAGGTCCACGGTTGAGTTGCCGGCGTAATCAAAACCGCGTTCCCCGAACTTTTTCGAGAGCGCGGCCAGTTTGGCGTCGGCGCGCAGGTTGATCTTACCGTCGCTGGCCATCACTTCGTCGAAGAGGCCGATATGCTCCGCAACGGGCACCGCCATTTTAATATCGGAAGCGGTGGCGAGAATCAGTTTTCGACCGGCGCGCTTTTGGGTGTTGAGCCACGCGAGAAATTCTTCGTGATAGGGCAGGGTGGCGGGATCCACATGCACGCGGGCGGCCAGTTGCTGTTTGAGGTAGGCCCGCCCGCGGGCCCACCAGAACAGCACGTAGAGCAGCGCGAGGGGGTTGCGGCGCAGCAACGCGGCGAGCGATTCCCAGAGGAGGTCGGTCTTGATGAGCGTACCATCGAGGTCCACAGCGAGTGGCACTTGAGTTTGTCGGGCGGTGTCAGGCACATTCAGCATCTCGTTCGCCCATCGTAGCTGAGGACGTCGGGCGTTGACAAGCGGTGGTGCTTTGCAAAGCATCCTGCTTATGTTCCGGAGAATTTCAGGCATCATGGGGATTGGGTTCGCGATCGTAATCTTGTGGAAGATTCTCCTGTTGATTACAACGGCCCAACCCCTGCCATTCAGTGATTCCTTTTTTTATGACGGGCCGGTGGTGAATTGGCTGAACGGTGGCCCGTACGCCAATCCGTCCCTGGCGTTGGTCCTGCCCATCTCCGGCACCCAAGTTTTCAGCGCCTACCCTCCGCTTTATCAAGGGGTCTTGTGGGGATGGATGTCGGTGTTTGGCACGGGCGTTGAGTCCGCGATGTGGCTGCACCTGGCGCTGTTTATCGTTTACGGCCTGGCCGTGTTGGCGGTGCTTGGCGAGTTGGGCACGCCCGCGCGCTGGGTGAATTTTGGCAGTTTGTTTCTGTTCGGGATCACGTTTCATGACCGGCCGGACAGCTTGGCGCTGGCGTGCGGCTGCTGGGCGCTCTATGCCTGGCTGCGAACGGGACGCGCCGGCTCCCGTTCGCCCGGCAATGGCTGGTGCTGGCTGGGCGTGACGATGAACTTGCTGGCCCTGGCGACGAGTCCGCAACTCGGGCTGGCTTTTCTAGCCTGGAGTTGGTGGCTGGTGCTGGCGCAGAGCCGGGTGGCACGACAACCCGTGCCGTGGCTCGCGTTGGCGGCGAGCGTGGTTGTGCCGGCGGTGCTCGTATTCGGCGTGCGCGCCGGAAATCCGCTGTTGTGGGCCGGTTTCCAGGAACACATGGTCCAGACGCCAACGCTGCTGGGCTGGCAGGCGGAGAGTTCATTTGGGTTGCTCAAGAGCCAGTTGCTCAAACTGGCTCGCACCGCTCCGGGAATTTTCTTCGCGGGCGGTTGCTTGGTCTGGTGGGGCGGGCGGGTGGGGCGAGGCGCCCTAGCCTCGCTTTCCGCCAGAGACGCGGTCTTCCTCGCCACAACCATGCTTGTGGTCGGATGCTTGATCTTCGCCGCGACGGTCTTGCTGGTGCCGAGCGTGATCCACTGGCTGGGTTATCTGCAACCGCTGGTGGTGGCGCTGACCCTGACGCTGTTCGAACGCGTTGGCGCTCCGGCGCGTGTGTCGCCGTGGCTGACGCGCATTTTCCTGCTGTTGGCTTTGGTGGTCGGAATTCGTGCCATCGGGCTCAGCACCTGGGGCGTGGCTTCCGCGGTGGATTCGAGTGCGGGCGAATCCGTGCGGCGCGCGCGGCAGGCCATCATTGACTCGCCGCGTGGTTCAACCATTGTCCTTTCTGCGGCTTATCTCTACGAGGCGAACCGTCACCGCCAGGAACGAAGTCTGCACGCGGACTGGCTGGCTTCGTATCGCCACCCGTTCAATCTGGCTCAGCGACTCACCGAAGTTAAGCCGGTCACCTTGGTTCTGACGCAGTTCGATTGGTATCGGCGCTACGAACCTTTCATTACCGAACTACAGAGCCAAACGAATGTCGTCGCCGTCACGGTGACGAACACCGCGGGCCGGCGTCCGCCCGAAGCCTTTCCCCGACTTCAGAAGGTTGTGCAACACATCTCCTGGGCCCCGGTCATTGTGGCATTGGATTGGAAACAGCCGGCGGAGCGACCGGCGCGTGAAGGGCGCTGAGGAGCAAGCCCGCCAGTCGCCCTTTTGCCTGACAACCGCACCTCGCGGTGACTTGCAACCGCAGCTTAGTCTTTCAAGCGGACGAGATGCCACGGCTGCGGACCTTCGGCGACCTTGAGCGTGGCATTGGTGCTCGCGATGAGTTCTGCCCGATTACGCCCCATCCATTCTTCAATTGTGGTGTTGGCGCCCTGTAAAACAAAACCACCCACGGCGATGAAGCGAGCGTGGGCGCGGAGGAATTCTGGTGAATCAGTCAGTAGAAATTGTTTCACGCGGCGTTGGCCGATGGGAATCCAGAGCGAGAGGGTGCTGTCGTCTTCCGTGCCCACGAAACCAACGGTGTTCAGGTCGGCGGGCAGGAGCGCGCGGACGGACGCGAGCGGGTCGGCGCGTTGTTCATAGACGGTATAGACTTTCAGGGCCCGGGCGATCTGGCGTTGTTCGGGATGAAGTGCCGCCGCTTTGCCGAGAATCGCTTTGGCCGGCCACAACGGTCGGTCCGGCGAGATTACCAGAATCATCGTTGCGAGAAGAATTGAGAGGACCGTTGCGGCGCGCCACCAGCGTTGGCGGATGACGCTGGCGTGGCCCGCGGGCAGTAACAACAGCGGCAGCAGTAGCGGATAGTACGGCGCAATGAGGCGTTGCGGGGTGACCATGCCGGACTTCATGCCATACGCCAGCAAGGCGACCCAGGCGCCGAGGAGGGTGCCGAGACGAATCCAGCGCGGGATCGCCAACTCGCGGTGTTCAGCAGAATTCTTTCGGCGCAGGAAAAAGGCGGCTCCGAGGGCGAGAGTGACCAGGGCGCTAAGCCCCACGCCCACGCCCGCCCAATCTTCGGTGGGCAACTCCGGCAGCCAATGATATCCCGCCTCGAAATTGGCGTTCATTGGGGCCGTGATGGATTTGGGCAAGATTTCCAGCGCGTTTTGATTCCACCATTTGGCCCACGGAAACAGGGGCGGAAGATAATTATTCAGACCCAGCAACAGCGTGTTACCCCAGAGACCAACAACCGGACTCTTCATCGCCAGGCCTTCGTGTTCGAGCACCAGTCCAGACCAGTCGCCGCAATAGCGGATGTTCAGCAACGCGGTCGGCAGGAAGGAAACGATGGCCCAAAGCGCAACTACAATTGCCGTTCCGGCCAGACGCTGCCGCAGCAATGGCAGCAGCCTAAAGGCGAGAATGCTCCCGGGCAGCAGCAACGGGAGGTTGCTCGCCTTGGCGCCGGTGAGCAGGGCGGCGGCCAGGGCGCAGTACCAAAGGTCGGCGGCGCGGCGCGAAGTCCAGGCCCGGCAGCCGAAGTGAATCATCGCGAGGGCGTAAACGGTCGGGAACGTGTCGTTGGCCGCACTCCCGGCTTGCAGCAGAAAATTATACGCGGTGGGAAAGAGCCACATCCAGGACCACGCGACTTTGCGGTTCACGCCGAGTTGGGTGAAGACGCTGAAGATCAATCCGGGCAGCAGCAGGAAGGGCAGAAAGTTCAGGAGAAACACAGCGCGCGTGGAGCCGGTGAAACTCATCAGCAAGGCGGAAAGCCACTCAATGCCGCAGGCGCGGTTGTTCATCCGGTAATCCGGGGTGTGAATCCAATACCATTGCTCGTTGGCCAGCCAATAAAGCGCGCGGGGCAGACGATAGCTGATTCCGGTGTAGCTCGTGGGCGGGTAGATCGCTCCCCCAATGAAAATCAACAGTGCGAGCAGCGCGCAACAGAGGGGCAGCGGGCGGCGTAAACGGCGGCCGAGTTTTTTGAAAGTCGCGCCCGATTCCGGCCCGGTCAGATCCAATGGCCCTCGCGCAAAAAACAAGATCAGCGCCGCGAGCAACAGGAAAACCAGGTAGCCGCCGCGGTTCAATCGTCCCAATGCGGACAGGGTCCATCCCGCGGTTGTGGCGGTGACGGAGAACCAGATCCAGAGTCTCAGCAGGCGCGGGAATGACATGGCGGATGTAATTGAGATGTGATGGTTCATGGTTCATTCCTCCAAGTCAAGACGGCGAGCCGGTGCGGCATTTTTTTGATGGCTGCGGTTGCCGACGACTCATAAGCTCTGGGCGCGAACAACCTTCATCGGATGAAAACCATCAAACTGGGGAACAGCCCGCTCGTCAGCAGTCGGCTTTGTTACGGCTGCTGGCGGATCGCCGACGCACCGAATTCCGGGACGGACTTGGCGGACGGCGCCGCCGGGCGGCGCGCGGTCATCACCGCATACGAGGCAGGGTACACGCTTTTCGATGGCGCGGACATTTACGGCGGCGGACGCTGCGAGGAAATAATGGGGCGCACGTTGCGCGAAGTTTCGGGAATGCGCGAGCGGATCCTCATCACCAGCAAGTGCGGGGTGCGTCCGGCGGGCAGTCCGAATCCCAATTCACCCGGGCGCTACGATTTCTCGGCGGAACACATCGTCCAGGCGTGCGAGCAATCGCTGAAGCGCCTCGGCGTCGAAACCATTGACCTCTACCTGTTGCATCGCCCGGATTATCTCGGCGACCCGCACGAAATCGCCGGCGCCTTCGCGCGGCTTTGCGACGCGGGCAAGGTGCGGTTTTTTGGCGTGAGCAACTTCCGTCCGTCGCTCGTCAACGCGTTCCAGGCCGCATGTCCGTTTCCGCTGGTGGTGAACCAGGTGGAAATCAGTCTCGCCCAACGCGCCGCCTTCGAGGACGGCACGCTGGACCAGTGTTTGGAAAAAAACCTCACGCCGATGGCGTGGAGTCCACTCGGTGCGGGCTTGCTCGGTGATGGCGCGAAACGTCTGCTGCCCGGGCAACGGAACTACCAGACCGATGCGGTGGTGAAAGTGCTGGATGAGATGGCGGCGGCGCGGGGCGTGAACCGGACGCTGGTCGCGCTTGCCTGGTTGCTGAAGCATCCGGGCAAGATCGTGCCCATCGTCGGCACGACGAATCCCGAGCGTATTCGTGAAGCGGTGCGCGCGACGGAATTCGAGTTGACGCGCGAGGAGTGGTATCGCCTGTTCGTGGCTGCGCGGGGCGAACCGCTGCCTTGAAAA
>CAYHFK010000054.1:0-18607 GCA_964355895.1 uncultured Bifidobacterium sp. | reverse complement strand
CGCGCAGACGGGGCAGGGGCGTTGGATGAGTTCCCTGGTCATGGAACGCGCCAGGCTCTCCGCTCATTAACCCCAATGCCTTTCGGACATTCCAACGATGAATCCCAACGGGATTCCGGCTTGAAGCCCAGGGTTGCGAGGCACGAGCTACCCTGGGAAAAACGGTTGCAGGCCAACAACCCCAACGGGGTTGCGCCACGATTCCCCCGCCGAGCCGCAACCCCATTGGAGTTGAAACCTACCGGGCTGCCACCCAGGGTAGCTCGTGCCTCGCAACCCTGGGCTCCGAGACACAATCCCTTTGGGATTGCGGACACTAACGCGCCCGGCACCCGGCTGAAGCCCGGTGTTAATGAGCGGTGGAAGTACTGATGTTGTTCGCAACAAATCATTGTATTTGGTTGGCGGCGATTATAGAAACACGCAGCACCGCACGCGACAATCGAAATCCCGGAGCATCCGCATGAAACTCGCCGACCGAATCAAAGCCTGGCTGCATCGCCCGGAGCGCCCGGAGCATCTGCGCCGGGGCGAACTCGGCGAGCGGGCGGCGAAGAAGCATTTGCAGCAGCGGGGGCTGAAATTCCTCACCGCCAATTTCCGCTCGGCGCGGGGCGAGATTGACTTGATCTTCCGCGACGACGACTGCCTCGTGTTCGCCGAAGTGAAGACGCGTTCCTCCGAAGACTGGACCCGCCCCGCCGCCGCCGTGGACGCGCGCAAACGCCGGCTGCTTTCGCAGACCGCGCTCGATTACCTGAAGCTCCTGAAGCATCCGCAGGTGAAGATTCGTTTCGACATCGTGGAGGTTTTGCTGCGCGACGGTGAAGTGCGCGAAGTGCGGCATCTGCCGAACACATTTACGCTGACGAAGCCGTATCGGTATGGCTGACCGCCCATTGAAAAAGTAGGAGACGACGTAAGGAGTCTCTAACTTCCACTTCAGAAAACAAAAAAGTTTGAGACTCGTCACCTCGTCTCCTACAAGAACTATAGCGCGAGGTTGGAAACAGAATAGCCTGTACGCTCGACAGAAAGTTGCGTCTGGAATATCGTCGCGCTAGAAAACATGACAGACGACAAACCGCGCCGGCTGATTAAAATGGTAAGTGGCATCACACATCATGCGAGCAAGAGAAGATTTAGTTGAAGCAACATGCACCGGAAATTCCAAGCTTCTCCGCACCGCCTTGCGCCGTGGCGCGAACCCAAACGCCCGTCACCGAGGTCGCCCGTTACTTATGTGGGCCATCCAAGAAGGTCACTTGAACGTGCTTAAGGCTTTGGTTCGCGCTGGAGCGCCACTGGAAAGGAGGGATGACTCGGGATTTACGCCACTCGACCAAGCTGTTGGCGAGGGCGACCTCAGGATAGTGGGCTTCCTTCTCAAAGCTGGTGCGAAGGTTAATCGTCGCACACGGAACGGCACGCCATTGCACACCGCCTGTGCATATCGGTATCTCCAGATCGTTAAACTTCTGTTGGCTCACGGTGCCAACCCGTGTGCTCTCGATGGCGAAGGACAGACGCCTGAGGCGTTGACGAAGATAAGAAGCAACAAGACTGACAAAGCGCTCCTGAAGATTCTAAAGGAGTCCAATGCCGAATAATAGCGTGATAGACGACAATTCTCCCACCTGTCGTCCAGTTCCTCACTAATGAGCATTGCCCGCGCGGACTTCTTTACGAACTGAATTGCGGATGTGCCTGAAGTTTCCGCCAAGACTCCGCCGTTAACGGAGCAATGCGGTAAACACTTTCCACCATTGGCTCGGCGCTGTGCGAACGGCGGGCGCGGTCCAACCAGCGGCGGTCCAGCGGTTCGGTGAGCAACTCCAGCGTGTTGGCGGCAATCGTCGTTTCCTCTTTCGCGCCGGTGGCGTGGCCCACCCCGACAAAAAATCCCGCCAGCAGCAACGTCACCCGCATGATCGTGCTGCGGGAATACGTCGGCAGCGCACAGGGCCGTTGCGGGTCGAGTCGTTGAAACAAGTTGGTGAAGAGCGGCAGCGTCCACATCGTGGGATTCTTGGCGGGTGAAAAGGCGTCGAACAAAATCGCGTGGGGTGGCGGCGTAGCGGCAGGCGTCCCGCCTGCCGTAGAGGGCGGCATCTTGCCGCCCGGACCCGCGCGCAAAGATTTGAAAGGCCTGGAACTATCCGGCGACCGTCCGCCGGGCGAGACGCCCGGCTCTACGGCAGGCAGGATGCCTGCCACCACAGGTCGGCGCTCCGCTTCTGCGGCCAGCCACGTCGGAAAATCCCCGAGCTGAAGTTGCCAATTCACGTCATGCGCCCCGTCGGTGAACTGAATGGCGCGCTGATCGAGAATGGCCCGGGTTTGCGTTTCGTAGCCGCCGAAGTAGCCGAGCGCAGCCGCATGTTGCAGAGCGAACGCCAGCGGCTCAATCGTGCAGTCAAAGCTCACGAGCCGAACCGGGCACGCCAGATCCCGCGTGGCGCGCAGGACAGTGAGCGCGTTGGCAGCCGCACCCAAGCCGACATCCCAGATCACGAATTCCCCGGAATGTTTTTTGAGGCGCTTGCGGAGTTGAAGTTGATTGACGTAAAGCGCCTCCGCCTCGGCGACCGGGCCGATGACCGGATGAAAGGTTTCGCCGTGCGCCAGCGAATGGATGCTGTAATCGCCGCTAACGAGTTGAACGAGTTTGTAATTGGAAGCTGGAGTGGTCAATGGCCTGCGAATCTGAGGTCAATGATTTTGACTTCCTTGACCGCGTGGTCGGCCCAAAAAACCAAGGCACTTTGTCCGACGATCACCACTTGCATGAGCCGTCCGATGCTGTCCCGTTCGACGTAGTCACCCTCCAGAAACGGACGGGTGCGAAGTTTGTTAAACAGGCGGAGAATCTGATTCCGCTCCTTGAACTTCATCTGCGGGAACAATTCAGCAATGTGGGATCCCACAAAGACCGAATAAGCGATCATTTCCGCTTCCTCTTGCCGAGTGACTTTTCCAAGTCTTCAAGACGCACCCAGTTCTTTGGATTGCGGTCATCAATCCGGCGCGTCATTTCGGTGCGCCAGGCCGGATCCTGCTGGAGGCGAAGATGGAGGAGAAACGCCGCCAACTCGTTCTGCCGCTTCGGCGGCAGGGCGGCAACTTCACGCATCAAATCGGCCATGCTCATGGCGCTAAAGTGTCATCGGGCTGGGAAAAAAGCAATGTCGCACGAAGGTAAACCTCACAACGGACCCATCGCCTGGTCGAGCGCGGCGTAGAGCTGGTTCATCGTGGCCTCGGTTTCGTCGCCCATGTTCGAGAGGCGGAAGGTTGTGCCCTTGATCTTTCCGTAGCCGCCGTCAATCAGGAAGCCTTGATCCTTCACGAGCTTTTGCAGCTTGGCCACGTCCACGGTGCGGCCGCCGGGTTTCGCGCCGTTGTTGACGCAGGTGAGGGTGATGGACTCAAAACCCGTTTCCGGGAACAACGTGAAGCCGTGCTTCGCCGCCCAGTCGCGGGTCATCTGGTTGGTTTTGCGATGCCGCGTGTAACGATTCTCCAATCCCTCTGCGAAGAATTCGTCCAGCTTGGAACTGAGCGCGTACGTGTGCGAAATACTCGGCGTGCTGGGGGTCATGCTTTGCTCGGCGTTCTTCTGGAACTCGACGAAGTCGAAGTAATAGCCGCGATCCTTCATCGTCGCGGCTTTCGCGAGCGCGGCGGGGGAGCAGACAAAGACGGCAAAGCCTGGCGGCATCGCGAACGCCTTTTGCGTGCCGGCGAGCAGAACGTCAATGCCCAACTCGTCAAACTGGATCGGGAGGGCGGTCATTGAGCTGACCGAGTCCACGATGAACATCACGTCGGGATATTTTTTCTTGAGCGCGGCGATCTCGGCGAGCGGACTCATCGTGCCGGTCGAGGTCTCGTTGTGAATGAGGGTGAGCGCATCGAACTGGCCGGTGGCGAGCTTCGCGTCAATCTGCTCGGGGCGAATCGGCGAACCCCAATCCACCTGTAATCCCTCGGCGGGTTTGCCGCAGCGTTTCGCCACGTCGAGCCATTTGTCCGAGAACGCGCCGCACATGCAGTTCAAAACCTTTTTCGCGACGAGATTGCGGATCGCACCTTCCATCACGCCCCACGCGCTGGAGGTGGAGAGATAAACGAGTTGCTTCGTGGCGAGCAACTGCTGGAGCTGCGGCTGGATTTTTGCGACGAGATCTTTGTAGCCCTGGCCGCGGTGGCCGATCATCGGCGCGCAAAACGCCTGGTAGGTTTTCTCGCTGACTTCGACCGGTCCCGGAATGTGTAGTTTGACGTGTCCCATAACGGGCGAATGCTTCCTGACGTGCGCCCCAAAGGCAAGCGCGCGTTCTGACATAGCGCGCGTTCCGACGGTGCGTTCCGGCTTGCTGGAAACTCCAAACTGTGGGAAAGAACTTTGGCAACGCATGAAAACGAAAGCCGAGATCGTCGCCAACTGGCTGCCGCGTTACACCGGCACGCCGCTCAAGGAGTTCGGCGAGCACATCCTGCTGGTCAACTTCAACAATTACGTCCGCCGGTTCGCCCAGTGGCACGACGTGCCCGTGCGCGGGGAGGATCGCCCCATGCCCAACGCCACGGCCGGCGGCATCACGATCATCAATTTCGGCATGGGCAGCGCCAGCGCGGCGACGGTGATGGATTTGCTGCACGCCATTTCGCCGAAAGCGGTTTTGTTTCTCGGCAAGTGCGGCGGGCTGAAACATGTGGCAAATCTGGGCGATCTCATTTTGCCCATCGCGGCCATTCGCGGCGAAGGCGCGTCGAATGATTATTTCCCACCGGAAGTTCCCGCGTTGCCCGCGTTCAGCTTGCAGAAGGCCATCTCCACCACGATCCGCGATCACCGGCGCGATTACTGGACGGGCACGGTTTACACGACCAACCGCCGCGTCTGGGAGCACGACGAAAAGTTCAAAAAATATCTGCGCCAGCTTCGCTGCATCGGGATTGATATGGAAACGGCGACGATTTTCATCACGGGATTTTTCAACGAGATTCCCACCGGGGCGCTGTTGCTGGTGTCCGATCAACCCATGGTGTCCGAAGGGGTGAAGACCGCCACGAGTGACCAGAAGGTGACGAAGGAATTCCTCGACAAGCATCTGCGTATCGGGATTGATTCGCTCCACCAACTCATCAATCGCGGGCTGACGGTGAAGCATCTGCGTTTTTGAAGGCCCCGTGGCGGCGGGCGTCCCGCCTGCCGTAGAGCCGGTTGTCCCGCCCGGCGGAATCCGCTCAGGTATGCATTGAGGCCGCGCACCACGCCGTGGCCGCAGGGATAATCGCACCCGCCTCCGGGCGGCGAGACACGCGCCCGTCCGGCGGGACGCCCGGCGTTACCCGGGTCGTCCGGACGGGAAACAGTTGCTGTCGGAAACATTTGCTTTACCCAGGGCCACAATTTCCGAAGAGTAGTGGGTCGTGGGTGGATCAGAAGCGTGCGCACTTTTTACAACATTTTATTCTGGGGCTTTTTCCTCGTGTCGTCGCCGTACTATTTCTGGCGGCTGCTGCGGCGCGGCAACTGGCTGGCCGGTTTTGGTGAACGCTTCGGCCAGTACGACACCAAACTCAAGCAGGCCATCACCAATCGCCACAACCTCTGGCTGCACGCCGTCAGCGTCGGCGAGGTGAATCTCTGCGCCCAACTCATCCGCGCGCTCGAACCGCGCCTGCCGAACGCCAAGATCATCGTCTCCACCACCACCACCACCGGCATGGGCGAGCTTAAGAAGAAGCTACCCACGCACGTCAGCAAGATCTATTACCCGGTGGACCGGCGGAAATTTGTTTCCCGCGCGCTTAGCACCGTCAATCCGGAGGCGATCATTCTGGTCGAAGCCGAGATCTGGCCCAACTTCATCTGGCGGGCGACGGCCCTGGGCATTCCGCTCTTTCTCGTGAATGCCCGGCTGTCGGATCGTTCTTATCGCGGCTACCGGCGCTTCGCGTTTTTGTTCCGACCGCTGTTCGCTTCGTTCACCGGCGTCGGTGCGCAAAGCAAGGCGGATGCGGCGCGCTTGCGCGAAATCGGTTGCCGGCCGGAGGCGATCCACCTCGTCGGCAGTCTGAAGTTTGACGCCGCCAAACTGGATGGGCCGCGGACGTTGAACGCGGCGGCGCTACTGGCGCAACTCGGTGTGGCGGCGAACGCTCCCATCCTCGTCTGTGGCAGCACGCATGCGGGGGAGGAGGCCATCCTCGCGGACATTTACCTCCGGTTGCGGCCGCGTTTTCCGGAGCTTTTTCTCATCGTGGTCCCGCGGCACTTCGAGCGCAGTCGCGACGCGGGACGGGAACTGGCCGCGCGGGGCGTGAAGTTCGCCCTGCGCAGCAAGATCAACGGGCACACCCGGTTTGCGCCGGGTGAATTGCACGGCCTGCTCGTCAACACCACCGGCGAACTGAGATATTTCTACGAACTGGCCACCGTGGTGTTCGTCGGCAAAAGCCTTGCGGCGAAGGGCGGGCAAAATCCCATCGAACCGGGCGCGCTCGGCAAGGCGGTGGTTTGCGGTCCGAACATGCAAAACTTCACCGACGTCGTGGATATTTTCCGGGCACGGGATGCGGTCGTGCAGGTGCGGGACGCGGCGGAATTGGAGGTCGCCTTTGCGGAGTTGTTGTCCAACCCCGCGCGCCGCGAGCAACTCGGCGGGAACGCGCTTCAGGTCGTGCGCGAGAATCTCGGGGCGGTTGACTGCACGATTGAAATGATCTTGAAGGGCGTCGCCAAGAGCGGCATTTACATCGCCCCGAAGCGGTGAGCGGGCGTTCCGGCGCCAGCCGGCGAACGGCAGCAAACGCTTCCGCCGCGCCGACAACTCCGATCCGATGTCCGCCGCCTAACCCCCCAGAATCCGGCGGCCTTCGTCGAGGAAGATGCCTTTGAAATTCATCTCCAGCGCCTGCGGATTGGTCGCCTTGGCCAGCGCATCCTTCTCGGACACCTTGCCCGCTTTGACGAGGTTGAACAGCGATTGATTGAAGTTGAGCATCCCGTCGTCCATGCCGGTTTCGATGGCGGCGGGGAGCTTGTCGAGGCGGTTTTCCTCGATCAACTTTTTCACCGTCGCCGAGTTGATCATGATCTCCATCGCGGGCGTCATCGTGCCGGCAATGGTTGGCACCATGCGCTGGCAGACCACGGCCTGCAAGGTGCCCGCGAGTTGACGGCGGATCTGCTCGCGCTCGCTGGCATCGAAGAAATCCAGGATGCGGCTGATGGACTGCGACGCATTGGTGGTGTGCAGCGTGGACAATACCAGATGCCCCGTGTCCGCCGCGCTCATCGCCGAGGTGAAGCTGATGTCGTCGCGCATTTCGCCGATCATGATAATGTCCGGATCCTGCCGCAGAACGTGTTTGAGCGCGTGATGAAACGACAGCGTGTCCAACCCGACCTCGCGCTGCTCGATGACGGACTGGTTGTCCTCAAACACGTATTCAATCGGGTCTTCGAGGGTGATGATGTGTTTTTTGAAGCTGGCGTTGATGTGTTCCAGCATCGCCGCCAGGGTGGTGGATTTGCCGCAACCCGTCGAACCCGCCACCAGCACGATGCCGCGCGGGGCCTCGGCGATCATCTTGATCTGCTCCAGCAAGCCGAGTTCCTGAAAGCTCGGCACATTTGTTTTCACGTAGCGCATCGCCAGACACCACTGGCCGCGTTGTTGAAAAAGGTTGGTGCGGAAACGCCCGATGCCCGGCACGAAATAGGAGAAGTCCACCTCGCGCTCGTCCTCGACCTTTTTGCGCAGATGCGGCGGCAGGATGCCCTCGACCACCCGGTTCATCCAGTCCTGGGTTGGATGCGGACACTCGATGGCGATCAACTCGCGATGGATGCGGAACACCACCGGCGTCCCGATCTTGAGATGCACGTCCGACGCGTGACCGTCCACGGCGGTCTTCAAAATCTTGTAAAACATTTCCATGGCGGCAGCCTAACAAACCCGCGCTGGGACCAAAGCGGAAAGTAACGACCGTTGAGAAAAGGAGCGTCTGGCAGGGAGGTCAAAGCGATCAGCGCCATCGTTTCAGGGAAACAATTCGCGAGTTTAGGTGGCGCATCGAATGTGTCCGTCAAACCGGCGCAAGCCCGGCTCAGAGCGCCGGCGTCTTCAGCGAATCGTGTTTTGCGAGCCGTTGGGCTTGTGCAAAGGGAATGATTTGAGCCGCTCGGCGCGGGCCGCTATATTGACCCGCAAGCAGATGAACCGGCCAAAACTTTCTAACCTGAGCGAAAATGTGCGCCTCGCCTTGCGGCTCGCCCGGCGTGGCTATGGCGTGACTTCGCCGAATCCGATGGTGGGCGCGGTGTTGGTGAAGGGCGGCAAAGTCATCGGGCGCGGCTGGCATCGGCGGGCGGGCGGGCCGCACGCGGAAATCGAGGCGCTCCGCGACGCCGACAAGCGCGGCCACAATCCCAGGGGTGCGACCCTTTACGTGACGCTTGAACCGTGTTGCACGCATGGTCGCACGCCGCCCTGCACGGAAGCCATCATGGCCGCCGGCATCCAGCGCGTGGTCGGCGGCGCGGTGGACCCGAACCCGAAACATTCGGGGCGCGGTTTCAAAATCCTGCGGCGCGCGGGACTTGAGGTCGTATTGCTGGGCAACGAATCAGGCGAAGGTAGGGCGCGTCGCTCCGCGCGCCCCGTTCAGAACCCAAATGCCCGCCGGCGGCGCGCACGGAGTGACGCGCCCTACCAAAAACTGGCCGACGAATGCGCGCGGCTGAACGAGGCGTTCAATCACTGGATGATCCACCACACGCCGTTCGTCACCGTGAAGGCGGCAATGACGCTCGATGGCAAAATTGCCACGGCCAGCGGCGAGTCGAAATGGATCACGGGCGAGCCGGCGCGGGCGTGCGGCATGAAACTCCGGCAGGGCAGCGATGCGATTCTCGTCGGGATCAACACGATTCTCAAAGATGATCCGAGTCTTACTTTTCGCCGTGGGTCAAAATCAAAAGGGAACATCCAACATCCAAGGTTGCGCCGCATCGTTTTGGATTCAATGGCTCGCACGCCGCTGACCGCAAAGGTCGTGAGCGATGAGCAGGCGGCGTTGACGACGATTGTGGTGAGTACGCGCGCGCCCCGGAAACGTGTCGCGGCCCTGGCCCGCCGCGTGAACGTGCTGGTTGCACCCCTGAAGGATTCCGCACTCCGCACTCCGCACTCCGCACTCGATCTGGGCTGGCTGTTGCGCAAACTGGGCGTCGAGAATGTCACAAGCCTGCTGGTGGAAGGCGGCGGCGAGGTGAATGCATCTTTCCTGCTCGGTGGTTTCGCGCAGCGCGTCGCCTTTTTCTACGCGCCGAAAATTCTCGGCGGGCGCGATTCCCGCAAAGGCGTGGCGGGTGACGGCGTGAAGACATTGAGCGAGGTGATTCAACTCCGCGAAGTCAAATGGCGCAAGCTCGGGCCGGATTTGTTGCTGACGGCGCGGGTTGCTGCTTGATGGCAAGACCTGCGTGTGGTTTGGCAAAACACGGCTCGACGCGGTTTCTCGGTAACCTTAGCTTCTCCCGAAATGTTCACAGGTATTGTCGAAGAAGCCGGAACGGTTGAAGCCATCCGGCCGACCAAGAAAGCCATTCAACTCACCGTTCGGGCCCATGCCGTCGGGCGCGGGCTGAAGCTCGGCGCGAGTGTGGCGGTGAATGGCTGTTGCCTGACGGTCGTGAAACTCGCCCCGCGCGGACGGGACCGGCTGATCCAGTTCGACCTGCTCCAGGAATCCTGGCGGTTGACCAACCTGCAGTTCGCCAAGGTCGGTTCCCTGGTGAACCTCGAGCGCCCGTTGCGCGCGGACGGCGAACTCGGCGGACATTTCGTCACCGGCCACGTGGATGGCTTGGGCCGGATCACGAAATGGGAACGCGTGGGCCGGGATCATGTGCTCGACATCGCCGCGCCGCCGGAAGTCATGCGTTACCTGATTCACAAAGGCTCGATCGCGGTGGATGGCATCAGCCTCACCGTCGCGGCGGTAAAGAAGACCAGCTTCCGCATCTGGATCATCCCGCACACTTACGCGATCACGGCGCTGCGCGATCGGAAAGTGGGCGATGCGGTGAATCTCGAGGCGGATCTGCTGGGCAAATATGCGGAGAAGTTTTTCAAAGCGCGTTCCGGCACCTGAACCGTTGGCTTGGCGCGCAGGCGCGACGCTTTGGCGGCCAGCCACGGGCGATGCCGCCGAGTAGGGCGGCGCTCTCAGCGCGGTCGGCGATGGGTTCCAAGCCCGCACAAAAGGAAGGCGGCCTCCGGTGGTTGCTTTTCGAGAAGCGCCCGGACCGGAAGGATTTGCCGCTTGACACCCCCACCACCCCTGATACGGTGCCACACACTAAGCGCGACCAACAACTAATCATCCGTTAACCTGAAAACATTGAGGAAAACTGTATGGACATTGCAAAATTAAATTCACTGGTTTCTCGGCTTTTCTTTGCCACGGCTTTGGTGCTCCTGGCTATCTCTGTTTTGAAAAAAGCGGCGTCCCTTATGGGACACACGATTCTCGGCGGCTACTACACGGCAGGACGGTTGTTCGAACTTTCGACTCTCCTTGTGATTTTCGTGATAGCATTACTGCTGCGGCAAATCAGAGAAGAGCTGAAAAAGAATAAATAGGAGCTTCGTTCAAAACGGTAGCCGCGGACGTGAGTCCGCTCTAATTTCCGAACCCTTTGAGCCGACTCACGGCGGCGGCTACGGGGTTTTGAAACTGCCTCATAGGCTTCCAGCTTCGGGCGATATAGTTGCAGCCGCTTTTGCCGCCTTCGGCAATCTCCCCCTGTTCTTCTTTCCGGCTGGCGTGGGAAAGGGCTGCAAGTCTTCCTGGAAAAGCGAAAGGGCCGAACTTTCGTTCGACCCTTTGCCCGAGAACCACTCACACAATTTCAAATCACTTAATCAAGGTTGCCTTCGGCGGCGCCGCAGTTTTACGCCTTACTGCACACACGGTAATCTGCACTTTTGCGTCCAACAACGAGGTCATCTTACAGGAGCTTCTTTTTCCAACCAGTCCCCATTACGGGGGACAAGGCTCTTCCTGCGATTTCTTGAAGTTTGCTGCTGATTTCAGATGGAAGCCCAGAGCAAAGGAGGGATGACCGCAGCCAGCGGATGCTTCCCGCCCGCCAGTTGCTCAATAGCGGACCTTGTCGGACTTGTCCTTCCACTCGGCGAACGCGGCTTGGGCTTCGTCCCGGAGAAGTTGCTGCATCGGAATTGTTCGGCGGGCGATGGGGCGGGCGATTTCGCGGTAGATGGAGTCGTCGTCGAAATCAATGCGCGCCGCATCCTGGCGCGTGTTCCCGTAATAGACGCGGCGGCAGCGCGCCCAGTAAATCGCCGCGAGACACATCGGGCACGGCTCACAACTGGTGTAAAGCTCGCAGTCGTCGAGTTGAAAGGTTTTCAAGCGCCGGCACGCATCGCGGATGGCCGAAACTTCCGCGTGGGCCGTGGGATCGTTCGTGGAGGTGACTTGATTCCAGCCGCGCCCGACGATTTTTCCCCGGCGCACCACGACGGCGCCAAACGGCCCGCCGTGATTGCCGCGCATCTTCGCGAGCGAGATGCGGATGGCGGCCCGCATGAACTTGGGGTTCATGGGAAAAGGTGCGCCGGGTTTTCCGCCTTTGACAAAAACTTTCCGCCCGGCAAGACGCTCGCCACGCGGCGTTGCGACCATTTGCGCAGCCGGTAGAGCGCGGCAAAGGTAAAGTCCGGGGCCGCCCCGCCTTGGCCGCCGACGAGTTCGGCGCCGCGGCGCACGTTGTCCATCAACCAGGCCGGGAGCAGCAGGTGATAGGGATTCCGTTTAACTTCACCCACATGGAAAGTCGTTGCCGTGATGAGGTCGGCCAAATCCTGCTCGCCGACTTCAACGAGGAGATTCGGATCGTCCATCGCGCCCCAGAACTCCGTCTCGACGAGGTAACACTCGAAGCCCATTGGCATTTGCTTGAGCGCGTCCATCACGAGATGGTGAACGCCAATGTGCGTGCCGTTCCAGTCGCGTTCGTGGGGGAACAAAATCACGCGCGGCTGATGCTGGACGAGGATGTCGGCGATAACCCCGACCATGCGGGACCAAAGCGGCGGGTCGTCCTGGCGCGTCTTGGGGGTGACTTTTTCGAGTCCATTGGGCCCGGTTGTCTCCACGCCATAGCCGAGATAGTTGCACGCGTTCTGCAATTCGACCAGGCGTTCGGCTTGCCGTTCCCGCTTGCTGCCTTGCGTGACGGCGACATTGATGAGGTTCATTTTCGCCTCGCGGAAAATTCGCAACGCCAGCGCGCCCACGATGGTTTCGTCATCGGGATGCGGGGCGAAGAACAATGCCTTTGGGGCGTCGTGGGCGAGGTCAGGGCGCGGCGCCGGCGGAAAACCGCCGAGCGGAAACGACCGGGCATCCTGCACGAGGCGCACGGAGTCGGTGACAAATTGTTGGTAAGGATTCATGCAAAGAAGGCTAACCGAGATCAGGCAAACTGGCCGCCGCGATGGCCTGGCCGTGCCGCTTCATCTTTTCGTCCGGGACATGCAGCTCGATTTGCCGCGCCAAATTCGGGAATCCCGATTGCAACGTTTCCTGCGCCGTCGTGACGATCAAATCCCCACCCGTGCCGCTGGTGACCCGCCCGAGGATGAGCACGTTTTGCAAATCGTAAAACTCCGCGCAATGCGCGATGAAGTAACCGAGATAGACCCCGATGGTCTGGTAAATTTTCCGCGCCCGTTCGTCGCCCTGAGCCATGAGCGATTGCACAAGCTTGAGTTTTTCCGGCAACGGCATGTCCGGCGGCGCTTGGATGCCGGCGGCGGGCAGGAGGCGGCCCACGGCTTGTTGGGAGAAATACTGCGCGCCCACGCCGTAATCGCCGGACCATTCGTCGCAGGCCGCTTTAAGGTCGTAATCCACGGGCACGAACGCCAGTTCGTTGAGCCACGAGGTGATGTTGCCGTCCCGCGTCACGTAACCGGCGGCGGTGCTGGTGCCGAGCGCGATGCCGAGCACGGCATTTTTGCCCAGCGCCATCGAACCGGCAAGGGCGGTGACTTCGCCGTCATTCACCACCTCGAACGGGATGTTGTTCCAGGCCCGCTTCACGTCGAGGAACATATCCTTCACCCGCGAGTTGAACAAATCCGCCGGCACACCGCGAAAGAGCGACGCGGCCTTCACGCGGTTGTTCACATAAACGCCCGCCGCGCTGCCGCCGATGGCGTCCACGCGCGGCAAATGCGCCGCCGCCTGCTTCAGCGAATCCATGATGCCGTCGAAGTGATATTGCGGGTCGGGATGAAAATAGGGATCCCAAACCGTCTCCTCGCTGAACACAACCTTGCCGTCAATGACCGCTGCCGTCTTGCGGTCGCTGCCGCCGAGATCGAAGCCAATACGGCATCCGTCCAGATGGCGACCGAGCGGTTTGCTTTGGGAACGTTCCGGCGGGAGGTCGCGTGTGTTCACGACTTCGAGCGGGTGATCGAACATTTTTGTGCCGACCATGTCCGAGTCAAACCTGCCCGTGGCGTCGTTGCGATAATGCGCGGTGAGCTGCGCGGCGATGGCGGCCGGGCCGTCGAAATAAATCCGCCAGCCGCCCCGCGACCAGAGCAGAAACTTTACGATGCGTTCGATGTGGTGGTAGTTGCCGGCGGCGGAAGGATGACCCTCGGGAAAGATTTCGGTATGGAAGTAATAGACCGAGCCGTCCGCCTGTTCGAGGGCGATGCGGATCGGTTGGGGTTTGCCCGACTGCCGGACCTGTTCTCCGAAGGAGCGCAGGGCAAGAATGGCCGGACGGAATTGCGGGTGGAGTACCGGCACGACGGGGGGAGCCACCAGTTGAGATTCGAAGATTTCGCGCACAGCGGTGGATATGTAATAAATCGGGCCGACAACTTCAAGTTCTTCAACCTGACGGGGAGTGACTGGAGTTGGCGGGCAGATCGGATTCGGTCTTAACCGGAACGATGCCGTCGGACAGGCGTCGCGCCGGTCGCTAACTTTGAGCCAGTCGCGTTGGTGGGAAGCGGTTCGCCCTCCTCAAAGCGTCACCAAACGGTGGGGCCCCTGCTCGCAGATGGAAACCGGCGCGACGCCGGTCCTACGCCGTGACCGCGCGGGCGGTCCAATTTTCAACTGCATGGTTCCGGCTTAATCTTGCCCGCCACTTGCAGTTACACCTGAAGATCGTCGGCCAGGTTATTCCAGGATCTCGATATCCTTGAAGAAAACCTCCACGTCCTGCCCGCCATGCACCTGCAGCGCGACCCGGCCTTCGGTGCGACCCGGGTCGCCGAGCAACTCCGCCGATTGATGGCCGTTCACCGCCACGGTAATGCGTCGGCCGCGCGCGGACACGGTCATGGTGTTCCAGTCCTGCGGTCGGAACCATTTCTTCACGTCGGCTGGGGACGGTTGGCTCACCCATGCGCGCCCATTCGTTTCGTAAAGTCCGCCCGCGTCTTTCTCTGCGTCAATCTCCGCCTGGAAGCCGGAAACGCCGCTGAAGCCTTTCTCTTCGATGCGGAAGTAAAGTCCGCTGTTGCCCTTCACCGACTTGTATTTCAAGCGCACGGTGAAATCCGAAAACCCCCGGTCGGTCACGAGATGCCCGAATTCCTTTTCGTCCTTGGCGTTCGTGGCGTGAATGGCTCCGTCCGTGATCTTCCAATCGCCCTTGCCGATGAGGTGCCAACCATTCAACGTTTTGCCGTCCCACAGCGGCTTCCAGACGTGTTGGCCGAGGTTCTGTAATCGAATGTTGCGGAAGCGCACTCGCAGGCCCGCCTGGTCGTGGTTGTGAACTTGCAGGGCGATAAAGCCGTTCAGGGTGACGCAATCCACGAGGTCGGCCGCCGCCACGCCGTTGATCCACGTCTTGATCGAGCCGCCCTGGCACACGATGCGGTACTGGTTCCACTCCCCAAACTTGAAGGCCGCGCCGCCGCTTGTGTTTTTGGTCAGATCAAACAGCCACCCGCGCCGGCCTTCTTCATAGACGCCGCCGCTCCAACGCCGTTCCGGACGATGATCCACTTCGATCTGGTAGCCATGCACGCGGCCCGCCGGGATTTTGATCGGCGTGTTGCCCCAGTCGTAAGCCGTCGCGTGATCGAAACAATGGCTGCGAATCTGCACCCCGGAGTTCAAGCTCTCGTCCGCCTTGAGCTCCAGTTCGAGAATGAAATCGCCGTATTCCTTCTGCGTGCAAAGAAAACTGTTCGGCTCGCCTTTGACGGTCGTGCCGACGATGACGCCGTCCTCGACCGCATACTTCGCCTTGCCGCCGCGCTGAATCCAACCGTCGAGGTTGGTGCCGTTGAAAATGGATTGGAGATCGCGAGTTGTGATCAGCGCCAACTTGGGCTGCGCGAGCGCTGTGAAAGCCAGGTTGAGCAGAGCGGCGAAGGAAATCGTCAACCAGCGGCAGGCGGCATGCCTGGGTCGGAATGGGAATGGATTCATAGCGACCGTAGGGAACATGGCCTTGAAGAAAATGACAAGCGAAACCCGGTAGGAGACGAAGTAAGAGGCGCATCCGCGCCCGGCCCCGGAGTGCGGGCGGTCCCTCGCCCGCAGCGTGTCGCCCGCCCCGGAAGCGCCAATAAATTTTGCAGCCACTCCACCATCACGCGCTGCGACCGGGGACCGGTCGCACTCCGGAGCGGGCAGTGTGCGGATGCGCTCCCTGCCGGCGCGTTTTCAGTCCGCATCACCGGCTGCGTTGGCCGCCGAAACCGGGCGGATAAAAATCTTCCATCGGCACGTTCAAGACCTTGGCGATGATATAAAGTTCGCACGCCTTGATGAACCGCACGCGGGCTTCGATTTTAGCCAGCGTGCCGCGCGAAAGATTCAAGCCGCGCACCTGGCACCGCGCTGCCAGTTGCTTCTGGGTGCAGCCGCACTTTCGGCGTAGCTCGCGCACCAGCCGCCCGACGACGTTCGCCGTCTTGCCATCAGCCCAAACCTTGTTCAACCCCGTCTGTTTCTTCCGTCGATTTTTGTTTGGCATAGAAATGAATAAAAAACGAATCTAAATTAACGCTTGAAGTTATCATCTGGTTGAGACATTTTGCTCCAAATCAGAGCAATCACTGGAAACAATATGGTCATGCCCATGACCGAAACCAAGCGTTGTTCAGCCTGAAAAAGCCGTCGCTCCCTGGCACGGCCGAGCCGCAATTAGCATTGAGGTAAGGATGAAAGTAAAACAGCCAGATAAATTGTTCGCGGGATTCGCCGTGGCGCTGGCGCTGCTCAGTGGCGTGGCGTGGTTCGGCTGGCGTCACATCACCCGCATGCAGGAGGCGGCGGCATTGGTGGCCCACACGGAACGCATGAATGACGAACTGGACCGGCTGCTGATGCTAATCGAGCGCGTCCAAAGCGACCAGCGCGGCTACCTGCTGACCGGCAAGCCGGCGTTGCTGAAGGTGTTTGAAGACAGTCTCAAATCGGTCGAGGAACAAAAGCGCCTGCTGGCGCAACGGATTGACGACGGGGAGCAAAAAGCCAACCTCTCCACCTTGGCGCCGCTGCTCGCGGAGCGGATTGCCTTTGCCAGGCGCAATGTGGACCTGCGCCAGAACGCCGGGTTCGAGGCCGCCGTGCAGGAACTTCTTACTCTCAAGGGCAAGAACTTGACGGACCAGATTGGCGACCAGATTACCCGGATAGACGCACGGGCGCGGGCGCTGCTGGACCAGCGCGCGGCCCAGGCCGGGCGCGAAGCGAACATCACCCGTTGGCTAACCGTTATCGGCACCGGCCTGAGCTTCGCCCTGCTGATCATCGTATTCGCACTCGTCCTGCGCGAGAACCGGCTGCGCCAACGAGCGGAGGCGCGACTCCGCGACCTCTTTGACGGCACGAGCGACATTATCCAGAGCGTCGCGCCGGACGGGCACATCCTCTTTGTGAACCGCGCCTGGCATGAAACCCTCGGCTATTCCAAGGACGATCTGGCGGCGCTGATCATCTTCGACATCATCCATCCCGACTACCGCGAGCGCTGCGGCGGGCTGTTCCAACGGCTCATGGCCGGCGAAGACGTGGGGATGTTCGAGATGGTCTTCCGGGCCAAGGACGGGCACGCCGTCGCGGTGGAAGGCCGCGTGACCGTACACTTCGAGAACGGCAGGCCCGTGGCCACGCGCGGCATTTTCCGCGATGTCACCGGGCGCAAGGAGGCGGAGGAGCAGGTTATCCAACTGAATACCGAGTTGCGCGCCCGCGCCAGCCAGCTTGAAACGGCCAACCAGAAGTTGGAATCCTTCTCCTCCTCTGTGTTGCAAGACCTGCGCGAAAGCGAGGAGCGCCTCCGGCAACTGGCCGAGCACATCAACGAGGTCTTTTGGATGACGGATGTGGCGAAAAACCAGATGGTTTATATCTCGCCGGCCTACGAGACGGTTTGGGGCCGGACCTGCGCCTCGCTGGTTGCGTCGCCGCGCAACTGGCTGGACGCCATTCATCCGGAAGACCGCGAGCGCATCTTCCAGGCCGCTTTCACCAACCAGCCAACCGGCACTTACGACGAGGAATATCGCATCGTCCGACCGGATGGGAAGATTCGCTGGATTCATGACCGTGGCTATCCGGTGAGAAATCAGACTGGCGAAATCTATCGCATCGCCGGCGTGGCGCAGGACATCACCGAGCGCAAGCTGACCGAAAGCCATCTGCTGCGCACGCAACGGTTGGAGAGCATCGGTACGCTGGCCGGGGGGGTGGCGCATGACCTCAACAACGCCCTCGCGCCCATCCTGATGGCCACCGAATTGTTGCGGCTGGAGTTCCCGGACACGGCGACCAATTATCTCGAAATGATTCAAGCCAGCGCCAAGCGCGGGGCGGACATGGTGAAACAACTCCTGACCTTCGCCAAAGGCGCCGAGGGCGAACGCCTCCTCGTCCAGCCGCGGCATCTGCTCAAGGAGATGGAGAAACTGATCCGGAGCACCTTCCCCAAGAACCTCCAATTGCAAACCAGTTACGAGAAGGACCTCCGGACGATCCTGGGTGATGCCACGCAACTCCACCAGGTATTGCTCAACCTGTGCGTCAACGCCCGCGACGCCATGCCCGAGGGCGGCACGCTGACCCTGAAAGCGGAGAACATGGAGATTGACACGGTCTATGCCCGTACCGTCCCGGAGGCCAAGCCCGGCTCCTATGTCGTGTGGCGGGTCACGGACACCGGCACCGGCATCCCGCCGGAGATTCTGGAACACATCTTCGAACCGTTCTTCACCACCAAAGGGCCGGAGAAAGGGACGGGTCTCGGCCTTTCCACCGTGATCGGCCTCGTCAAGAGCCATGGCGGCTTCGTCCAGGTTTACTCGACTCCGGGACAAGGGACCACCTTCGCGGTTTATCTGCCAGCCTACGGTTCCGACGCCGGTAACACCGCCTTGCTGACCAAAACCGATACGACCTTCCGTGGTCACGGCGAGACGATCCTCGTGGTGGATGACGAGGCGGCCGTGCGCAACATCCTGCGCGCCGTGCTGACCAAGTTGAACTTCAAGGTGCTCACTGCGGGCGACGG
>CAYHFK010000053.1:12518-18643 GCA_964355895.1 uncultured Bifidobacterium sp. | reverse complement strand
TCCACAAAATTCTGCGCGCGGCATTCGATGTGATCAAACCACGCTCCGCGCACCTTCTTGCCCGCGACCGATGTCAGCCAGCGGAAGTTCATGTAGCCCTCGGTCGGCTGCACAAACCCCATCCGCTGCGTTTGCGGATCCCGGACTTCCGTGCCAACCCAGACTTCCGCAAACGGCCGGGCCATCCGCGCCGGATCGTAGCCGAAAAGATGAAAGCGGTCGTACCACTGCGGAAATTTGATGATGAGCCGGGCGTGCGGGTTCGCTTTCCGCGTCGGCTGCACGATCAGCGGCTCGATTAACGAGACCAACAGGTCTCGGCGATAATCGCCCCAGGATCGCGACCCTCTTGCGGCCTCCGACGCCGGCGAAGTGTCTCCCGTGGCGAAAAAGTCATCCACAATCAGCTCTTCAAAGACCGGCGCGTTTTCGGTGAAGAATTGCGCCACGCCCGCGCGAGTCTTGGGGGACTCCCAGTTCAGCCAGGCCAGATCGCCGGTCTGGCGCGTGCCAAAGTCCGCCCCGGGCACAGTCGCGATTCCACCGCTGCACGCAATCCCGTTCGTGGCAAAGAATTCACGGATCGCGCGCAACTGATTCGGCGCCACATATTCGTCACCGCGCCGGCCTTCCAGAAACAGGCGCGCGACGCTCAAGGGTTGAATGGCGCGGAGAACCCGCTGCCTCGCGGCGGGCGTTGCCAGATAATGCTGCACATCGCCCGCGGTGCAATAAACGCCAACCCGCAAGTTATCGGGTGCGGCGGATGCGCGCTGACCGGTGAGCGAGACAACCAACAACGCGCAGCCAACCCATTTCGCGAGTCGCCAGGAATTCCGGCTCAAGCCAATCGCACAGTCATAATGTCTGAGCAGCATTTGATCTCATCGGTTCTTGGCCGTGGCGCTTCCCGCGGTCGCCTTTGCGTCCACATCCTGGATGAATGTCAGCGCGTCCGCCAGGACCCGGGTGGTCAACGGCATATCCAGGTCCCGGGTTTTTCCCAGGTGATCGCCCTCGTACCAAAGAATCGTTTTGGGTTGCCGGGCCGCGTCCTGCAAAGCGCTGGCGGCGGCGGGTGACACCATCGTGTCCGCCTTCCCATTTTGGAGGAGCACCGGTCGGGGCGAGATCTGGCCGACGTACCGGACCGGATCGAACACGCTGCCGAAGTACCAGGCAACCGCGTAAAACGGAAACCGCCAACGCCTCAGTTCTTCCCGAACCACATCGGCGGAGAGCAGTTTCCGCAGATTACCGCCCCCGTAAATCAGCACGGCGGCGCGGATGCGTTGGTCAAACGCGGTGGCGGTGGTGCCCGTGATGGCGCCGTAACTCGCCCCGCACAGATAAATCCGGTCCGGGGCGATGTCCGGCCGCGTGACGAGGTAATCAATCAAGCGCCGGGTGTCGTTCACCGTGTACGCCGCGCGAACACGAAGGGCCCCCGCCTGGGCCGATTTGGAATTTACTTTGAGTTTCCGTTCGCCGCGCATGAGCTGGTCGAAGCAGACAAACGCGAAGCCCGCCTTGACGAACGGCTCGTCGAGTTTGTTCCTGGCCATGAACTCCTTGTCGTCCCCGATGCCGTGAAGAAAAATGACGCACGGAAACGGTCCGGGCGCAGCCTTGGGCGTGGCCAACACCGCGGGCACGCGATCACCCCGGAAGCCGGAGTAGTAGCCCTTCGTCCATTGGTACGCCGGCGTTTCCTTTTCTTCCGCAATCTGAACATTCAGCGGGGCTTTCGCGTCGTACCCGCTGAAGTAGGTGGCATCAAGGAACAGCTTCACGCCCGCCAGGAACAGAACACCCAAGGCTGCCATGATCCCCAGCACCTTGGCCGTTCTGCGCAGAAGCTTTTTGATCATGCGTTGTGCTCGCCAACCGCTGATGTGGTAGGGCGCGTCACTCCGTGCGCGCCGCTTTCGTAGTCACGAAGGTCCGGCGCGCACGGAGTGACGCGCCGGACCTTGAGCTTAGAGCGTCCAGCCCGCACGATACTTCCGCCGGATATACGCGTCCGCGTCGTCGTCGTTGGTAACCTTCATGTTGGATCCGTCCCAGAGCAATCGTTGATCCGGATAACGGACGGCCAGGTTGCCGAGCAGCACCATCTCCGAGAGCGGACCGGAATAGTCGAAATTGGAACTGGCCGGCTTGCCCCCTTTGCCTTCTTTGCAAGCGCGTACCCAGTCCAGTTCGTGCCCGTCACTCCCACCCGGGATGCGCTCAAGGGTTGGGGTTGGTTGCTTGAACTCTTTCATTCGCTTTTCGGGAATGAGCCGAGGTTCCAAGCCGTAAGTGCCGCACATCAAAGTGCCGTTGTCGCCGATGAAAAGCACGCCGCCATCGGCGTCGCCCATCCGCTTGCCCTCTTCCAATTCCTCCGGGCGGGGCGGCATCAATCCGCCATCCCACCAGGTGAGCGTGACCGGGGACATGTCGCCGCGCGCGGGAAACTTGTAGCGCACGATGCTGGAGCGGGGATACATTTCGTTCTTCGGCGGCGTCTTCGTCCAAAACCCTTCCCAGTAAGCGGAGATGCTGCCTTCGATGCTCACCGGTTGACCCAGCTTGAGCGCCCAGAACACCGGGTCCAAGACATGGCAGCCCAGATCGCCGAGCGAGCCGGTGCCGAAATCCCACCAAGCCCGCCACGCGTTGGGCGCATACGTCGGATGATACGGGCGCATGGTCGCCGGGCCGATCCACAGGTCCCAGTCGAAACCCTCCGGCACGGGCGGAGTTTCCTTGGGCCGATCCACCTCGATGCCCTGCGGCCAGACCGGGCGATTGGTCCAAGCGTGAACTTCCTTGACCTTGCCGATCGCGCCCGCCCAAATCCATTCGCAAATCTGCCGGGTCCCGTCATTGGAGTGACCCTGGTTGCCCATTTGCGTCACCACCTTGTACTGCCGCGCCGCTTCGGTGAGGACGCGCACCTCATGCAGCGAGTGCGCCAGCGGCTTCTGGATATAAACGTGCTTGCCGGCCTTCATGGCGGCCATGCCGATCACCGCGTGGCTGTGATCCGGCGTGGCGATGATGATGGCGTCAATGTCCTTCTGTTTGTCGAGCATTTCGCGGTAATCGCGATATTTTACGGCCCGCGGATAAAGCGCGGAGATCTTGGTCGCGCGCTCGCCGGAATCCACATCGCACAAGGCCACGATGTTCTCGTTCACCGCGCATTTCTTGATGTTATTCCGGCCCATGCCGCCGATGCCGATGGCGGCGATGTTGAGCTTGCCGCTGGGTGGCGTCTGGCTGCGCGTGCCGAGGACATAACCGGGGACGATGGAAAAGGTGGCGGCGGCGGCCGTGGTGCGTTGGAGAAAACTCCGCCGGCTGGTTTTGGACGGCCGTGGTTTCAAATTGTTGGCGTTCGTTTTCATGCTGGGTCTTTCGTTTTTAATTTTCCGGTATTTGTTCCAAATAAAACGGCACCCTGCGAAAAACACAACGCAAATCGTTACCCTAAACCGGCAATTTACGATTTCTTCTTTCACCCCACCACCACCTGTGGTTTACTGCCGATGAAAGCACATCGAATCCGAGCATGACGCACCGCCATTTTCGCACCGCCCTTGGAACGACCTTTGCCAGCCTGACCACGCTGCTCGCGCCCGGTGCGGCAGGGGAGATTCTGTTCAACCGCGACATCCAGCCCATCCTGGCGGATCATTGCCTGGCCTGCCACGGGCCGGATGAGCAGAAGCGTAAGAGCAACCTCCGACTGGACGTGCGGGACGGCGCGTTGAAAGGTGGAAAATCGCACGACCCCGCCATCGTGCCCGGCAAGCCGGAAGCAAGCGCGCTCATCGCCCGTCTCACCACCCAGGACGCCGACGAAGTGATGCCGCCCGCGAAGGAGAAACATCCTGTGAAACCCGCGGATGTGGAAAAACTCCGCCGCTGGATCGCCGAGGGCGCTCCGTACGCCCGGCACTGGGCCTTCGAGCCGCCGGTCAAGCCGCCCGTGCCGTCGGTCGGCCAGAAGTCCCGAATGACGCCGGTGGATGCGTTCCTCGCCGCGCGCTTGGCGAAGGAAGGGTTGAAGTTTTCTCCAACCGCCGCGCCCGAGCAATTGTGTCGCCGGCTTTACCTCGATCTCATCGGCCTGCCGCCGTCGCCGGCGGAAGTGGCGGACTTTTCCCGCGCGGCGGGCAAGGATTTGCCGGGCGCCGTCACTGCACTCACCGACCGCCTGCTCCAGAGCGAGCACTACGGTGAGAAATGGGCGCGGCACTGGCTGGACGCGGCCCGCTACGCTGACAGCAACGGTTACGAAAAGGACCTCCCGCGCGAGCAATGGGCCTGGCGTGATTGGGTGATTCAATCCCTGAACCGCGACCTGCCCTACGACCAATTCCTGATCGAGCAAATCGCCGGCGACCTCCTGCCCAACCGCTCGCAAGCCCAGCTCATCGCCACCGGCTTCCTCCGCAACGGCATGATCAACGAGGAAGGCGCGATTGTCCCGGAGCAGTTCCGCATGGAAGCGATGTTCGACCGTCTCGATGTCATCGGCAAAAGCACGCTCGGTCTTACGCTCCAGTGCGCGCAGTGTCACACGCACAAGTTCGACCCCATCTCGCAGACCGAGTATTACGGCGTTTTTGCCTTCCTCAACAACACCTACGAAGCCCAGTCGTGGGTTTATTCGGCGGCGCAGGAACAGAAAATCGTCGAGGTGCGCGCGGGCCTCGCGGCGGTGGAGGAACGGTTGAAAAAATCATCGCCCGACTGGGCGGAGCGGCTCGCGGCATGGGAAGCGGAGGAATTGCGTCGCCAGCAGCAAACGACGTGGGACATCGTTGAAGCCACCGATCTGCATCACACCACGGAACTGAACCATCCCGTGTCGTTGCCGGACAAATCCATTCTCACGCTCGGCCACCCCACGTCGGGCGGCGACACCTACATGATCGCGGAACCCAAAGTCACCGACGTCACGGGCATCCGGCTCGAGATCTTGACGTCCGGTGATCTGCCATTCGGAGGACCGGGTCGCAGTTTCAAAGGCACTTGGGCGCTCTCGGAACTCGTCGTGGAAGCGCAGTCGCCGGGCACGAACCAGCCGCCGGGCACGAACGTTTGGGAGCGATTGAAACTCGTGAATGTCACCGCCGACTTTTCCGAACCGGACCATGCGATGGAGCCGGAGTGGGCGAACGCGGGGGTGGATAAGGACGCCAAACGCACCTGCGGCCCCGCGGCCTTCCTCGCGGACACCAATAACCTGACCGCCTGGCGCGCGGATCGCGGCGTGGGTCGCCGCAACACTGATTCCGTGGCGGTGGCGCAATTTGAAAAGCCCCTCACGCTGGCGACCGGCTCCAAATTGAAATTCTCCCTGCGCCAGGACCATGCGGGGGCTGGCAGCAACGCGAAGAACACGATGATTGGCCGTTTCCGCATCGCTCTCACCACCACGCCCGACCCGAAGGTGAATGCCACGCCGTACGCCGCCGTGCGGGCCATGCAGACGCCCCGCGAGCAACGCACCGCGGCGCAGTCAGCGGAGATTTTCACCGCGTGGCGTCAAAGCGTGCCGGAGTTCAAACCGTTCAACGACGAAGCGGATGCGCTGTGGAAACAATTCCCCGAGGCGAACACGTCCGTCCTTCATCTCGCCGAGCGCCGCCCGGATGAGACCCGCGAGACTTTCCGGCTGGATCGGGGCGGATGGGAAAATCCGAAAGAACGGGTCGCCCCGCAGGTGCCCGCGGCGTTGCACCCGCTGCCGGCGGGCGAGCCTCCGACGCGGCTCGCCTTCGCGCGCTGGCTGGTGGACAAACGTTCGCCCCTCACAGCGCGCGTGGCCGTGAACCGGGTCTGGCAGGCGATTTTCGGCGTGGGCATTGTCGAGACCGCCGAGGACTTCGGCACCCGCGCGGCGGCCCCGTCCCATCCGGAATTGCTCGACTGGCTGGCGGTGGATTTCATGGAACACAACTGGAGTCAGAAGCAACTCATCCGCACCCTCGTCACTTCGGTGGCGTACCGGCAAACCTCTCGGGTCACGCCGGCGTTGCTCGAAAAGGACCCACGCAACCGGCTGCTTGCGCGCGGCCCGCGCTTTCGCGCCGAGGCCGAAGTGGTGCGGGATATTGCGCTCG
>CAYHFK010000053.1:7684-12418 GCA_964355895.1 uncultured Bifidobacterium sp. | reverse complement strand
GCGCGCGGCCCGCGCTTTCGCGCCGAGGCCGAAGTGGTGCGGGATATTGCGCTCGGCACATCCGGCCTGCTGACGGACAAAGTCGGCGGCCCCAGCATCTTCCCGCCCGTGCCGCAAAACGTGCTCGATTTCAATTACACCAAACCCGAATGGCCGGTCGCCACCGGGCCGGAGCGCTACCGCCGCGCCCTTTACGTTTTCCGCAAACGCTCCATGCCCGACCCCGCGCTCTCCACCTTCGACGCGCCCACCGCCGACGTTGCCTGCGTCCGGCGACCGCGTTCGAACACGCCGCTGGCCGCGCTCACTTCGTTGAATGAGCCGGTGTTCGTCGAGGCTTCCCAGGCCCTCGCGCGGCGTATCCTGCGCGAAGGCGGCAAGACCGACGCCGAACGCGCCGACTACGCCTACCGACTCTGCACCGCGCGCGGCGTGAAGTCAGCCGAGCGCGCGCAACTTCTCAAGCTGCTGGCCGCGCAGCGAAAGCAACTCGCCGAAGGCTGGCTGCAAAGCAACCAGATTGCCAGTGGCGACGACGCCAAACGCCCCGAGTTGCCGCCGCACACGATTCCCCAGGATGCCGCCGCCTGGACCATCGCCGCCCGCGTGCTGCTCAACCTGGACGAAACGCTCACCAAGAATTGATCTATGAATTTCCGCGACGAACTCCGCACCGAAGTTGCCAAACTCACGACCCGCCGCTGGTTCCTGCGCGACTGCGGCGTCGGTCTCGCGGGCATCGCCCTGCATTCGCTGCTCCGGCGTGACGCGCTGGCCGGCCCGTCCCTTCCAAACCCGCTCGCCCCACGCACGCCGCACTACACCCCCAAGGCCAAACGGGTGATCTATCTTTTCCAGGCTGGCGCGCCGAGTCACCTGGAACTGTTCGACCCCAAGCCGGAGTTGACGAAGCGCAACGGCCAGATCCCGCCCGCCGAGCTGCTCAAGGATTACCGCGCCGCGTTCATCAAACCCAACTCCGCGCTGCTGGGTGGCAAATACAAGTTCGCTCCCCAAGGCAAATGCGGGATGGAGTTGAGCGAAACGCTGCCGCACCTCGGCGAAGTTGCCGACGACATCTGCCTCATCCGCACGATGCAGACCGAGGCGGTGAACCACGCGCCCGCACAGATCATGATGAACACCGGCTCGCAACAGTTCGGCCGGCCCAGCTTCGGTGCGTGGACGATCTATGGCCTGGGCAGCCAGAGTGAGAATCTGCCGGGCTACGTGGTGCTCACCAGCGCCAAGGGCACCAGCGGCGGCGCCAGCAACTACGGCTGCGGCTTTCTGCCCACCGTCTATGGCGGCATCCCGTTTCGCCCCACCGGCGATCCCGTGCTCTACCTCTCCAATCCCAAGGGCTACAATGTGGAAACGCAGCGCGCCTCGCTCGACACCTTGCAACGATTGAACTCGATCGCGCTCGGCAGCCACGGCGATCCCGAAGTCGCCGCCCGCATTCAAAACTACGAACTCGCCTATCAGCTCCAAAGCAGCGCCCCCGAGCTGATGGATTTATCCGCCGAACCGCCATCCGTGCTGGAGATGTACGGCATCAAGGACCCCAAGCAGCCCGGTTTCGCCCGCAACTGCCTGCTCGCGCGGCGGCTCGCCGAGCGCGGCGTCCGCTTCGTGCAACTCTTCCACGAGGCCTGGGATCAGCACGGGGACCTGACCAACGGCATCAAGAATAATTGCAAGGACACCGACCACGCCAGCGCCGCGCTGGTGAAAGACCTCAAGCAGCGTGGGTTGCTCGACGACACGCTTGTCATCTGGGGCGGCGAGTTCGGCCGCACGCCGATGGTGCAGGGCGGCAACGACGGCCGCGACCACCACAACCGCGCCTTCAGCCTCTGGCTCGCGGGCGGCGGCGTGAAACGCGGCTACGTTCACGGCGCGACCGACGACCTCGGCTTCAACGTCGCGCGCGATCCCGTCCACGTCCACGATCTGAACGCCACCTTGCTGCACCTGCTCGGCTTTGATCACACGAAACTGACCTACCGGTTTCAGGGCCGGGATTTCCGGCTGACGGATGTGCATGGCGAAGTTGTCCGCGGGCTGCTGGCCTGACCGCCCGTTCAAAATGCCGGCGGCGACGCGAGGAGTCGCTGACGGCGAGGAGCGAAGATTAGCGGTTTCGACTTTGGCGTTCCGGTTGAAAAGAATTGGTTTACGCAGCCTTGACCGGGCAAGATTCCCGACGATGAAAATTTTTGGAAACCTGACGGGGCTGCTGCTGGCGGGCGCGCTGCTGGTCGGTTGTGGCAAGCCGGCGGCGCCCGTGCCAACCAGCGCGCCGCGCCCGGATGTTGACCCCATTCGCGGCCACCTGTTACATGCGCAACCGCAGTTGCCGACCGTGAAGTTGTGGCTGGGCCGCGAGGAAATGACCGCCGAGATCGCGATCGCGCCGGTGGCGATTGCCACGGGCATGATGTATCGGACCAACATGCCGGAGAATGCGGCGATGCTCTTCGTGTTCTCGGACGCGAACATCGGTCCCAAGAACTTCTACATGCGGAATTGTGTCGTGCCGTTGTCCGCCGCCTACATTACGCCGGACGGCACCATCGCGGAGATTATTGATCTGCAACCCGGCGATGAGCGCGGGGTCCAATCGCAGGCGGGCAACCTGCAATTCGTCCTGGAAGTGCCGCAAGGCTGGTTCCTGCGGCACAATGTTCGCACCGGCATGGTGGTGCGCACCGAGCGCGGGTCGTTGCGCGAGACTTTTATCCGCCGGTAACCTGGGCGCTCTGGCTTCCGCATGGGCGGCGGGCGCCGACGCCGGAGCGGAGTCGGGTTTCCCACCGCGCCGACCCTTTTTGCGCAACCGTTAGACACTTGTCTTGACGCCACGCCGGAAAATCGCCAAACGAAAGGCCGCATGTCCAAAACTGTCAATCCGCCAACGCCACATTCCAACCCCAACCCCAAGAGCGACGAACTGCCGTTGGCCGGTTTCAAGGGCACGCCCGAGGAAATCGAGCGGCAATGGTTCGAGCAGGTTTACACGGGTCGCGGCGACCGCATGCCGCAACTGACCTGGCGCGCGGTCATCATGGGCAGTCTGTTGGGCGGGGTGCTTTCGCTCACGAACCTTTACATCGGCCTCAAGGCGGGCTGGGGTTTTGGTGTCGCGATCACAGCGTGCATTCTGTCCTACGCGATCTGGACGGTCTTTTACAAAATCGGTTTCGCAAAAACGCCGATGACAATCCTCGAAAACAACTGCATGCAGTCCACGGCGAGCGCGGCGGGCTATTCCACCGGCGGCACGCTGGTCTCGGCGTTCGCCGCGTTCATCCTCCTGAACGGCCAACCGCTGCCGCTGGGGCTCACATTGGGCTGGGTGTTCTTTCTCGCCATCCTGGGTGTGACCATGGCCGTGCCGATGAAGCGGCAGATGATCAATGTGGAACAACTGCGTTTTCCCAGCGGCATCGCAGCGGCGGAGACGTTGCGGGCGCTGCACTCGCACGGGGAAAAGGGGATGCGCGCCGCCCAGGCGCTGGGCATCGCGGGCGTGCTGGCGGCGCTGGACAAATTCTGGGCCGAGGGGCTGGTGCTGGTGAGCAAACACTGGGGAAAGTTCACGAGTACGGCGTTGCTGGCCGACGCGCAGAAATGGCTGCTCGGCGCGGATGGATTCAAGCTGTGGCATGGTCGCACGGTGACCTTTTCCTGGGATTTCATCTTTGTGGCAGCGGGTGCGATCACCGGCTTGCGCGTGTGCGTCACCATGTTCATCAGCGGGACGCTGTGCTGGGCGGTGTTCGTGCCGGTGTTGCAGCAGCAGGGCGTCATCACCGGCAGCGGGTTTCGCGACATCGTGCAATGGACCTTGTGGTTTGGCACGGCGTGCATGGTGAGTTCGGGGCTGCTGAGTTTCGTGCTGCAATGGCGCAGCGCGCTGCGGGCTTTCCGCAGTCTCGGCAAAATGTTTTCGCGCGGCGGTGCGACGGACGAAGTCGAAGCCATCGAAACACCGATGGCGTGGTTTGCCATCGGTCAGGGGGTGTCGTTGATCGCGCTGGCCTGGCTGGCGCACGAGTCGTTCGCCATGCCGTACTGGCAAAGCGTGCTGGCCGTGCTGCTCTCCTTTGCGCTGGCCGTGGTGGCGTGCCGTGTCACCGGCGAGACGGATACCACGCCCATCGGCGCGATGGGCAAGGTCACGCAACTGACCTTCGGCGCCATCAGCCCCGGCAACGTAAACGTGAATTTGATGGCCGCCAACATCACCGCCGGCGCGGCCACTTCGGCGGCGGATTTGTTGACGGATCTGAAAAGCGGTTACCTGCTTGGCGCAAATCCCCGCAAACAGTTCCTCGCGCAGTTTGCGGGTATCTTCATCGGCACGCTGGCGACGGTGCTCACCTTCCGGGCGCTCGTGCCCGACGCGTCGGCGCTGGGCACGGATCAATTTCCCGCGCCCGCCGCGCAAACCTGGGCGGCGGTCGCCAAGGCTTTGAGCAAGGGCCTTGCGGCGCTCGAACCGGTGAAGGTCTGGTCCATCGTTTTCGGCGGCGCGCTGGGGATCGTGCTGTCCGTGTTGCCGGCGATTTTTCCGAAGCGGCAAAAGTTCCTGCCGTCAGCCGCCGCCTTTGGGTTGGCGTGGGTGTTTCACTGGTATTACAGCCTGCTGTTCTTGATGGGCGCGCTCATCGCGTGGTGGTTCGAGCGGAATCGCCCGAAGCTGGCGGAGGAATTCACCTTCCCGGT
>CAYHFK010000053.1:0-7584 GCA_964355895.1 uncultured Bifidobacterium sp. | reverse complement strand
GAAATTGTTTTGTCTTTCCACCCGGTTGCAGTCTATCAATGAAGCGTTATGAAAAAGGCCGTTTCAACTTTGCTCGTTCTTGCGGTCGCCTGGACCGCCCGCGCCGCCATCCAGACCCGGACCATCGAATACAAACACGGCGACACCACGCTCGAAGGCGTGCTCGTCTATGACGACGCGGTGAAAACCAAACGGCCCGGGGTGCTGATTGTCCATCAGTGGAAGGGCGTGACGGATTACGAGCAGAAGCGCGCCGAAATGCTCGCCCGACTGGGCTATGTGGCCTTCTGCGCCGACATCTACGGCAAAGGCATCCGCCCGCCGACGCCGGCGGAAGCCGGAGCGCAAGCCGGCAAATACAAGTCTGACCGCGCCTTGCTGCGCGCCCGCGTCAACGCGGGTCTCGCCGTGCTTCGGGAAAATGAATTCGTGGACGCCCGGCGGATTGCTGCCATCGGCTATTGTTTCGGCGGCACGACGGTGATTGAACTCGCCCGCAGCGGGGCGGACATCGCGGGCGTGGTCAGCTTCCACGGCGGACTCGATTCGCCCACGCCGGCGGACGGCAAGAATATCAAGTGCAAGGTGCTGGCGTGTCATGGCGCGGACGATCCGTTCGTGCCGGCGAAGGATCTCGCGGCGTTTGAGAACGAGATGCGCGACGGCGGCGCGGACTGGCAACTCATCCAATACGGCGGCGCAGTTCACAGCTTCACGGATTGGAAAGCCGATGGCAGCATGAAAGGCGCGCAATACAATGAGCGGGCGGACAAACGCTCGTGGGAGGATATGAAACAGTTTTTTGGGGAGATTTTTAAATAGATAGGGGTAGGGCTGCGCTGCCGCGCGGCCCTTGATTTGGGACGAGCGGCAACTCGTCCCTACCACGAACACCATGCGCATCACCGGCGGACAAGCGGGCGGACGGATTTTGAAAGTGCCGAAAGGGCTGGCCGTGCGGCCCACGCCCGACCTCGTCAAACAGGCCGTGTTCAACTCGCTGGGTGCCCGGGTCGTCGGGGCGCAGGTGTTGGAACTGTTTGCCGGCAGCGGCGCTTTAAGTCTTGAATGTCTGAGTCGCGGCGCCGCCTCGGCCCTGTGCGTGGAATTGTCGCCCAAACACGCGGAGTTCATCCGGCGCAACGCGGCGTTGCCGGAGTTTCCGCCCCATGCGTTCGAAGTCCGTGCGCAGGATGTGTTTGCCGCGCTGCCGCAACTCGTCGCCAGCGGGCGCACCTTTGATCTGATTCTGGCCGACCCGCCTTACGGCGAGAAGAACGTGGGTCGCCGCTCGACTTCGCTCGCGCAACAGCTCATTGACGATCCGAATCTGCCCAAACTGCTCGCGCCCGGCGGACGCCTGGTGCTGGGTCACGCCCGCCGTGACACGCTGGAAATTCCGAAGTGGTGGAGCGAGGCCAAAGTCATGAAGCATGGCGACAACATGATGCGATTTCTGGAGCGCGAACTTTAGCTCGCGAGTCCGCGCGCGGGGAGCAAACGCGAACACGTCAAATGGCAGACGCCCCTTCCGGATCGCGGCGGGGCCACGCCCGGGCTTCCCCACCGCCCCCAGAATTGTCTCTCGTTCCGCCGCGAACCCTGCTAGGATGCAAAAGTCGCGAAGACACTACATGACACCAAAACTATTTTCCGAACTCGGCCTGTCCGCCGAGGTCCAGAAGGCCATTGACAAACTCGGCTTCGAAAAGGCCGCGCCGATTCAGGCCGCCGCCATTCCCGTGCTGATGGCCGGGCACGATGTCGTGGGCCAGTCGCAGACCGGTTCCGGCAAGACGGCGGCGTTCGCCATTCCCGCCATCGAGAAGACCGACCCCAATCTGCGCGCGGTGCAGGTGATCATCCTCTGCCCGACGCGCGAACTGGCGGTGCAGGTGTCCGAGGAGGTTCACAAGCTCGCGCTCTTCAAACGCGGCATCAATGCGCTGCCGATTTATGGCGGCCAATCCTACGAGCGCCAGTTCTACGGCCTCAAGCAGGGCGCGCAGATCGTGATCGGCACGCCGGGCCGCGTGATGGATCACATGCGCCGCGGCACGCTGCGCCTCGAAACCGTGAAGATGGTCATCCTCGACGAAGCCGACGTGATGCTCAACATGGGTTTCCGCGAGGACATCGAAACCATTCTCAAAGGCGTGCCCAAGGAACGGCAAACGGTGTTCTTCTCCGCCACCATGCCGCGGCCAATTCGCGACTTGATTGAAAAGTTTTCCCGCGATCCGCAAACCGTGAAGGTCGAGCAGAAGGCGATGACGGTGCCGACCGTCGAGCAGGTTTATTACGAAGTGGATCGCCGCTACAAGATTGAGCTGCTGACGCGGCTCATTGACATTTATGATCTCAAGCTCGGCATCATTTTCTGCAACACCAAGCGCATGGTGGACGATCTCGTGGATCATCTCGAAGCGCAGGGTTACATGGCGGATCGTTTGCATGGCGACATGACGCAGGCGCAACGCGACCGGGTGATGAACAAGTTCCGCAAGTCCGGGCTTGAGTTCCTCGTCGCCACCGACATCGCCGCGCGCGGCATTGACGTGGACGATATCCAAGTCGTGTTCAACTACGACCTGCCCTACGACGGCGAGGATTACGTGCATCGCATCGGTCGCACGGGCCGCGCGGGTCGCACGGGCCGCGCGATTACGTTCGTGTCCGGCCGCGAATTGTTTCAAATCCGCAACATCGAGCGCTATACCAACACGCGAATCCAACGCGCGCGCATTCCCACCGAGGCGGAAGTCGGCGAAGCGCGGGAGAATGTGTTCCTCGGCAAACTGCGCGCGACGCTGCAAAGCGGGGAATATCAAAAGCAGGATCATCTCATCGAGCGTTTGCTGGAGGAGGGCTTCAGTTCCACCGACCTGGTGTCCGCGCTGATTCAATTGTTGAAAGGCGGCGAGGAAACTCCCGCGCGCCCGCCGCGGACCGAGGAATATGAGCGCCCCGACCGAACCGACCGCCCTCCGGAGCGCGAACGTTTTCGCGACGGCCCGCGCGAGCGACCCGATGACCGCCGCGCGCCCCGCTACGAAAGCCGCGGTCCCAGCGAACGCCCGCAACGTTTTGCCGACCGCCGGGACGAGCGTCCGGCGCGTGCCATGGGAGCGCCGATCTCCCGATCGGTCCGGCCCGAAAGACCGCCGGTTGCCCGAGCGCCGGTTTCCGCCCCGTCTCAGCCCGTGAAAACGGAAGCCGCTCAACCGGAAGCCAAGCCGTTGGCCGAAGTGAAGGTCGAGAAGACCGCCCCGGTGGCTGCCATCAAACCCGAGCTTCAAAAGAGCTATTCCGACCAAGAGATCTTGGCCTCGGTAAAACCCGAATTTCGCAAGCCGGTTGAAGCAAGATCGCCGGGCAAATCCAACAAACCATGGGAACGCCGCGAACCCGTCGAAGCCAAACCCGCTTTCATTCGCCCCCCCAAAAAGACCCGCCCGCCCGGCGAGGAATACACCCGCCTGCACTTGAACCTCGGCGAAGAGATGGGCGTCACCCCGATTGACATCGTGAACACCATTGCGGGCGAAACCGGTCTGCCCGGCAAAGTCGTCGGCAAAGTGGACATCCGCGAGCGCCATCTGTTCGTGGACGTCGCCACCGAACACGCCAACGCCATTCTCGCCAAGCTGAACCGCGCGAGCATCAAAGGCAACAAGGTGAAGGTCAAAGCCGCGTAATGGCCAGCGAAGGTTCAATCCGACCGGTGGAGCGATTGTTCCCCTTCGTCTTGCGCGCGGGGATTTTGATGATCGGCCGCGACACGTTGAGTCGCAACAAGGGCAAGCTGCATTTCGTGCTGATCACCGAGGACATCTCGGAAGCCGTCCGCGATGAAATCCTGGCGGACTTCAAACATTACCCGGTGGTGCAGCATTACGGTCCGGCGGACCTGGAGAAGCATTTCGGCGTCAAGGGCGCGAAGACGATTGGCTTTACAAAATCGGGCCTTGCGCAATCCATCTACGCCGAATTGAAGGAGCATCGGATCAATCAGCCTGTGACGCCGACGAAGCCGCCCGTCGCGCCGGGCAAACCGCCCGCCCGACGACGCTGAGATTCCGCGCGCCGCGCCTGGCTCGTTGGTGATTCCAATAGGTTCGCGCCCACGAGTCCACCGGTGGGACGGATGATGAACCGGTGTGGCGGGTCGCGGCAATTCTTCCTTGCCCTGGTCATCCTGAAAATGAATTCTTACCGCACGAAAATTCACCGCCGCCCAACATGGCTACCAACTCTCCCGCTTCCGGTTCAGGTCCAGGCTTGAGACGCGTACTCACGCTCCCGGCGTTGGTACTCTACGGGATCATCCTCATCCAACCCACGGCCCCGATGCCGCTCTTTGGGGCGGCGGCGGAAAAAGCGCAGGGCCACGTCGTCACCGTGATTTTGATCGGCATGGTGGCCATGCTCTTCACCGCGATCAGTTACGGACGCATGGCCAACGTCTATCCCAGCGCCGGGTCCGCTTACACGTATGTCAGCCGCGAAATTGATCCCGCGCTCGGTTACTTCGTCGGTTGGGGCATGATCTTCGACTACGTCATGAACCCGATCATCTGTGTGATTTGGGCCAGCAAGGCGGCGATGAATTTCATCCCGGAAATCCCCTTCGCCGCGTACGCCGTATTTTTCGCGGTCCTGTTCACCGGGATGAATCTGCGCGGCATCGAGGCCAGTTCGCGCACCAACGGCATCATCGCGGCGGCGTTGAGCGTGGTGATCGTGCTCTTCCTCGGCGCCACGGTTCGCTACCTCTGGCTGCAACCCCCCGCCGGTCTGGCCGGTTGGACGCAGCCGTTCTATGACCCGAAGACCTTCTCATTCTCCGTCGTTTCCGGCGGCGCGGCGCTGGCGGTGCTAACCTACATCGGCTTCGACGGCATCTCGACGTTGTCGGAGGAAGTCCACAATCCGCGTCGCAACATCCTGCTGGCGACGGTGCTGGTCTGCCTGATCACCGGCGTGCTGGCTTCCGTCCAGGTTTATGCCGCGCAACTCGTCTGGCCGGAAACCAAATTCCCGGACACCGACACCGCGTTTTGTTACGTCGCCGGGAAGGCTGGCGGGCAATGGCTTTTCATGACCGTGAACCTCGCGCTGCTGGTGGCCACGATCGGCTCCGGTGCGGGCGCGCACCTTGGGGCCGGCCGGCTGCTTTACGGCATGGGCCGCGACAACGCCATCCCAGGCCGCTTTTTCGCCGCCGTCAATCCGCGCACCCGCGTTCCCAGCAACAACATCATCCTCGTCGGCGTGGTCACGCTGATCGGCGCGTTCACGCTCACCTATTCCCTCGGCGCCGAGCTGCTGAACTTCGGCGCGCTGATCGCGTTCATGGGCGTCAACGCGTCCGCGTTCGTCCACTACTTCCTGCGCGGCGACCGCAAGACGCTCGGGAATTTCCTCCCGCCGCTGCTGGGTTTCATCGTGTGCTTCTACCTTTGGTACAGTCTGGGTCCGAAGGCGAAGATCGCCGGTCTCTGCTGGCTGGCGGCGGGCGTAATCTACGGCGCCTGGCGCACGTCCTTCTTCACCAAGCCGCTCCCGTTCGCCAAGATTGAAAACGGCGATGATCCGCCGGTCTGACGTGACTTCGTGTTCGCGAGTCAGGGGAAATGTTAGAGCCTGTTTGAAAACTTGTGCCCACCCCTCGTCCTCGTCCTCGGGATCCCCGGCAAAGTCGAGGACGAGAACGAGGACGAGGACGAACCTGCGGCAGTTGCTTTTCGGACAGTCTCCAAGCAGCCTTGCCAGAGGATTGGCTCGCCGCGTAGCCTGAGCGCGTTAATACGGACGAGCGCATGGCAACGCACGAGACAACCAATTTCCTGGCGGGAGTGATCGAAGGCTTTTACGGGCCGCCGTGGACCCAGGCGGAACGCTTTGAGTTGTTCGACTGGATGGCCCGTTGGGGACTGAACACTTATTTCTACGCGCCCAAGGATGACTTGAACCAACGCGCGATCTGGCGCGAGCCTTATTCTGCCGCCGAAGCTGAAGCCCTCGGTCAACTGATTCAGGCCTGCCAGCAGCGCCACCTCCGCTTCATCTACGCGCTCAGCCCAGGATTGGACATCCGCTACAGCAGCGAGGCGGAGTTGGATCATCTCAAGCAGCGTTTCGAGCAAATGCTCGCGCTGGGCTGCCAGAACTTCGCCTTGCTCTTCGATGACATTCCCGACCGCATGGCCCCCGAGGACAGCCAGCGCTGGGGTTCGTTTGCTTCCGCGCAGTGTCACGTGGTCAATGCCCTGTTCCGCTGGACGCGCGAGCGCTGCCCGGAGGCCCGGTTTCTTTTCTGTCCCACTCCCTACTGCGGACGAATGGCGGATGCCAAGCTGGGCGGGGAGGGCTACCTCGCCACCGTCGGGCGCGAGCTGCTGCCGGAGATTGACGTTTTTTGGACGGGGCCGGAAATCATCTCCCGCGAGATCACCGTGGCGCACGCTCAGGAGTTGCAAAAAATTCTGCGCCGGAAACCGCTCATCTGGGACAACCTCCACGCCAACGATTACGACGGGCGCCGGTTTTTCTGCGGACCCTACAGCGGGCGAGCGCCGGAATTGCGAAGCGCGGTGAGTGGTCTGCTCATCAATCCGAATACGGAGTTTGCTTTGAACTTTGTTCCGGTTCACACGCTGGCGGAGTTCGTGCGTTGTTCGGGAACGTGGGATGCCCGTCAGGCCTATCTGGCGGCGATGCGCGAGTGGTTGCCTTATTTCGCGACCTCGGGTCAGGCGCTGGCGCTGGAGGATTTGATCCTGCTCGGGGATTGCTATTACCTGCCGCATGAAGAAGGCGCGGAGGCGAAAGCCCTCTTTGAGCGCGCGCGTGATTTGCTCGCGCGGCATCCGGCGACCTGGGGCGACGAAGCGGCAACCTTCCGAAGGCAAGCCGCCCGGTTGCGAGAGTTCTGCTTCCGGTTGACTGAGCTGCGTCATCGTCCGCTGTTCTATGCGCTGAACCGTCGCGTGTGGGAACTGCGGGAGGAGTTGGACTTGCTGGAGCGTTACGTGGGATTCAAATCGGAACGCGGGAATCAGGACGCCGCTTACCGCCCGGACGCCCATCTGTCGGGCACGTACCGGGGCGGGATGGTGGCCCGGCTCCAGCGGTTGCTGATTCCGCAGGCTGACGGCACCATCGCCCTCGCGCCCGAGGGCGCGAATTTTCCCATTGCCGGTGAAACGAAGCATTGAACCCTTGTTACCCTATGAGTGATTGCACGATTCGTCCCGCCCGCCCCGACGATCAGGCAGGCGCTTATTACGTCTGTCTCAAGACCGGCGACTTCGGCAAAGACGGCGAACCGTTTTACCGCGAAGATCCCGACGCGTTGGGCCGTGTCTTTGTCGGCCCGTATCTCGCCTACGAGCCGGAGCTGAGTCTCATTCTCGAAGACGATCAAGGCATCTGCGGCTACGCCTTGGGGGCGTTTGATTCGCGCGCGTTCTTCGCTCGATATGAAAAGGAGTGGCGGCCGGATTTGTGCAAACGATTTCCCATGCCGCCGGGCGATCCGAGCCAATGGACGCGGGTGCAAACCGTGTATTCCTGGTATCA
>CAYHFK010000052.1:16958-18875 GCA_964355895.1 uncultured Bifidobacterium sp. | reverse complement strand
CCCTGCTCCACCAACTGATGACCGCCCAAATCCGCGTGGACAAACTCGACATTGATACCCGCGAGGTCACCATGCTCCAGCCTTCGAGAACCGCATGAGCGAACAGGCTTACATCATTTTTTGCGACGAGTCCGACGCTTCAGGAAAATACTTTTCCAATTTTTACGGCGGGGTGCTGGTCCCGTCATCTCAGTACGACCGTATCACGGCGCGTTTGAATGGGGAGAAAAGGCGCTTGAATCTCTTTGGCGAAGTGAAATGGTCGAAAGTTTCCGCACCATATCTCGGTAAATATCAGGAGTTGATGCACGCTTTTTTCCAAGAGCTTTATGCGGGCCATGTCCGGGTGCGCATCATGTTCCGTCAAAACGCGCATGTGCCCGTCGGCCTCACGCAAGATCAGATCGAAGGCACCTACTTCCGCCTCTATTATCAGTTCATCAAGCATGCCTTCGGTCTGTCCCACCATCCACCCACGGGACAGCCGGTGGCGTTGAAGCTCTACTTCGATGAATTCCCCGAGACCAGGGAGGCCGTCACCCAGTTCAAGGGCTACATCCTCGGCCTGAAGGACAACCCGAAGATTCGTCACGCCGGTTTCACGATCGCACCCGAGGACATTGCCGAAATTCGCTCGCACGACCATGTGCTCGCGCAGTGCCTCGACATCGTGCTCGGCGCCATGTCGTTTCGCTTGAACGACAAGCACAAAGAAATCCCCAAGGGAGAAAGGCGACGCGGCAAACGAACCGTTGCCAAGGAGCAGCTCTACAAAACCATCCTAGCGGAGATCCGCCGTATAAAACCCGGATTCAACGTCGGTATCTCGACCGGCATGTCGCCCGAGGAAAGATGGACGTCACCCTACCGGCACTGGCGTTTCGTGCCGGCGGAAGTGGAATATCGGGAAGAATTGACCAAACCAAAAAAGAAAAACGGCCCCACCCAACCTACATAAATCTCTGACGCAAAACGTCAGGCTTCGGTTGAAGCAGAGCCAGACGGACTATCGGCTGTAAGACAAAAACTGACAAGTTAAAAATGAGAATAATGTGCCCCACCATGAAAAATGACCGCCCCGGCTACTCTTGCGAGAGAACCCAATGGGTTCTTGTCACCGGGGCGGAACCTTTAAATTGTTTGCCCGCCTGTGTCCTAGGAAGGTTTCCCTTCGACGGCATGAAGCCGACGTTCAGACACCGCAGAACTGAAGCTAAGATGCGCATGAATAAGCCAGCAAGCAACAAAGAAAAACCGCAGATTCGCCAGGCCGGCTCTGCGGAGGCCTTTGTAGGTTTCCTGCCGCTGGCAGGGAACAATCTGATTTTCTCCGCAGCCTCGGCATCTGTCAAGCCGTCCGGCCTTCATCATTCAACTTTCAACCTTCCTAAAAATGCCTACCAACCTTGGAACTGAATCCGTCACCGTCCAGCACCCGCTCACCCGCTACGCCCGCGATGCCGGCTGGACCATCGTGCCGCAGGGCGACGCCACCACGTTCCGGCGTGGTGAGTCCGGCCTGTTTTTTTTCGACCTCTTGAAACAAAAGTTACAAGACCTCAATCCCGGCGTCGTCACCCCCGAGCGGGCCGAGGAGGTGATCCGCCGGCTCGAATCTGTCCGCAACAACATCGAGGGTAACTCCGAAGTGCTCGCCTGGCTGCGCGGGGAGCGGTCGCTTTACATCGAATCGGAAAAGCGGCAGCGCAACATCAACCTGATTGATTTCAAGGTGGCCGCCAACAACGAGTTCCACGTCACCGAGGAATGGCAGTACACCAACGGCAACCATATCAACCGGGCGGACGATGTTTTTCTCATCAACGGCATTCCGATCGCCGTGGTGGAAGCCAAGAGTGCCAAAAAGCACAACGCGATGGAGGAGGCCCTCATCCAGATTCGCCGGTACCACAAGGA
>CAYHFK010000052.1:11599-16858 GCA_964355895.1 uncultured Bifidobacterium sp. | reverse complement strand
TTGCTGGGCGAGCTGGGAAGCAACGACATCAAGATTGAACGCGCCAACAACAAGGCACGGCTGGTCGAGTTATTGAAGGCCGATTTCCGCGGCCTCATCATCACGATGATCCACAAGTTTGACCAGGCGGACAAAAACCTGAACCCGCGCACCAATATCTATGTGCTCATCGACGAGGCCCACCGATCCACCGGTGGCGACCTGGGCAATTATCTTCTGGCGGCTCTGCCCAAAGCCACGTTCATCGGCTTTACCGGCACGCCGATTGACCAGACCGCCTACGGCAAAGGCACGTTCAAGGTTTTCGGCAAGGAGGATGAGTCAGGCTACCTCGACAAGTATTCCATTGCCGAATCCATCGAGGACAAGACAACCCTCAAACTCCGTTACACCCACGCGCCCAACGAAATTTCCCTGCCCAACGAAATTCTGGAAGAAGAATTTCTGGCAATGACCGAAGACGAAGGCGTCACGGATGTTGAAGACCTGAATCGCGTTCTGGACCGGGCGGTAAAGCTGAAAACCTTTCTGAAATCCGACACGCGCATCCCCGCCGTCGCCAAGTTTGTCGCCGAACATTTCCAAAAGAACGTCCTGCCGCTCGGTTACAAGGCTTTCCTGGTCGCCGTGGATCGTGAGGCGTGCGCGCTGTACAAACAGGAACTGGACAAGCTCCTGCCGCCGGAGTGGTCCGCGCCCGTCTATATCCACATCCACAACGACGAAGAGAAATGGCCCGCCGTCGCCAAATACCAGTTGAGCGAGACGGAGGAAAAGACCGCGCGCAAAGAGTTCCCAAAACCGCTCAAGCACCCCCAAATCCTCATCGTCACGGACAAGCTGCTCACTGGTTACGACGCGCCCATTCTCTATTGCATGTACCTCGACAAGCCGATGCGCGACCATGTGCTGTTGCAGGCCATCGCCCGCGTCAATCGTCCCTACGAAGATCAAAATGCCGACGGCGGTGTGCGCGAAAAGCCATGCGGCCTCGTCGTGGATTTCGTCGGCATCCTGGGCAAATTGAAAAAGGCACTGCGATTCGACTCCAAAGAAGTGAGCGGTGTCGTCGAAAACTTGGACGTGCTTTTTGCGGATTTCCTCCGGCGCATGACCGGCCCGGCCAAGGCTTACATCGCGCTCGCCACCGGCAAGATGGATGACAAGGCCGTCGAGCGCGCCGTGGATGCGTTCGTGGACAAAAAAGTCCGCGATGCGTTCTACAAATTTTTCAAGGAACTCGAAAACCTTTACGAAATCCTCTCGCCTGACCCCCGCTTGCGGGATTATGTGGCCAGCTACGGCCTGCTCGCCAGCCTCTACGAAGTGGTCCGTAACGCCTACGGCGTCAAGACCACCTTCCTGGGCGACCTCGCCAAGAAAACGGAGGTGTTGATCCGCGAAAACGCCGGTTACTCGGGTCTCACCCAAATGACCAAGCCTGTCATCATTGATGAAAAAATGCTGGAAGCGTTGCGCGACAGCGCGTCGTCCGACACCAACAAGGTCATCAATCTCATCAAAAACATTCAGGCCACCATCGATGAGAAAGGCACGGTGTCCCCGCATCTCATTTCCATCGGCGAGCGGGCCGAGGCCATCCGCGACCAGTTTGACGATCGGCACATTACCACCGAGCAAGCCCGCCAACAGTTGGAGTTGTTGGCCGAGGAATCCATCGCCGCCGAACAGGCCAAAAAGGATAGCGGCCTCGACGACGCCACCTTCCCCCTCTACTGGGAACTCAAACGTCATTCGTACAAAGACCCCAAGGCGCTGGCGACGGCGGCCCGGGCGGCCTTTGCGCGCTTCCCCAACTTCAATTCCAACCCGGACGAACTGCGCCAGTTGAAGGCCGAGCTCTACAAAGTTCTGCTTCCCGTCGTGCAGGGCAAAAGCATGGTCGAGATCGCCGACCAACTCCTCAAAGTCGCCACCCGATGAAATCGAAACCACGAACCCCGGCGACCGCCGCCGCGTTCAAGTCCCAGGTCACGCAATGGGCCGAGCGCATCCGCGTCCGTCCGCGCCAGTTGCGCCTGCAGCGAATGCGGCGCAAGTGGGCGTCATGTTCCACGCGCGGCACGGTATCATTCAGCACCGATGTTCTGTCGCAACCCCCGGACTTCCGCGAATACGTCATCGTCCACGAATTACTGCATTTGAAAGTCCCGAACCACGGCAAGTTGTTCAAAACCCTCCTTCGCGCCTACCTGCCAAATTATGAATCCACCCCCGACGCCAAATGGCAAACATCAACCCCTAAAAAATAGACTCACCAATTGCCCCGTTGTTTCCGCGGGTTATCAATCATGGTGCGCGCGAGAGGACTTGAACCTCCAATCCTTGCGGAACCAGATCCTAAGTCTGGCGTGTCTGCCATTCCACCACGCGCGCAACCGCTAATCTCTTAGCTCGAAACCACCCAAAAAGAAACCGCTAATCTTAGCTCATCCACGCCAATTGATTTTTTGATTAGCGGATATTAGCGCTGATGAGCGGTTAAGAATCCCCGGTCAGAAATCAAACCCGTCAATGTTCGCCTGGTTGAAGATGAACGGCTTGCCCAGCAGGATATTGTCGCCCACGATCTCAAAGTTGCCCAGGGTGCCGGCGTTGAAGCTCTGCGCGCCGGCTTTTAGCTCGCCGTTCGCCAGCGCATTCGCGACCTGGACGGTTAGATGGCCGAGTTGCTCGGTGTTCCAGAGAATCACCGAATCCGTCACCCCTTCGTGAACGTAGCGCTTATTCTCATTCGGCAGGCCGAGGCCGATGACCTTCACCTTGCCGGCCTTGCCGGCCTGTTTCACGGCTTCCGCCGCACCCGGCACGGCGGGCGAACAAATCGCCATGATAAGTTTGAGATTCGCATTCGCACCCAGGAGCGCCGTGGCTTCACTCTGCGCCTTGTCCTTGAGATCGTCGCACGGGCGCAACGCCACCATTTTCATGTTCGGATACTTTGTCGCGCGCCGCGTTTCGATGTATTTCTGCCATTCGATCATGTTCGCCGCCGTCAGGCTCGCGGTGATGATGGCGAACTCGCCTTCGTTGCCGCACAACCGCGCCGCCTCATCCATGAGCGCGTAACCAATGCCTTCGGGCGTGGCCTGGTTCACGAAAAATTCCCGCGCATCGGGCAACGCATCGGCGTCGTAGGTGATGACCTTGATGCCTTTGGCGCGCGCCTTCCGCAAGGCGGTCGAGATGCCCTCCTTATTTTCGCACGCGGCGGCGATGGCATCCACGCCAAGCGTGATCCAATTCTCGACGATCTCATTTTGCTTCGCGGGATCGGGGTCGGTGGGGCCGTCGAACAGCAATTCCACCCCGAGTTCCTGGGCGGCCTTTTCCGCGCCTTTCTTGCAGGAAATGAAATACGCGTTGCCCTTGCTCTTGGGCATGAGCGCGATGGTGAGCTTCTTCCCACCCCCCGCGCCGGCCGAACCGCCGTCCGGCGAGTCCGAAGGTTTGCTGCAACCGGCCAGACCGGCGAGCGCGGCGACTAGGGAGAGAGCGAGAAATTTTTTCATGCAGTATCGGGTTGCGGTTTGTTTGGTGGCGAATTTTGCCGGGTCAACCGGAGCGAGGCCAGCAATTTCGGCAGTGCCGAACTCGAAAGCGCAAGAATCAGCAACAAGCCCGTCAGCATCCCTGCCATCTCGCGCGGTTGGCGGGCATGGACGAGACCGTTGTTGAGCACGGCGATGGCCGCCACCCCGAGCAACGTCCCATGAACGGAGCCGACGCCGCCAAAAATGCTCGTGCCGCCCAACACCACGGCGGTGATCGCAAACAACTCGTAGCCCATGCCCGCGTCCGCCTTCGCCTGCCCCAACCGTGCCGTATAAATAATGGCCGCCAGAGCCGCGATGACCCCCGCCAGCACGTAGGCCAGCGCGATGCGTCGCTCCACTGGAATCCCCGCGTACCGTGCGCCCTCCGGGGCAAACCCAATGGCGCGGAACGAGCGTCCGAAGGTCGTTCGATGCACGAGCAACCAGACGCCGACGGCAACGACGATGAAGATGGGCGCTTGCGCCGGCACCCCGAGCCAGCGTTCCTGACCGAGGAAAAGGAATGACGCCGGGAAATTCGTGAAGGTGTCCACCCCGCGCGTGATGGCCTCGGCGAGGCCGCGAAAGAGCGAGTAAGTTCCCAACGTTACAATCAACGGCGGCAAACGCAGCCCGGTGATGAGCGCCGCGTTGAGTCCGCCCGCCATCGCGCCGATCCCGAGGGTGCAGACACCGGCCATTACCGGCGACATGTCGGCATCGCGCCAAAGTTTTCCGAAAAGAATCGCGCACAGGCCGAGCAACGAGCCGACCGACAAATCAATGCCGCCCGTAAGAATGATGGGCGTCATCACCAAGGCCAGCAGCCCGATCTCAACCGAGTGCCGGACGATGTCGAACGAATTATCCAGCGAACCAAAGCGCGGGCCGACGGAGTTGAAATATAACCATTCTGCGGCCAGCACGAGCAACAGAATGGTTTCGTGGCGGTGCCAAGCGAGCGTGAGGGATTTCTTCTCAGGCATGACGATTGCGGAGTATCGCAGAATAATTGAGGGCAGAATAATGGCGGAATTTCCTCCGAATTATTCTGCCCTCAATTGTTCTGCTAAAGCCTTTTTGCATCATTTGGTGAGGGTGGTGAATTCGATGTCGTGGCGATTGAGGTTCACCCACTGAATGTGTTTGAGCGGCGTGTGATTCAGAAACCGGCGCTGGTGTTCTGCCATCCCGGCGCGGTTTTTCGTTGAAGCCGTTATTGCGAACGCCGTGTCCGGGTTCAAGAAATGGACGGCCTGATTGCCAATCAGCCGGCCGCCCGAATAAACCGGCACGGCGCCGGCCGCTCCTTGCAAACCGCAGAAGAAGTGCGCAAGCGCCTCACGATACAGACTCACCTCGAGAAACGCGCCCCAATCGGTCAGCAGCGCGGCCAAACGTTCGCGGAAGCTCCTGCTTTCTTCGTCCACGGCCAACCAGCCGGCATCAACCAGCGAAAAGCGTCGCCGTTCAGTCGGCGTGAGCGTCGTCGAGAGGAACTCGTGTTCGACACGTTCGGGCCGAAGGTTGGCAAGCAGCGCATGCCTCAGTCCGGCCAGAAACATGTAGTTCAGCCCCTGGGTGCGATGCGCGGAGATCAGCGACTCCGCCACTTTGACCTCAAGCATCAAGCCATTGTTGAAAAGCAAATCCATGAAATACGATTTGCAGAAGGTTTCGTGACGGACATTGATTTGGACTT
>CAYHFK010000052.1:4585-11499 GCA_964355895.1 uncultured Bifidobacterium sp. | reverse complement strand
ACTTTGCCCAATCCCGCCATTTCCCAGCGCGCCGCGATCTCGGTTTTGTAAAGCGCCTCATCCAGAAACCGGCCGAACTCGTTGTGAACATCGAACACGATCCGAAGCACCCTGGGATTCAGCGCGTAAAACTCGGCCTGGTCCAGAACCGTAATTTCAGTTGTGACTTCAATCGGCATGGGTTTTTACAACATATTGTTCTGCCCTCAATTATTCTGCCTCAAGCTGTTTCTGCTTCTAAACCCATCGGCTACAACGGCCAGCAGGATGATCGCGCCTTGAATCGCCTTCTCCCAATACGCTTCGACGTGCAGATGCGTCAGCGCCGGACTGATGCACGCGAGCAGCAACAGCCCGGCGAACATGCCCCAGAGATTTCCCCGCCCGCCAGAGATCGCCACGCCACCCACGACCACGGCGGCGATGGTTTTCAGCTCCAAGCCCGTGCCGGACTTGGGATCAACCTGCGGTGATTGCACGACGTTCATCATCGCCGCCAGTCCGGTCAGCGCGCCCATGAAAACGAAAGTGCAAAACGTGGTGAGCTGCGGCCGGATGCCCGCCAGGCGCGCTGCTTCTGCGTCCGAGCCAACGGCATAGACGAATCGTCCGACGGCCAGATGTTTCGTCGCAAACGCCAGCAGCCCGAGGAGCGCGAGGGCCGTGGCGATGAGCGTCCATTGTCCGGCCACTTGGCTCAGGCCGAACCATTGCCCGCCATCGGGCAGGTTCACGAACTCGCCTTGCCGCAGCCAATCGAGGGCTTTGCGCCACGTCACCATCGTCGCGAGTGTGACGACGATTGACGGCAGCCGCAATCCGGCCACGAGCACGCCGTTGAACGCGCCCATTGTTGCGCCGAGAGCGATTGACGCGGGCAGCACGAGGGCCAGCGGCCATCTAGCCGCCGCGAGCAATCCGGCGCAGACACTGCACACTGCGAATTGCGAGCCGACGGAAATATCAATCTGGCGGCAGATGATGACCAGCGCCATGCCGCACGCGACCACGAGCGTCGGCGCTTCGCGCGTGAGCAACGAAAGCAATGGCTGCGGCTGAAAGAACGCCGGCGCCGCGACGGCAAGGAAAAACAGCAGCGCGCCCAGTGCCACCGCGACGGAGAGTTCGCGAAAGTAACGCTTCATTCAAAGCCTCCGCGCTGAAAACGCCGAATGCCAAGCTCCAACATCCAGAGAAGCTCCAAGCACCAAGCACTAAACCGAACGCCCGTTCGTGCCGGCTTTGCGAGCCTGGAGCTTGAGATTTCTCTGGAGCTTGGATGTTGGTGCTTGGTGCTTTTCATTTCCTCTGCCCCAGCGCCGCCGCCATGACTTCGTGTGCGTCACTCTTGCCGGGCAACATTGCGGTGATCGTGCCACCGCGCATGACGGCGATGCGGTCGCTCATGCCGAGCACTTCCGGGAGATCGCTCGAAATCATCAACACGGCCAGCCCGTCCTTCGCGAGGCGGCGGATGATTTTGTGGATTTCACTTTTTGCGCCCACGTCCACACCCTGCGTCGGTTCATCAAGGATGAGGAGCTTGGGCTTCGTGGCCAGCCAGCGGGCGAGCGAAACTTTTTGCTGATTGCCGCCGCTCAAGGAACTGCCCGGCGCTTCCGGGCCGTACGTCTTTACGTCCAGGTCGCGGATGAATTCAAGTGCGAGTTGCCGCTCCCGGCCGAAGCGCAGCCACGCGCCCGGAAAAATCTGGCGCTGAATTGCCATCGTCATGTTGTGCGCTATCGGCATCTCGAGAATCACGCCATGCCGCCGCCGATCTTCCGGTACGTAGGCGATGCCGTGCGCGACGGCTTCCGGCGGCGAATGAATCGTGACCCGCTGGCCGTTGAGCAGAATTTCACCCGTGTCAGCCGGCGTGATGCCGAAGAGGACCCGCGCGAGTTCCGTCCGCCCCGCGCCCACGAGTCCAGCCAGACCGACGATTTCTCCCGCGCGAACATCGAGCGTCACTTCGCGCACGCCGCTGGCCGCGCAACCGAGGTTTTTGAGGGCAAGAACCACCTCCGCGGGCGTGCCTTCGGCGGGTGGATAGATCGCCGAGACTTCGCGCCCGACCATGAGCTTGATGAGTTCGGCCTCGGTAATCGTAGCCGCCGGCGTGAGGAGGCTCTGATCAATTTCCGATTTCCAATTTCCGATTTCCAATTTTTCCGGCTGAGCCTCGTTACCTCGGCTGCTACGAACGAGACGGGTGCCGACACTTTCACCGTCCCGAAGCACGGTCACGCGGTCGGCGAGTTGAAAGATTTCCTCCAAGCGATGAGAAATGTAGATGACGCCGACGCCGCCGGCCCGCAAGTCTTTGACCACGGTGAAAAGCAAATGCTGCTCCTTCTGTGTGAGCGAAGCCGTCGGCTCATCCATGATGACGATGCGGGCGCCGGCGCCGAGGGCGCAGGCGATTTCGACAAGCTGCTGCTCCGGCATCGAAAGCGAGCGGACTTCGGCCTCGGGTAAAATCTCGGCACCGATCCGTTGGAGGAGATCTGTGGCGCGGTTTCGCCGCTGGGGCCAGTTCACGCGCGTCGTGGCCGTGGTGGATTCGAGGCGCAGACCGATGTTTTCAGCGACCGTGAGATCGGGAAACAGGGCCGGCTGCTGGTAAATGCAGGCGATCCCCAGTTTGCGCGCCGTGGCCGGGGAAAGTTTTTCCACGGGCTCGCCGTTGATTTCAATGGTGCCGTCGTCGGGTTGGTGCGCGCCAGTGATGACTTTGATGAGCGTGGACTTGCCCGCGCCATTTTCGCCGAGCAGCGCGTGAACTTCCCCCGCCCGCAAATCAAACGACACCCCCTTCAATGCCCGCACCGCGCCGAAGGATTTGGCGACGGCCTTGAGTTGGAGCAATGGGGCGGCAGACATGCGGGCATTCGGCGCAGCAGCACTCAAGGGTTTTAGGAAAATGGGGTGGCCAACGGGACTCGAACCCGCAACAACAAGCTCCACAAGCTTGGACTCTACCATTGAGCTATGGCCACCAACCAGCAGTCAGGGTAGATTTTCGCGCCGGCCCCGTCAAGTTTTCGCGTGAGGTCTTTCCTTTACGCGCCGGGATTTCCGCCTAAAGTGCGGTCATGGTCGCGCTCGAGTCCGCTGAACTGTTTCGCCTCCTCCAGCCGGAGGAAATGGCCGCCTTGCGCCGGGCGGCGCAGGAACAAACATTCACGGTCGGGCAGGAAGTGTTCCGCGAAGGGGATCCCGGCGACGGTGCATACGTGGTCAAAGCCGGACTCGTGGAAATCTCCGGGCAGGTCAGTCAGGATGCGCGCCTGGTGTTTTCGCAAATTGGGCCCGGCGGCGTGTTCGGCGAGATGGCCGTGATCGAACAACTCCCGCGCTCCGCCTGCGCCACCGCCGCCCAATCCACAACGGTTTATTTTCTGCCGCGCGCAGAGATGTTGGGCCTGATTGAGCGTTCGCCCATGCTCGCCTCGGCGCTTTTGCAACTCATCAGCCGGCGGCTGCGCGAGTTCAACCAGCATTATCTCCAAGAGGTGGTGCAGGCCGAACGGCTCGCCGCGGTCGGACGTTTTGCGCGTTCGATCGTCCATGATCTCAAGAATCCCCTGAACATCATCGGCCTGACGGCGGACATGTTTTGCCGGCCGGACGCGCCGCCGGATTTGCGCGCCACCGCGCAGGGCCGCATCCAAAAACAAGTCGGGCGCATCAACGACCTGATCACCGATATCCTCCAGTTTTCGCAGGATAACCAAAGCGCCGCGCGGGTGCCGGTTAATTACGCGGCATTCATCGAAAATCTGACCGCGGAACTCCGGCCGGAACTGGAAACCAAATCCGTCCGCCTCGCCTTCGCCGCCACCGTCCCAGCCACGATTTTGAGCCTCGACGTAAAGCGGCTGCGCCGGGTGTTCATCAACCTGATGCATAACGCGACCGACGCAATGCCCAGCAGTGGCACGATCACCTTGCGGTTCCACCAGGACGCGCGGGAAGTGGTCACCGAGATTGCGGACACGGGATCGGGCATCGCGCCGGAGATCGCGGAAAAGCTATTTCAACCGTTTGCCACGCACGGCAAGCGACATGGCACCGGCCTCGGTCTGTCCATCTGCAAGAAAATTGTTGAGGACCACGGTGGACGTATCTGGGCGCGAAATGATCCGGCGGGTGGCGCGGTGTTCGCCTTTTCGTTGCCGTTGCCCGTCAAATAACTGAGCGGCGAGCGCCGGCCCACCAGCAACGGCTCACATGCTCGGCACGGTTTCAATCCCCAAAATCTCCAACCCTTGCGCCAGGACGCGCGCCGTCAGATCGCACAACGCCAGGCGGCTGGCGCGGTCGGCGGCTTCGGCTTTCAGCACGGGGCAATTCTCGAAGAAACGCGAGAAGTGACTCGCGAGTTCGAAGAGATAGGTGCAGATGAAGTTGGGTCGGTAGTCCTCGGCAGCGGCTTCCAGAACGAGGCCGAAGTTCAGGAGATGACGGGCGAGGGCGATTTCTTCGGGCGCGGCCAACCGGATTGCCACCGGCGGATCTCCGACTTCTGACTTCGGGATTTCTCCTTTCCGAAAAATACTCTGAATCCGCGCGTAGGCGTATTGCAAATACGGCGCGGTGTTGCCGTTCAAGGCGAGAATTTTGTCCCAACTGAATACGTAATCACTCTGCCGATTCGGCAGCAGGTCGGCGTATTTCACGGCGCCGAGACCGATCACCCGGGCGATCTCGCGGCGCTCCGCTTCCGGCAACGCGGCGTTTTTCTCCGAAACCACCTTGAACGCGCGCTCCTCCGCTTCGTCGAGCAGGTCGGCGAGCTTCACGTTTTCGCCAGAACGCGTCTTGAGCGGCTTGCCATCGTCACCCAGGATCGAGCCGAACCAAACGTGCGCGAGCTTCACCTGGTCGGTTAACTCGGGATGCCAGCGGCGGAACGTGGCGAACAATTGCTGAAAGTGTAACTGCTGGCGGCCATCGGTGACATAGACGATTTCCTGTGGCTGCCAGGTTTCGAGCCGGTGCGCAATGGTCGCCAGATCGGTCGTGGCGTAGTTGTAACCGCCGTCGCGTTTCTGAATGAGCTGCGGATTCGCCTGCCACTCGCCGTCGCGCTGAATGAGAAAGGGGTCTTCCTTGGGCGGCAATGTGCCGTCGCTGAAAACGCACTTCGCGGCTTCGCTTTCGCGGGCGATGCCCTTGGCCATCAGCTCGTCCACGACGGCGGGAAGGCGTGAGTTGTAAAAACTTTCGCCGAGCGCATGATCGAACTTCACGCCCAGCCGGCCGTAAATGGCGTCGAACTGGATTTGCGAAAGCCGGATCATCTCGCGCCAGAGGGTGAGGTTCTCGGGGTCGCCTTGCTGGAGTTTCACCAGTTCGGCCCGGGCGGCTTCGTGCGTGGTTGCAAAATAAGTCGGCTTTTCGGCGTCGCACTGCGCGTTGATCGCCCGGTAAATTCGTTCCAGTTCACCAATCGCATCGCGTTCCAACGCCGCCTGATCGAGCATCGTTTTCCAGCCGACGAGCAACATGCCGAACTGGGTGCCCCAGTCGCCGATGTGATTGTCCGTGACGACGCGGTGGCCCAGCCGGCGGAGCAAGCGCGCGAGGCTGTCCCCGAGAATCGTGGAGCGGATGTGGCCGACGTGCATCGGCTTGGCGACGTTGGGCGAACTGAAATCCACGACGACCGTGCGCGGCTGGGCGGTTTGCGTGAAGAATAAATGCTCGCCGCGCAGGGCGGATTGCAGGGTCTCGGCGAGCACGCGGGGTTGGAGCCGGAAATTCAAAAACCCGGCGCCGGCGATTTCCACTTTCTCGCACCACGGGGACACGTCGAGTCGGGCGACGACCTCGGTGGCCAGTTGGCGGGGGTTGAGTTTGCGCGCCTTGGCCAGCGCCATGATCGCCGCGCTCTGGTAATCGCCGAATTTTGGATCGGGACACGGGCGCACGAGGACGGCGGTTACATCCGCGTCCGGCAAAACCGCGCGCGCGGCCTGTTGCAGGCGGAGTTCGATTTGTTTATGCGGCAACACGGAAATTATTTAACCACGGATGAACAGGGATGAACACGGATAAAAACCAGCAGCGAGAACGGGGAGGGAACTACTTCTTCCCCTGCTCCTTGATGACGTTCAACATCGCTGCGGCGTCGGGCGCTTGCGCCAGCACCGCGCGGAATTCGGCCTTGTGCAGAATCTTCGCGAAGCTGGCGAGGGTGTGGAGATGTTTTTGAAACTGACCCTGGGGGACGAGGAAAAGCATGACGAGGTTGACCGGTTGGTTGTCGAGCGCGTCGAAGTTCACGCCGGTGCGGGAACGACCCAAGGCGCCGACGACTTCGGGGATCAGATCCGTCGAGGCGTGGGGGATGCCGATGCCGAAGCCGATGCCCGTGCTCATGGACGTCTCGCGTTTTTTGACCGCCGCCGCGATGGCGTCGCGATTCTGGGGCTGAATTTTTCCGGTGGTGACCAGGTTGTTGACCAGTTCGTCAATCGCTTCCCAGCGGGTGGTGGCCTGCAAATCCGGGAGGATTTGTTCCTTGGTTAAAATGTCAGCTAAGTCCATAACGCCATTCCGCAGGGGGCATTTCGCAGGAACCCGCGCCTCAATTCAAGGCTGAATATCGAGCGGGTGCGGTTCGTGGCTTGCATGACGGTTCAACCGCCGGATAATCCCGGCATGAAAACCGTCGCCATCATCGGGGCTTCAAACGACCGGAGCAAATTTGGCAACAAGGCCGTGCGCGCTTTTTTGCAGCAGGGCTACGAGGTTTGGCCCGTGAATCCCAAGGAGGAAACCATCGAAGGTTTGCCTGCGTTCAAAGACATCCGCGACGTGCCGGCACGGCCGGACAAGGTGAGTGTTTATCTCCCGCCAGCGGTGCTTCTGAAAGTATTACCGGACATCGCCGCGAAAGGTTG
>CAYHFK010000052.1:0-4485 GCA_964355895.1 uncultured Bifidobacterium sp. | reverse complement strand
TCGCGGTTCATCCGGGCGATGAAGTCGAGCGAGATTTCCTTCGGACAAACCGCTTCGCAGGAACCGGTGACGGTGCAAGCGCCAAAACCTTCCGTGTCCATCTGCTCGACCATGGCCTTCACGCGACGATACCGCTCCGGCTGGCCTTGCGGCAACAAACCGAGGTGGGAAACTTTCGCCGCGACGAACAGCATGGCGCTGGCATTCTTGCAGGCGGCCACGCACGCGCCGCAGCCAATGCACTGCGCGGCGTCCATGGCCAGATCCGCGTTTTCTTTCGGAACGAGGATGGAATTGGCGTCCGGTGCGCTGCCGGTGCGGACGCTGATGAATCCACCGGCGTGCTGAATCCGGTCAAACGCTTTGCGATCCACCACCAGGTCCTTGATGAGCGGAAACGCCTTCGCGCGGAACGGCTCGACGACGATCTCATCGCCGTCCTGGAAACTGCGCATGTACGTCTGACACGTCGCGATGCCTTTGTGCGGGCCGTGCGGCTTGCCGTCAATGACGAGGGAGCAAGTGCCACAGATGCCTTCGCGGCAGTCGTGGTCGAAGGCGATCGGCTCTTCCCCACGGTTCGCCAGTTCCTCATTCACCACGTCGAGCATTTCGAGGAACGACATGTTGGCATTCAGGGCCGGCGATTCGTAGGTCTTAAAACCGCCGGGACTGTTCGTGTTTTTCTGCCGCCAGACTTTGAGTTTAACTTTCATGGTCAAATCTTCTTTGCTTTTGCACCACCAGATTTCGCCGGCTTTGGCATCAGGGTATGAAAACCAATCTCGCGTTTCGGCTTTTTCTTCTCGCTCATCAACTCCCGAATCGCCTCGAAAACCACCCGGAACTGTTTGTCGTATTTTCCCTCCAGTGCCTCCAGCTTCCGCGCCAGATCGGCGTGGGAACCCAGCATCTGGCGCAACTGCACGAACGTCCGCATGATCGCGATGTTCACCTGCACCGCGCGCGGGCTACGCAGCACGCTTGAGAGCATTGCCAACCCCTTGCTCGGTGAAAACATAGGGGCGGTAGGCCAGGCCGCGGTGTTTACTGGAACTCGTCACAAATTGTGATGAGTTCCCAATCGCGCCACCAGCGTTTGCGCGAGAACTCATCGCGGCTGGTGACGAATCTGCTCGAACTGCGGTTGCCATCTGTGGCCGCATAACCATCCGGGCTTCCTCGGCAGACAATTGGAACATGAAGTCCTCTGGAAAACGATCGAGATTGCGCTTGACCGCTTGATTGAGAACCCGCGCTTCCACTCCATAAAGTTCGGCCAGATCAAAATCCAACATCACCTTCTGCCCGCGTACGAGCAGAATCCGGCGCTCAATGCGCTCGGCTGAGATGAGGTTGGTTTGGCTCATGGATCAGATTTCGACGGTCACAAACACGTTAGACATCCATTACTTGTAGCTTCGCGTGCTCATCTTCACTTCCTCATAGACCAGCGGCTCTTTGTTGAGGATCGGCGCTTTGTCCGGCGTGCCGCCGTATTCCCAGCCGGCCACGTAGGCGAAGGCATCGTCGCGCCGCTTCACGTCCCCAGGGTTCACGAGGCCCGACTGGGTTTCCGGGTCGTCCTTGGTATACTGATACTCCTCGCGGAAATGACCACCGCAGCTTTCTTCGCGATGCAGCGCGTCGCGGCACATCAATTCGCCCAATTCAAAAAAGTCGGCAATGCGGCCGGCGTTTTCCAGCGATTGATTCCATTCACCCGCTTCACCGGCGACCCTCACATGCTTCCAATACTCCGCCCGCAATTCGCTGATGAGCTGGATGCCTTTTTCCAATCCCGCCTTGTTGCGCGCCATGCCACAGTGATCCCACATGATCTTACCGAGCTCCTTGTGGAAACTCGCCGGCGTGCGGCTGCCTTTGTTGCCCAAGAGTTGCTTTGTAATTTTCTGGACGTTCTCGTCGGCCTGCTTGAACGAAACGCTGTCCGTCGCCGGCCGCTTGTCGGGTTTCTGCGTCGCGAGATAACAGGAAATCGTGGCCGGCAACACGAAGTAGCCGTCCGCCAAACCTTGCATCAGCGCGCTGGCGCCGAGGCGATTCGCGCCGTGGTCGGAGAAGTTCGCCTCACCGAGCACGAACAGGCCGGGAACGTTGCTCATCAAATTATAGTCCACCCACAGGCCACCCATGGTGTAATGCACGGCGGGATAAATGCGCATCGGCGTGCGATAGGCGTCCTCGTTCGTGATCTCGTGATACATCGCGAACAGGTTGCCATACCGTTCGCGCACCTTCCCTTCGCCCAAACGCTGGATGGCCGCGGAGAAATCCAGATAAACGCCCAAGCCAGTTTCACCCACTCCGCGACCCTCGTCGCACACCGTCTTGGCCGCGCGGCTCGCAATATCGCGGGGCGCCAGATTGCCGAACGCGGAATACATTCGCTCCAGGTAGTAATCACGATCGCCTTCCGCGATCTCGGCCGGATTCTTTTTGCAATCTTCCTTCTTCTTCGGCACCCACACCCGGCCATCGTTGCGCAACGACTCGCTCATCAGCGTGAGCTTGGACTGGTAATCACCACTGACCGGGATGCACGTCGGATGAATTTGCGTGTAGCAGGGATTGGCAAAGCACGCCCCGCGCTTGTAAGCGCGCCAGATGGCCGTGGCGTTCGCGCCGCGCGCATAAGTGGAAAGGTTATAGACGTTGCCGTAGCCGCCCGTGGCCAGTACCACCGCATCGGCATTATGCCGCGTGATCTCGCCGGTTTGCAGATTGCGCACGATGATGCCCTTCGCATGACCGTCCACGACCACCAGATCCAGCATCTCCGCGTGGGTGAAGGATTTTACGCCGCCGTTGGCGATGTTGCGGCACAGCGCGGAATACGCGCCGAGCAAAAGCTGCTGGCCCGTCTGACCGCGCGCATAAAAGGTGCGAGAAACCTGCGCCCCACCGAAGGAGCGATTGTCGAGCAATCCGCCGTATTCCCGGGCGAACGGCACGCCTTGCGCCGCGCACTGGTCAATGATGTTCACCGACACTTCAGCGAGCCGATGGACGTTGGCTTCACGGGCGCGGAAGTCGCCGCCCTTGATGGTGTCGTAAAACAGGCGATGCACCGAATCGCCGTCGTTCTGGTAATTCTTCGCCGCATTGATGCCGCCTTGCGCCGCGACCGAGTGTGCCCGCCGCGGTGAATCATGGAACACAAAGTTGTGAACCTCATAACCGAGTTCCGCCAGCGTGGCGGCGGCGGACGAACCCGCGAGGCCGGCGCCCACAACGATGACCTTGTATTTCCGTTTGTTGGCCGGGTTGATGAGCTTGGACGAAAATTTGTGGTTCTCCCACTTTTGGGTGAGCGAACCGGACGGGATGTTGGAATTAAGCGTGGCCATGTTACTTGGTCGCCTCCTTTCCGCCGGGTGCGACAACCTCGACCGTGGCGGCGGACTTCAGTTCAGCTTTCTTCTGCTCGGCGTAATCGGCGCCGATGACGCGCAGGTAAATCGAGATTGGAATCAGCGCGTAGCCAATGAAAATCGCGATGCTCGCCACCCGGGCAAACAGTTGAATCCGTGGCCACCAAACGTGATCGCGCCAGCCGAACGTCTGAAACAGGCTTGCCAGGCCATGGCCGAGGTGAATGAACAGCAGCGCCTGGGCGACGAGATAGAACAGCGCCACCCACCATATTTGGAAACCTAGCACCATTATCGCGTACACATCGCGCACCGGCTCGCCGTGCAGAACGGTTTTGAGTTGGGAGAAATCGCCCACCCCGTTGATGCCTGGGAGCAGGACCGTGAAATGGGCAAGGTGATACAGGATAAACGCCGCAATGACGATGCCGGTCCCCAGCATGTAACGCGATTGCCAGGTCGAACCGTAAGCGCCGCGGCCCGCATAGGCGACCGGTCGGGCCTCCTTGTTTGCCAGCGAAAGCTGCACCGCCGTGGTAATGTGCAGCGCCACCACTACAAGCAAGCCAAGGCGGGCGCCCCAGACCAGGAGCGGCTTGCTTTGCAGAAAGTGGGCGTAGGTGTTGATCAGCTCGGGCGGGCCGAAGACCTGGAGGTTGCCCACCAGATGCCCGACCACGAACAAGAAAAGCAGGCCGCCGGTCCCGGCCATCACGAATTTCCGGCCGAGCGACGATTTGAGAATTGCAGCCACAGTGCTCATTGAAACGGATAGTTTACGTTGCAAGGTCTGAATTCCTCGCAACGGGGGCAAAATCTAATGACCCGACGCCGCAAAGGCAACGAAACTCGCCCGGTATAAGCCCCGCTTGGAGAAAAATGGCGGTGGCTAATCGGGTGCCGGCCACCCGAGTCCGAAAATGGTCGAGAGCCGAGAGCCGAGAGTCGAGGGTGGGGACTCCGGCTCTCGGCTCTCGACTCTCAACCACGCTGGCGCTACGGCTGATGCAGGCGGAAGAATTTCGCCCCGTTGCCAGGCGCATTGGTCGTGAAGTTCTGCGCCCCGAAGATTTCAATGGCGTTGGTGGTG
>CAYHFK010000051.1:12381-18933 GCA_964355895.1 uncultured Bifidobacterium sp. | reverse complement strand
GTTGTGGACCTGCTGGAACACGTAGCCGCCGCCGGGCTTCCAGATGTCCATTTGCCGGCGCACGTGGTCGCGGACCTGCGCGGGCGTGGCTTTGCTCACGATCTCGCGCGTGTCGCAACCGCCGCCCCAGAACGTGAGGTGCTGTCCGAAATCCTTTTTCAATCCGGCGGCGTCCATGCCGCGACAGGTGATTTGCACGGGGTTGATCGCGTCCAGGCCCGCCTCGATCAGGCCCGGCAGCAATTCGCGCACGCCGCCGCAGCAGTGCAGCATGATCTTGATGTGCGGGGCGAGTTGCTTCGCGCGCGTCCATAGGCGCTGCTCGCGCGGGAAAAAGAACTCCCGATACATGCGCGGCGAAACCTGCGGACCGCTCTGCATCCCGAGGTCGTCGCCAAAAAGAATCACGTCAATAGACTCGCCCACCGCGCCGAGGAACCGCTCCAGGTTGGTCAGGTGCATTTCCGTGACGCGGTCCAGAAACTCGTGCGCCCGATCCGGATCGCCCGCCAGCAGCAGGAAGAAATTGTCGTTGCGGTACAGAAACTGGCCCATCTCCAGCAGATTGCCGCCGAACAAACCGATGATCGCGCGGTCAGTCTGCCGGCGCAGGCGTTGAGCGCCTTCGCGAAAGAGCTTCATGCCGTCCGGCCCCGCGATGATCGGCCCGGGCGGCGAGGCGATGGCGGTCCACATGCTTTCGGACAGTTCCTCCTGCAACCGGGTCAAATCGTCCGCGTCCGCATACGGCCACCAGGTTTGTTCAAAGTAAATCACGCCGTCCGGCATTCGCGCGATGACGCGCCCGGTTTTCTGGGAGCGGATGACCCATTCGCCGTTCACGCGGTCGGGCTTGGCCCAGACGGGCATCAGGCACGGCGTTCCGTCGGGCAGCGTCCATTCGCTCCACCATTTGTCTTCGAGCGCGAACGCGCGGCCCAACTCGATCGTGTCCACTTGAAAGCGCTCCAACACGTCTTCATCCACGATGGCGAGTTGCTGGACCGGGTCATAGACGCGGATCAGCCTCTTCGGCAGCCCGAGATGATCGCGCAATCGTGCGTAGGCCATGGCCATGATGCCGGACGAGCGATGGCCCGAGAGATCCACCGGTACGCGGTCGGGTTCGTGATGGTTCAGCGTGGCGAGGATGCGTTCTTGTGAGGTCATTGGTCACGGTCCATGGGCTGGGTGCGAAACGGGTCGGGCGAAAATCAGTTCGCTCCGTTCCACCCCGACCGCCGGCTCTGCTACCCGCGCTCATGTGACCAAGGCCATTTGAAATCCGCACGACCACCAAGCGCAAGCGTTTTTCCGCCCGCGAACAGTCCAAAGTTCACGCTGGCTTCGCGATAGACGCGGGTTGATTAGATTGCCAGTGGCGAGGATTCCTTCAAGTTTGTCGGGTGAACGGGCTTGCGGCGGCGGCTTGACACCCTTGGCCCTCGGTCGCTTTCGATTCGACCACTCCCATTCAACTTTCCCCCTCCGCCCCGGCGCCGATTTGGGTCGGATCAATCTTGCGACCGCACGAAAGTGCAGGTCTTACTCCTGGTGCGCGCGGAAGAAGATGTTGGTCGTAACGCTCAACCCGTGAACGATGGAGAAGGAGTTGGTCAGGTTGAGTTGCGGGCCGGACGTCCACACCGGCGTCGGCCCAAAATTGGCGGTCTGCTCCAGGCGGTAGGTTCGTCCGGGCACGCCGTAGAGCAGCACCGAACCCGTGTGATTGGTCGGACGCAACGCTTCGAGAATCGGCAGATCGGCCGTGAACTCGTAAGCGCGATAGAAAAGGCTTGGCAGGCCCGACGGCGGGCCCGCGAGCGGGCTGAAGGAATCGGTCATCGGGACGCGCCCCAACAGTTGCCACCCGCCGGCCCCGAAAAGATTGGTCTTATACTCGACGGCATAACTGGCCCCGGGTTTGCCGTAAAGCAGGAACGAGCGGCTCCCGTCCGGCGCCAGCCGCGCCTCGAGGAGCGGCGGGTCGGCCCGGAATTCGTATGCACGATAGAAGACCGACGGCTGAACCGGCTGCGGGGGCCGCAGCGTGGTGAACGAATTTGTCATCGGGATGCGCACCCAATGCAACCATCCGCCGGCACCGGAAAGACCGGTCTGATACTCGACCGCATAACTGGCCCCGGGTTTGCCGTAAAGCAAGAGCGAGCGCGTCCCGTCGGCCGCCAACTGCGCCTCGAGGATTGGCGGGTCGGCCCGGAACTCGTACGCACGATAGAAAACCGACGGCGCGATCGGCTGCGTGGGCTGGAATGTCGCCGAGAAATTCGTCATCGGCACGCGCACCCAGGATGTCCACCGATTCGAGCCGGACAACGCGTTGGCATACTCGATGGCATAGGTGGCGTTGGTGCGGGCATAGAGCCTCAAGGTGCGCGAGCCGTCCGGCGCACGCAACGCCTCCAGCAACGGCTCATGACCCACGACCACCACCCGGCCGGATTGCGCGACCAACTGCGAAACCGACGATGCGTCCGGCTTGGTCGTGGCCAGGCCGGCAACGGTCAACGGCACGAAAGCCGAGGACTGGCCGGCAACGGCGGTGAAGGTTAACTGGCCCAGTGGCTTCGCGCCGCTGAAACTCTGGCCCGCCTGCGCCGCGAAGTGCAACAGCCACGAAGACCCGCCCAAGGACGTGACCGTGCTGGCGCCCGGATTCAATTCCGGCGCGAGCGCCGACAACGCGAAGTTCGTCAGGTGCCCCGGCGGAATGTCGAGCGTCACGTTGATGGTCGCCAGTCCCACGCTGGAATTGCCATTGATAGTCACGCCCCCGGTCTGGCCGGTAACCACGAGGGTCGAGCCGACATAGACCGCGAAGAATTCGTTGCCCACGGAGGCCGGTATGGTTTGGGCCACCGTGAAATTCGCGCCGAAATTAAGGGTGAAAATCGCCGCCAGATCGGATTGGTTCGGCCCCAGGACGTCCACCGCGAATTCCTGCGCGCCCAACGGCGTGAAATTTCCGCCGCTGGTGCGGTCAAACAAATTATTCACATCAAAGAAAACCTGGTTCGTGCCGACGCCGTCACCGATCACCGCCGCCAGGGGATACGCGGCGTTGGTATGCGTGAGCAGGACGACGCGGCCTTCGATGTCCAGACCGGGAACATCTATGATGAGCTGCTGGTGGTTCACGACGAAAGCGTTCTCCCCGGCGGTCGTCACTGCGGGCAGCGGGCCGGACGGGGGAAACACTTCCGGACTGCCCACGGCCGGCGTGGACGTGAGGCGGAAATAGTAGGTCGTGTTGGGACGGCAGCCGGTGACCCGCATCTGCACCAGGCCGTAACCGCGCGTCTTCTGCTGGAGCGCGGTGCGGCCAAGGCGGCGGTCGTAACCGGCGGCCAGGTTCGGATTGCCGGTGTGCAGCGGAAACGGTTCGATGCCCACCTGGCCCGCGAGGTTGGTCAGGCCACCCGCATCCGCGAACACGGCGAGGGACGGGGTTAAATCCGTCGCACGCCAAAACACCGTAAAGCTCGCCGGGGTGACATTGACGACCGTGACGTTCGTGATGGCGCTGGCCGCCAACGGCAGCACCGCCCACGCCAGCCAGCCGCAAAGCGCCAGCGCAACGCCGGGGCGCCGGGCGGACCGGGCACGATGCTTGGGAAGGTTTGCGCGCATAATGTTCATCGGTTGGTGTTCACAAGCGAAGCGCCGGGTGGACGATGTACGACAACGGTGGAGGCGGCCCGCCCCAATCCCGGCTGGCCCTGGCGTGCCAGGATTTGCTCGCCGCCCGCCAGGATGGCATAGCGCGTAACGCCGTTGGCCTTGAGCGTCCGCGCCATGGCCTGCGCCGCACCATCGCCGTTGTCAATCAACACGAGCAACGGCGGGGTCGTGCTGCCAGCGCCCGCCTGCCGCGTCTGGGGCAGGTCGAACGGGGAACGGGTGATGCCGCGGACTTTCGTGAACTGCTGGCGCAAATCCGTCAGCGGCTCGGGCGGCGCCGCCGGTTGCGCCGCGGCGGAGGCCTGACGCAACTGCGCTGGTTCCTTGCGCAAATCCACCAGCACGACATGGTCGCTCTGCACCTCGTTAAGATCGGCATAGGTGATGAACTGGGTTTCCTCCGGCTTCATCCCCGCCGCCTTCGTCGTTGTGGCGCGCGCGGATTCCCACGTCGCGAAGCCGCCGTCCAGCACTTCGGCCGTGATGCCGGTTTTTTGGTTGAGCGCGTTCATGGCGGCGGTGGCCGTGTCGCGGCCGAGTCCATCGTCATACACCACGACGCGGCCCACGGGCGGCAATTGTTTTGCCGGCACCAGCGCGGCGGGAACATTGATGGCACCGGGAATGTGGCCTTGTTGAAACAGCACCTTGGCACGCACGTCCACGAATGTGATTTTTTCGCCGGCGGCGAGGCCCCGCTGGACTTCGACGGGCGAAATGGCGAACGCCGCCGCGCCCCACGCAAGCACCGCGCCACACAGCCAGCCGACGGGAGAAAAAGTTTTCATGGTGACAAGGGGGTGAAGTTGTTGACCGGCCCGCTCAAATCGAGCATCAGCACGGCCACGTTCGGGATGGTGAAATCCGTTCCGACCGGGCGGCCGTTCTGGACTTCGGCGGCCACCCAGCGGCCGGATTCGGAATCCAACATGCGCACGCCGCGCGCCGTGCCGAGGCCAAGCTGGTTGAGCAGGCGATACGCCGTGTAGCCGCCGGGGAAGCGCGCGTAGCTCAACACGCTCGCCCCCGCCGGGAGATTGATCGGGCCGGTGTTGTTCACCCCCAGGTCGAGCACCCGCGCATTGGCGAACTTGACCCACAGGAAATTGCCGGCGACGAGCGTGAAGTTCGGTCCCGCTGGCGCACTATTGGTCCAGGAGGCCGTCTCGCTGACGACTGACGGCACGAGCGAAGTGTAACGCGTCATCTCCTGCACGCCGGCCTGCGCGTGCCAGAGCGTCAACAGCGTGTGGGCGTTTTGCTGGTTCGCCGCCATGGCGTCGGTGACGACGACCGCGTTCCGGTTCTGGAAAACGCCTTGCAGCGCTGGCAAGTCCGCCATGAGCAAACTCGAAACATTGTTTTGCGTGTCGAGCCACAAGGCCCGGCCCCCCGCCAACGCCGGACGATCCTTCAGCGTGAGGCTCCGCGTTATGGGCACCGCACCCAGACTCGGCAGGTGGATGAGGCGCACGTTGGCCGTCAACGGGCCCAGCGAATCTTCCTGACAAACCAGCCACGGGCCGTCGAGGAACGGCCGGGTCTCGTTCTCCGCCGTGCTGGTGACGCGCACCTCGGCCTGGCGCAACCAATCGTAGCCGTAGAGGTCCACCTCACCGTTGCGATTGTCCTGCCACGCGATGAAGTTGCCGTACAGCACCGGGTGATACTGGCCGAAAGAGTTGGTCGTGAGGCGGCGTTCCTCACCGGTTTCGAGGTTGTGGAAATAAATTTCGCCCGGTCCCACGTCACGCCAATCCTGCCAGACCACCCGGCCCGCCTGCACGTCCGGGTCCAACTGATCCTGCGTGGACGAGGAGACGAGGAACGACTGCGCGGTGACGAGGTTCAGGGCCCGCAGCCGCCACGGCGCGCTGGGGGTGTTCAAGGCCCGCGTTTGGTAAACGATCCAGGGCCAGTCAATCGCCGGATTGATTTCATCCGACCCGATCGTGCTGGTGATCGGGGTCGGGGCGTTGGTCGTAGTTAGGTCTTTGAGGTAAAGGTCCCAATTGCCGTTGACCTGCCGACCCTGCCAGACGACGTAACGGCCGTCGGTGCGCGGATTTTCCTGACTAAGACTGGTACTGGTGATTTTCAGGATGGCGTTGCTCACGCTCAAGTCCTGCGCGTAAATCTGGAAGTTGCCGTCGCTCTGGTCCTGCCACACCGCCCGGCGGCCCCGGGCGTGCGGGTTCTTCGGGCCGCGCGACGGATCGGCGAGCACCCTGGCCGCGCCGGCCAGATCGCCGATTTGCACCAGGCGCGTGACGAAATTCGTCCGCCCCAACTGATCCCGCAGCGTCAGGCGCTCGGTGTACCATCCAGGCGACATCGGGGTGCCGCTGTCGTTGCGGCCATCCCACGCGAAGACTTGCGGGTTCGTGCCGATGTTGGTGAGGGTGACGCTGCGCACGCGCGCCAGCGTCGGAAGCGTGTAGCCAAACAGCGGATCGTAGAGCCAGGCGACCGTCGTGGGCGCGTTGGTAGGCTGAAAGATCCCGTTGGTTTTGCCCAGGACCGCGAACACCAACGCCTGCGTCGTGCTGCTCGTGATCGGGATCGTCACATCGCCGGGCGCGTTGGTTTCAGGCCGATAGTAACCGTTGTTCAGCGTCCAGTGGAACGCCGTGACCCCGCTGCCCGCGATGTGGAGCGTGGCCGAGCGGAGGCGCGATGGCGTGGCCGGTGTGCCGGTGACACGAGTAGCCGGTGCGTTCGGGTCCACGACCCACGCTACGGACACGGCGTTGGAGGCGTCAAAATAACCGCCGTAACGTGAGCGGGCCAGAACGGACACCGTTTGCGGCCCCGCAGCCAGACTCAAGAGATTGACCGGCGTGGCGACCG
>CAYHFK010000051.1:0-12281 GCA_964355895.1 uncultured Bifidobacterium sp. | reverse complement strand
GCTGCCCGACACGACGAGAACGTTGGTGTGGTTGGCTTCGACGTTGTTGGAGGTGTCGCTGGCGCGGAACACGACCGGGTACTCGCCCGGCGCGGTGAGGAAGAAGGGCAACGCCGCGAAGAACGGCCCATTGGTGATGCTATGCACAATGCCCACCGGGCTGGCGTCCTCGGACGTATAATAGATTTGCGTGTCGGGCGTGATGTAATACTTGCCACCCGACTGGTTGACCGAGCCGACGAAGCGCATCGTCGTCACGGGTGGGGCCACGTCGGCCACGGTCGAGGCATAGGTGACGGTGTAGGTGTAATCGGCGAGGTCAACGAGGTCGAAGAGGTTGAGGAACGTGCGCTTGTTGTTCGTGAATTTCTCGTAGCGAATGTTGGTCCAGTAATTGTTCGGGTTCAGGGTTTTTCCATCCGACCGCACGACGCTGGCGATGGGCAACACGGCCTGGCCGGGATCATTGAGCCGCAGGTAGCCCCAGCCTGTCCGGTCCGCCGTGAGGTTCACGGTAAAGCTGCCGCCGGGCCCGGCGGCACCGACAATCGCCGCGTTGGTGAGGTAGTTTACCGGCAAGATGTTGCCCTCACTTTCGTAAGTGGCGTCGGGCACCATGTTCTCATCGCGATCCGTGTCGGCCAGAAAATCCTTGAGGCCATCGCGCCCCGGCAGGTCAATCAACACTTCGTGCGCAATGAAGTGGGCTTGCAACGATTTGATGACGGAGGTGTCTTCGCCGCCAAGGTCCGAGGCGTGCGTGTAGCTGGCCTTGAACTCGGTGAATTCGCCGGACAAGGAGGTGATCATGTCCCACGCCCCTTTGCGGGTCTGGCCGGGTTGAATGTCACCCAGGACCACGGCCAAATTGGCATTTTGCAGCGGCGAATCGTTCACCCGCGTGCCCAGCAGTTGCGCCACCAGCAGCAGGTGTCGCTTGTTCTCCACAATCTTAGGCTGCTGCGAATCAATTTTCACACTGCGGGCCGCACCGTAACCGGAATTTTTCACCAACACCCCAATGGTGAAGGGAATCGGACTCTCCACCAGTTCGGTAAAGGGATCGTCGCCTTGGACGTCGCGCGGCTGGAAGTAGGTGATTTCCAGTTGCGGATCGGGCTTGACGTAGATGTCGTCCGGAATGGCCAGGAGAACTTCGGGCGGTATTTCCACGCCGCTGATCTTGCCGGCCAACCGGGCGCCGACGCGGTACCGGACCCCGTTCGGACTGGTCCCGCCCGCCAAGATCTTGGGAATAATAAACCAGCGGATGACCGCCTTCTTGGTCGGGCCAATCATCCCGGTGCCGTCCACGCTGTTAATGTTCTCGAACTGCGGCGCCCGGACGAAGAAAGACGTCGAGGCGTCATTCACCACCCCGTTGGTGGAATAAGACGGATTCTCGAAGGTCAAATCCACCGAGAAATCCGTGATGGGGTCCTCCCCATCGTTGTTCGTAACTTCGAGCGTGGCCTCAAAGCCGATGCGTTCGAGCGCCAACTCCTGCAGAATCTGGATCTTGACCCGGGCGCACAACCCCTGCTGCTGTTGCTGCCCCAAGCCGGCGAAGGGCTGGATCAGGACCAGGCAGAGCCAAAGCCGCAAGAGGCAGGCGGTTCGGTGGGCCTCGGGCCAGCGGGCTGGCCCAGGACTCTTCAAAGAGTAGTGGAGCATGCGTCTATTCATCGTTTCGCCTCCACCGTCAAGCGGGACGGGTCCTCGGGCCAGACGCCGCACATGTCGTGGACCAAAATGCCGTCGGCGTAAAAGGCGGAGTCCTCGCGGAGCCTGAAGGTATAAACGCGCAGCGTCTGCGGCAGACGGTCATTGGCGGCGATCCGCACCCGCCCGCCGTTCTCCGTGAACAGCCAGTCATCCAGGGTCAGATTCCTGGCCTCGGTCCAGCCTTTGCCGTCCACCCAGAAAAGGTGTTCATCGGTCGTTCGCACGACGGTCGCGGTGGCATCGGGAACGCGCGCTACGAGCCGGATCGCGCGCACCTTGTCAGTCAGGCGCGAATGGACTTCGGTCACCACCGCAAGATTGTCTGACCTGGTACCAGTGCGCACGATGTCGTTGGTTCGGATCAACTCAATCGCTTTGTGCTCGCCGTCGGCCAGCAACACCTGGGTGCCCGCGACGAAACATTCCGGACCGCCCGTCGTGTAGTTGCCAGCGGCATTTTGCGTTGCCGGTGGATAGGCACCTTGGGATGCGCCTTGAGAACTACCGCCGCCAAAGGCCGGGAAGAGTTGCTGGCCGAGGCAACTGAGCAGGTTGCCGACGAACGCCACCGGGTTCACCAGTCCGGCCGCCTGATAGACGCTGTAGGCCGCAAGGATACCCTGCGCCATGTACACCGCACTTTGGTCAGAGATACATCTCCCCTCGGCATTCGCAATCGCCTGGATCCCGGCCAACGCCTCCGCCAGACCCACCATGCCGCCGGTCGCACAATCGGCAAAACCGGGGCCATCAAACTGTCGCGCCTGGCCGCCCGGGGGCCGCGGCAGGTCACCGTAATACGTGGCCCGGAAAGGCACCTCAACCGTCTGCTCCGGCAGCAGGACCGGGATATAGGTGATCAACGGAGTAAGAGTTCCCCAGCCCGGGTCCCCGCCGGTGAGCTTGACGTCCGTCATTTCCAGCAAGCCATGGTTTTTAACCGTGACGATGTAATTGGCCTCGAAGCCGGGCTGGACGTTGTTGAAGCTCTTGTAAACCGGGTCCACCACCAGGACCGGGGCCGGAACGTGGGTCTCGAAAGTTTGTTCGACCTTGATCTCATAGCGATCGGTGTAGGGAACGGGTTCGACTCGGAAGTTGACCGTAACCAGACTCTTGGACAAACGGGTCTCCGGAGGGGACACCTGCACCGTTTGATTGGGAATCACCACCACCGTGCCGACTTTGGACGAATGGCCCGGGGCGGAGGCCATCCACGACCATTGACCTTCCTGCAAGTCACTGACGGTCACAAGTCCGTTGGCGTCCGTCAGCACGGGAGCCAACTCGGTCTGCAAAGCCAGGCTACGCAGGCGCACGGTGGCGTTGGGCACCGCCTGGCCGAGAATGTTCTCCACGTAGAATTGAACGGCCCCTTTCTGGTCCGAAGTGACCAGCGCGTACAGGTTGACTGTGAATACAGTCGGGCTGTTCGTTCCCTTGATGACAATCTGGTCCTGGTAGAAGGCCAGCGCCGTGTTGGTCGGCGGAGTGAACACGACCGTGAAAGTGTTGGATTGGCCGATCCCAATATCCGGGAGGCGAATCCGGCCATCCGGTGACAAGGGCAGATTCGGAATCATCCACGTCACGTTCGTGGGCGCGATTAACTCCACACCTTTCAGCTCTTTGAGTCCGCGGTTCATCACGGTGACGGACCGGCTGAGGAGATCTCCCCGATCCAGACTGGTCTCGAGATAGCCCACGCTCGGATCCATCACCGTGAGCACGGGCACTGCTGGCAGCAAAGTCGTCGCGCCCGTGAAGACGGCGGCGGCGCCTTGAACTGATCGCACGGTAAACTCAACCACCGCATTGTCGGGCGCATCCGCGTCGGCATTCACTTGCAGATTGATCGTCCGGGATTCCCGCGGTCCGATGGTGAAGCCCGGCGGAATCACCGCCGCCCCATTCAGCCGGGTTTCCGACAACTGATTAGTCCCGGCGAAGGTGTAGGCCCGGAACTCGGACGCAAAGCCGGTCAGCACCACGTCACCCGGGTTGATGAGGTTGATCGAGAATCCCAACGAATCGTTCTTGGACATGCGGATGTCCCCGCGCGGCGGACTCCCATAAAGTCGGTACACCGCGATCTCTGCCTGGTTGAGATTATCGAATACGAGAGGATGCGCGGCCCAGATTTTGAAAAATCCACCCAGCCCCGGCGCCGGATTGAAAACATACTGATAGTTGCCGCTGTTGTCCGTGGTGACCTCGCGGTACCATCGGAACCCGCCCGTGGCGAACCCGATCTTCAGGTTCGTGTTGGGCAGGGGCAGGCCGGTTGAACGCTGAATCGCCTGGCCGGTGATCAGCACGGGTTCCTCGTTCGCATAACCGGCCTTGTCCGTTTGGGCCGTGCCATAGTAGTCGGTCACCGCGAGCGCGGAATTCATCGTGCCGTTCAGCGGCCCGGACTCGATTTGTCCGGCTGTCCCAATTCGGTGGTAGATCCGGCTCACTGCGCCTTCGAACGTGACCGACGCATTGACCGCCAGGGCCTCCGGCACCAGCACGTTGGCCACGGTAACACGACGTGAGGCGCCCGGCGTCACCGTGATGTAACCCACGCCGTTCGGCAGGAAGGTCGTGCCCGCAGGCGTGCCGTTGAAATCGCCGCGACTGACCTCCTGGCCTTGGGCGTCTTTGACCGACAGGTAAATATCGCCGGGGTCCGCACCGTTGTTCCGCGACACGATAATGTTCATGTCGGCATAGCCGCGGTTGAAGATCTCCAGTTCAAACGCCGCCAAGCCACCGGCGAGCGGCACTTGATTGGCAGTGACCTGAACCATGACGCCCAGCGAAGCATACTCGGTAAAGTCCACGACCCGCTGGTAGATCACGCTGCTGCCACCGAAATCCGTCTCCTGGACCGCCCGGAGCCGAATGGTTTGGCCCGCCACCACCGTCGCGCAGGGGAAAACCACCGGTTGGACGGTGCGCGTGCCAGCGGCCAGACTCTGGTTGATCGGCTGAATCGTCGTCAATGGCGCGTCACTCCCTATTGTCCGGCGCAATTCCAATTGGCGCAGCGGCAGACTGCCGGCGGCCGTCACGTTCGACACCGTGACCTCGAACTGGTCAAAATAGCGCAGCACGAGCGGATTACTTCCCGCGCTCCCCGCCGGGTTGGCCAACAGCTGCAACGCCACCTGGTGAACGTCCACCGACCGCGGCGCGCTCTCCTGACCGGCATTGTTCACCGCCCGAACGGCGTATTGCACCCCCAATGACGCGGCGGGCAATGCATCAATAAAATTCGTCCCCGGGAGCGGAGCCACATTCTGCTTGATGCCGTTGCGATAGATATTGAAACCAACGGCCGTCGCGTCGCTGCTGGTCCAAGTCAGTGCGGGCGCCTGGCCGATGTCCACCAGCACTTGAAGATTATTGACGGCCCCGACCAGCAATTCGATGCCGGCCGCTTCGCTCAGTGCCTCGTTCCCCACGGCGTCCACCGCCGCGACCGTGTAATTCATCACCCCGCGCGGCGGCACATCAATCACCGGCGTCGCGCTGGGGACGGTGCGGAGCAGAGTTCCGTTGCGATAGACGGAGTAGCGGTTGGGCGTTTCGCCGCTGGCCGCCAGCCAACTGATTTGCACGCCCGCAGCGACCAACTGCACCGTCACGTTGGTCGGCGGCGGCGGGGGCGTGCGATCAGAATTGGCAATGACGACATTCGAGTTGGTGCTCTCCGAGTCGCGACGCGACGCCGTCGCCGCGTAGCGATAGACGCCGTCGCTGGCCGGCAGATTGGTCACCATCGTGTTCGTCACGCCATCGGCGACCAGCAGCGTCGGCACGCCATTGGTGCCCGGCTCGCAATAAAGCCGGTAGATTTCGGCATTCGAAACCGCCGTCCAGGTCAGCCGCACCGCGCCACCCGGCAGGCTCAGAGCTTGCAGACTGGTCGGGGCGCGCGGCGGTGACGGCAACTCCGTGTTGAAGATTTCCAACGTGCTGCCGGCGGTGATGAGCTGGCCGATATTGTTCAGGCTATCTCTGACCGTCAGCAGAAAGTCACCGTTGCCGGAACCCATCGCCGGCGTCAGCGTCAGGAGGCCGTTCCAGTTCGTGCCCGCACCGCTCAAGGTGATGGGCACGCTGGAGCCGGCCGGCGGATTAAACATCAGCGCCGGTGGCGTGCCGGCTTTAGCCGGCTCCGTCAGCGTGAGGTTCACGGCGACATCCGTGCTGTTGGTGGTTTGGACCGGGCTTTGTGGCGCACTCGTAATCGCCCCGGACGGCGGGTTGACATCAACCACCAAGGCCGGTCCGGCTGGCGGACCGTTGAACGCATTGCCGGCGATGTCTTGCGCGGAAACATTCAACTGGGCCGGGCCGGAGGACGTGAACGGAGTCACGTTGAGCGTGCCCTCGTAGGTATTCAGGGCGGTGTTGCTCACGGCCAGCAGCAGCGGGGAGCTGCCCGGAAGATGAAGGGTCAGGTTCGGCGTGCCGTTCAGCGGTTCGGACGCGCTCAAGACCACGCGCAACGGGCCGACCCCCACCGGAGAAGATTTATCGAACCCAACGCTGAACGCCGGCGACAGCGGGTCGTAATTCAACGACACCAAGTCCGACAGCGGGCTGGCGTTGCCGGCATCGTCGAAACCGACCACCGCAAAATAATACTGTCCGCCGGCCAGCCCTTGCACGAGGTAGTTCATCGTGGACAGCACGAGTGTGTGACCGTTGGCCTGGTTCCGATCCACAAAAGGTGTGGGGTGCCAGAATAATTGGTAGCGGGAGGCGCGCTCGCCCTGCGGCGCAAAGCGCCAGGTGACCCGCAGCCCGGAGCCGGGCTCGTAGCCGGGTGGATCGAGGATCAGCGAGGCCGGCGCGCCGGTGTCGAGCAGCACAACGCGCAGCGGCGAGCCAGCGCTGCCGAGGTTGTCGAAGGCGACGGCGACGAGTTCGTTGCGGCCTTCGATCAGCGAAGCACTCGGGAAGGTGAAGTTGCCGCTGGCAGCGGCGGTAGTGGTGCCAACCACGCTCCCATTGCGCATCAGACGCACGTCCACCAACGGCTCGGCGGTGCCGCTGACAGCAATCGGGCTGGCGCTGACGATCGTCGTGACCGCGGGTGTCGTGATGGCCGGGGCGGGCGGCGGCGTGGGATCAACGACGACGTTGCGTTCGAGCGTGGCGAAATTCCCGGCGGTGTCGCGCGCGAGCAACTTCACGCGATGCACAGCGGCGCTGAAATTCCGCACGTCGAACCATTGCGAAAAATTGCCGCCGGCATTGGTCGCCTGGCCGACGTTGTCCACGTAAAATTCTATTGCCGCCATGCCCAGCGGCGCGCTGGCGTTTCCGGTGACGAGGACTGGACGATTCAACACTTGACCCTCAGTGAGACTGAACGCACCAATGGTCGGCCCGGCAGTGATGTAAGTGATCGTGACGTTGACCGGCGCGCTGGTCTGGCCGGTGAGGCTGCGAAATTGCGCGAAGACGGTCTTGACCCCGCCGCCCTCGCTGAGCTGGAACGCGGCGGCATTGGTGAACGGCGTGAAGAACACGCCGGTGAACGTCGAGTCCTCGCTCAACCGCATCGCCTCCGCCGTGCGGCAGGCGAGCCGCAAGTCCACGGCCCGGCTGCCGGTCTGCGTGACGTTGTTTGATGTGCCGATGGCCGGCGTGAGCAGCGGTTCGGACGCGAGGAAATTCGAGCGTACCACGGCGCCCAGGACCGTGGCGTCAACCTCGCCGGCGACGGCACTGCCCCACCAGTTTTGCGTGGCGATGAGACTCGCACTGCCGGCGGCGTGGGCGTTGGTGGCGTTGTTCTTGATGACCGAGTTGCGGAGATTCAATTGCGCCGCGTTGAACTGCCGCGCGCCGAGATCGTTCAGCGCGAGCAGCGCGTCGGAAGTCGTGAACGTCGCGGTGCCGAGCAGGTTCAATCCGGCGCCGGTGTTGTAGAGCGCAGTGAACGCCGCCACGGTCGGCGCGCAATTGCTGAACGTGAGGCCCGCGCCGTAGTTGATAAACACATGCCGCAACACCGATGCGCCCGCGCCGCTGCCGAGGGTGACCCCGGCCCAATCGCCCGCGACCGGCGTCCGGCCCGGCTGGTCGTTGGCGGAGGTGAATAAAATCGGATCGAGCGCCGTGCCGTCGGCGTGCAGCGCGCCCTGCTGGATGGTCAGCCCGGTGCCCGGCGCAAAGCGCAGGGTCGTGCTGGCGGGCACCGTGAGCACGGCGTTGCTGACGATGGTGATGCTCTGAAGAATGTCCACGGTCTGGCCCGGGCCGCCAATGGTCAGGTTGGCACCGATGCTCCCGGCGAGCGGATCAGACCACGCGGCGGTGGTGACGTTCGAGTTGAAAGCGTTATTGCCGTTGAAGCCGACGACCGCGAAGTAGTAAGTCCGCAGGCGGTCGAGGTTGTCAATCTGCACCGAGCGCGCGCCGGGGCCGAGCGTTTGCCGGGACGTCAGGTTGCTGACGGAGGTGAAGTTGTTCGTTTCGTAATAGAGCCTGAAACCCGCAAAGCCGAGCAGAGACGTCGGGTCGTAACTGTTCCACGACACGAGGGCCGAAGCCGGACCCACGGCTTGCACCTGCACCAACACCGGCGGCGGCGTGGAACTCGGCAGGCTGAAGCGCAGTGGCGTGACCGTCGGCGAACTGTTGCCCGCGACGTCCACGGCGGCAACCGCGGCATAGTACGGCTGGTCCAACGACAGGCTGTAATAGGTGAATTGGCGCGTTCCGGCGCCGACCCCAGACACCGGGGCACGACCCGCGACGGAAGTGAAATTGCTCGTGGCGAGGAAAACGCGGAAGCCATCGAGGTCCGCCGGCGCGGCGTAACCGGACCAACCCACCGTCGCCGAGGAACTATTCGAGGCCGTGAGCGAAAGCGCCGGGTTCGGCGGCGGTGTCACGTCCACGCGCAGTGGCAGCACGTTGGTCAACGCCAACTGTCCGCCTCCGAGGTCGCGGGCCAGCGACACGAAGACTTTGTTGGTGCCATCCATGCCGGTCGAGAAGGTGACCGGCGGCGGCGTGAAGGTGTCATTGGAGACCGACACGGCACTCCACGTTCCGCCGGGGGGCACGACCGGTTGCGCGCCGCCGGCCGAATTGGTGAGGACGACCAGCGGCGTGAAGTTGGTGTTCATCGTCCGATTGAACTGCAGGCTCAACTGGAAATTCGTCGTGGCCGGGATGGGTTGCGCGAGGTTGACGGTGACGTTGGTGATGAGCGGCAGGATGCTCAACGTGTCGTAGTGCGCGACGAACTGGAGGTTCGTCGGGTCGAGTGTGGAGAAAGTCTTGTTGAAGCTGGCGGTGCCGGAGAGGAACGACCCGTTGGCCCGCCACTCGTGGAAGTTGTAAAGATTCGGCGGGTTGGTGATGCTGGCCGGCGCGCTGAAGGCAAAGGCCTGGCCGTTGGCGTAGGTGCCCGTACCGGCCAGCGCCGTCAAGTTCGTGGGCGCGGTCGTGACAGTGACGAGGTGGAACGTGTTCGCCTCGGTATAATTCGCGACCACGAAGCGGTTGCTCGTCACGACGTTGGTCAGGTTCGGGACGAGACTGATCACGCCGCCGTTTTCCGTCCAGTTGGTGAAGGTGTAACCAAAGTTCGCATTGGCCGTCAGCACGTTGGTCGTGCCGTGGAAGAACGTCCCCTGCCCGCTCACGGTGCCGCCAGTGGGCGGATTATTCGAAGCGGAAAGCTGATAACTCGGCAGCGTGAGGTTGGCGACGAGCACACGGTCCCGCGCCAATACGAAGGTGTAGTTGGTTTTGGCGCTTTGGAACGCCGCGCCTTCCGTCCAGTTCACGAACAGATACGGCAGCACGTTCGTGTTCGGCTGGGCCGTCACGGTGACGATCGAGCCGGACGCAAACGTGCCGGCACCAGTGAGCGTGGCCGCGCCCGGCGGGTTGGTTTGCACCGTGACGGTGTAAAGCTGGGTGATCGAAAAATTCGTCGTGGCCGTGTTCAGTTCCGCGCTGGCGTGACTCGTGGCATCGAACTCGTAGAGGTTGTTTTGCGAGTCGGTAGTAACTTCGACGCGGTAATTGCCCGCGTTCGTCATGGTGAACGTTTGCAGCCGCGGCAGCGTCGCGTCGGGGGCCAGGCTGCTGGCGACCGGCAGTTCCGCGTTCACCGGCACCGTGCCCGCCGTGAGGTTGCGCACGACGAAGCGTTCCTTGAATCCGGCGGGCGCGGGCAGGTTGCCGCGATTGGCCGTGTTCCAGGTGGCGGTGTAAACGCTGCTGCCGTCCGGGCCGGCCAGGGTCAGGCTCTCGACCTTCAAGTCGGGATACGGCGCGCGCGCCACGTTGAAGGTGGTGCTCGACACGGTCGTGTTGTCGGCCTCGAACACAAATTCGTTGACCGCGTTGCCGGCGTCGGTCTGGACGATGATGTGGTAATCGCCGCTGATGCCGTCGGGCAGCGGCGCGGTGTTGGTAACGGTGTAGCTGTCGCCCGAATTGAGGGCGCCGTTGTGGGCGAGCAGACCGAGCGGAATGTCGTCGGCATCGCCGAGCGTGGTATTGAGCGACAGGGCGACGCGGTCGAGCCAGTTGGCCCCCGGCGTGGCCAGCGAACCGATGTTTTGCACGACGAAGGAGTGGGTGATCGGCTGGCCGCTCTGGAGGCCGGAAGCGGTGGGCAGATTGATGGCGACGACCTGGAGGTTCGGGAACGAGACGGTGCCCGTGGGCACGACCTGCGCGTCGAGCAGGTAGGACGCCGCCGTGCCGCCCGTGCCTTCGCCGCCGCGCACCAGCGCGTAGTAAGTGCCGGTTGTCGTGATGGGCACTTCCGCCACGCCGTCGGTGGAGCGGCCGCCCGTCGCCTCGGATTGATAAGCGTTCGCGGCGTTATAGACGCTGACGACCGGCACGAGCGTACTGCCGGCGGGCAGGCGGGTGCTGAGGAAAATCGTCGAGCCGTTGGTGACGGTGCCGAGGTTGATGTAATCCAGGTCCGCCACCGTCCGCACCACGCCGGCCAGGCTGCCAAACCGCGTGTCGCCGCTGACGGCCAGCGTCAGGGAGGTGGCCGCGCCGAACGAATCGTTGTCTTCACTTTCCGCTTGCAGCGGGCTCGCCGCCGTAAGCACGCGCAACCGGTACTCGCCGTGGTAGCTGTAATTGTACGTCACCCGCACCGTGTAGTTGCCGTTCGTTGGCAAAGTGATCGCCGGCGACTGGCCGCCGCCCGTGTATTCGGGATAGAAGTCCAGGATGCGTGTGCTGTTGGGTTGGAGCACTTCGTAACGCAACTGGCTGCCGGCAGGATTGCCGGGCACGTCCACGACCAAGATGAACCGATCGCCCGTACTGCCGCTGAAACTCCAGTAGTCCGCGTCGCCGTTGTCGGACAAGTTGCCGCGTCCGCCACCGAGCTTGATACCGGGCGGGTCTTCCGTCTCCGCGAGCGGCGTGGCGGTGCCCGACGAATTGTTGTCGCGGTTTTCCAAAACGAAGCCCGGCACGTTGCCGACGGTGAAGAAGCGTTCAAACGCCGGCGCGAGGTTGTTGCCGAAACGATCACGCAGCGAAACGGTGACGCGGAAGCGGTAATTGCCCGCTTGCAGCGGTCCATCCGCCAGCGTGAAGTTCAACCCCAGGCCGCTGCTGTAAGTGGCGAACGTCAGCCGATAAACTTCATCGTCGCCGGTGTCGAAGAGTCCGTCCGTGCCGGCGGCACGCAGATCGAACCCATTGAACCGGTCGGCCGGGTACGGGTCCAGCGTGTCCGGCAGGCCGTCGCCGTCCGTGTCGGCCCCGCTCACTTCGATGACGCCGCGGTGGCTGGCCGAAACCCCTTCATCGTTCCACCGACCGTTGGAAATAAGGACGGCGTAGTCCTCATTGCCGGAGTTGTTGGGCTCGCCGGAGTTCCAGTTCGTGTAACTAAATGGTTCGCCGCTGGCCCAGACGAAACTGCCTTCAAGGCTCTCGTCGTTCAGGCCAATCCAGACCGAGCCAAAACCGCTGAAGTTGTCGCGCACCCAGGAATTTTCGGCGGCGTCATTGATCGTCACGAGGTGGCCGCCCAAAGCGCGCGCCTGGTTTTCAACGTCGAGCCAGGTCGCGCTCGAATCCGAAATCACGTAGGCGTGACCGCCGTTGAAAAGCCCCTGGCGATTGAGCGCGTTGAGGGCCGGGTCGAGGTCCTTGCTGAAGTTTAGCGAAAACCGGTCAATGAGCGTGAGGTTGGTGCTCGCCGACGCCGGCAGGGTCACGGAGGTCACCGCCGGTGGCGTGGTGTCTGCCACGTCCATGTTCAAAAGATATTCGGCGAACAGTCCTGCGCTGTTGCTGGCCGCAGTGAGGCGCGCGAAATAAGTGTCGTTGGTGGCGGTGATGGTCGCGAGGTTGGTGATGCCCGCGGATGCCGTGGCCACCAATGCGCCCAAAGAATTATAGATGCCGAGCACTCCGATCAGCCCGCTGCTGGCCGGGCGACTGTAATTCAGGTTGATGGTGCTGCCGCCTGCGAGGTAGCCGAGCCGGAAGAAATCGCCCGAAGTGTCCGCTGAACTGATACAGCCCAGCACCGTGGCCGTCTGATG
>CAYHFK010000050.1:17350-19058 GCA_964355895.1 uncultured Bifidobacterium sp. | reverse complement strand
AATTCTTCCGATTATGGAGAGAGCCGGCTGCGGCTCTCTCCTTCCCCGGTTTGCTTTGAAATCAGCCGTGCAAAGCCGACGCCAGCGCAAGCCGCTTGCAAGTTCGCTTCAATCTGCTACTCCTGACCATCAGACGAGGCTGCCAGAGCGGGGGAAAATTGTTGCGGGATTTTGGTGGGCTTGGGGTAAGCAACAACAGGACGCGCTCCGAAAGCGTCCGAAACAAACAATAACAAACGACGGAACACTGACATTATGAAACTGCTCAATCGAATCAACACCCTCCTCGCTGGCGGCGGACTGGCTCTTGCCCTGGTAGCGGTGGCCTCCACGGCCCTGGCCGAAGACAAGAAAACCGACAAACCCAAGCCCTATCCGCTCGACAAGTGCATCGTCTCCGACGAAAAACTTGGCGAGATGGGCAAGCCGTTCATTTTCACATACGAGGGCCAGGAGATCAAACTGTGCTGCAAATCCTGCCAGAAAGATTTCAAAAAAACCCCGGCCAAGTATCTCAAGAAGCTCGCAAGTGCCGGGAAAACGGACAAGAAGTGATGCGGGAAAGCCAGTCGCCGACTAGACCGGACCGGCACAACTTGTGTTAAAGTAATCGCATGAAACGGGCAGCCGCCATCGTTCTGAGCCTGATGTTCCTCTGGGTTCAGGCGATGTCGTCTGCCCAAACGTCTTTCCTCCCGGCCAAGCCCGTCTGCGCGTGCTGCGATTGCCAGCAGATGGATTGCTGTGTCACACCCGCAACCCCCGATTCCCAATCGTTGCCCGTGACCGTCGTGCCGACGGGATCCCAACACAACCTGTCCGTTCCGGTTTCAACGCTCGTGGCGTGGACCTTGCCCGCCACGGCGCCCGCCCAAATTTCCGCTTCCGCTTCCGCGCCGCTCCCGGCGCCGGGCGTGCCGATCTTCACGCGGCATTGCGCCCGGTTGATCTGATTCTTCCCGCTTAAACACCCGAAGTGTGTACCGCGCCGTCGTGCTGCGGCTCTCCGTGTTTTTAGTTTCCGAAGAATTGTGATCATGAAAAGAATCGTTTTGATTGGTTTGGTTTGCTTCGCCTTGGGTGGTGGGCAGGCGGAAGAGTTTTTGAGAAACCTCCGCCCTCACCCACAGCAGTTTGAATTCTCCCGTGATCCCTCACCCGGCCTTCGGCCACCCTCTCCCGCTCCCGCGGGCGAGGGAGTTGGCCCGCTCCCCCAGGAGAGGGAGAATCGTTCACCATCTCCACGCGATGCGAGCGCGCTCGATTTTTCACCGCGTCCCGAAACAAGGACCACAAGCGCGTCGATTGTAGTCGCCGCAAACGAGTTATCACCCGCCGCCCAATCGCTCTCCCTCACCCCGGAGGAGAGGGCCGGGGCGAGGGCGGACGTAAACTCCAATCTTGATTTGTCGGCGACCAACGCCGTGGTCGTCACGCCGGAATTTGTGAATCAGCTCGCGGAGGAAATGCGCGAACAGAATCCCGCGTTGCAGGCGGCTCGCGCCCGCACCAACGCGGCCGCCGCGAGCGTGGCCGCCGTGCGCACCTGGGAGGACCCCATGTTCATGCTGGGCGGCATGGTCGCCGACAAAATGATGCGCGCCAATGATGGCGACATTCTCTACGGCGTGGAGCAGAAGTTGCCGCTTTTCGGCCGGCCGGGCCTCGCGCGCAAGGTTGCCCAGGCGGAATCCGACGTGGCGGTGTC
>CAYHFK010000050.1:13605-17250 GCA_964355895.1 uncultured Bifidobacterium sp. | reverse complement strand
GCCGGCCGGGCCTCGCGCGCAAGGTTGCCCAGGCGGAATCCGACGTGGCGGTGTCGAAGGAGAACGCCGAATTCCAAGTGCGCCGGGTCGAACTGGCGGTTGCCCTGTTCCGCACGGCGCTGGCGGACCGGACCGTTCTCATCGGCGAACAGGATTTGCGGTGGCTCGACACTTTGGTGGCGGCGCTGGAAGCCAGGTATCGCTCCGGCGCCGCATCATTGGTCGAGTGGACGCAGGCGCAGAACGAGCGTTCCAAACGCGCGGCGCAATTGCAGAGCGACCGGGACCAACTCACGCAGCAGCATGTTGTGCTCAACCGCCGGCTCGGTCGCAGCCTGCTTCAACGCTGGCCCACGCTGGAACTACCCGGCGTGGCCGAAACCGTGCGCTTCAGCCCGGCGCTGCTGAACTTCGCGACCCGCTATGAACCGCGTCTGCATACGATGCGCGAAGAGGCGCGCGCGGCGCGGGCGACGGCCGACCTGACCCGCCGCGAGCGGCTCCCCGAGGTCAGCGCCGGCGTCGTGGCCCGCAATTACAGCGGCAACGGGGAATTCCGCCAGGGCGAGCTCGTGGTGCGCCTGAGCCTGCCGTGGTTCAATAAAGGCAAGTATCGCAGCGCCACGCAGCGCGACGAGGCGCGGGCCAAAGCCGCCGAACTGGATGCCGTGGACTACGCCGCGGAATTGCGCGAGGAGGTTCACGGTCTGACGGTGAAAATCGAGGCGGCGCGGCGCGAGGCGCTGGTGTATCGCGATGAGATTATTCCCCGCAGCGAAACCGCGATTGAAAGCGCGCGCGCGGCGTGGGAATCCGGTCGCGGCATGTTCCGTGATGTGCTCGAAGCGCGGCGCATGCTCATTGAAGCGCGCTTGATGAACGCCCGCGCGGTGGCCGAACAATACGAAATGCTGTCCGACCTCGTCCTCTGCTGCGGTCTGGGCGACTTGGAAGCGCTGAAAATGCTCGAAGACAAATTGAAAGCGGAACCGGGAGAAACCAAACCATGAAAACGAAATCACTTTGGACACTGGCGGCATCGGGCGTTCTCGTCGCGCTGATGGCAGGCTTGGTCGGCGGCTGCGGTAAGCCGGCATCGTCCGCTACCGCAAAGGGCGGGAAGGAGCGCAAAGTTCTCTACTACCAAAGCGCGATGCATCCGTGGATCAAGTCGGACACGCCAGGGCGCTGCACGATCTGCGGCATGGAACTCACGCCGGTTTATGAAGGCGAGGCGGGTCTCGACACGACCGGCGATGTGTTGCCGCTTTCGCAAACGACCATCCAGGTGCTCAACGTGCAGACGGCGGAAGCGCAGCCACGTCCGCTCACGAAAACGCTCCTCGTCTCGGGCACCATTGACGACGACGATTCCCGGCATCGCGTCTTGTCGGCTTATCTGCCCGGGCGCATCGAGACGCTCCATGTGAGCTTCGTTGGCGCGGAGGTGAAGCAAAGCGAGCCGCTCGCCGAGTTTTACAGCCCCACGTTGTTGCAGGCGGAGCGCGAGTACGGCTTGTTGGCCGGCCAGAACAATGCCGATCTGCGAGCCGCCGCCGCGTCGCGTTTGCGCCAGATGGGCCTCACGCCGGAACAAATCGCCGCGCTCGCCACGAAATCCCCCGAGGCGCTGACCTCACAAATTCTCGCGCCCATCAGCGGCACGGTGACGGAGAGGAAAATTTATGCCGGCCAATACGTTCAAGAGGGCGAAAAGCTGTTCGAGATCGCGGATTTTTCGACAATGTGGTTTCAGTTCCGCGCCTATGAACAGGATCTGCCGTTTATCCAAATCGGCCTCGCCGTGGACGTCACCACTCCTTCACTGCCCGGAAAAGTTTTCACCGGCAAGATCACCTTTATTGACCCAAACTTCGATGAGGCCACGCGCTCAACGAAGGTGCGCGTCGAACTGGTAAACCCGCTGGTGGACAACCGCCGCCTGCTCCTGCACCGGCTCTACGCGGAAGGCACCGTGCAGTTGGATGCAACCAAGGTGCTCACCGTGCCGCGCAGTGCCGTCATCCAGACCGGCCGGGAAGCCGTTGCCTACGTCGAACAGGGTAGCGGTCGTTATGCCCGCCGGGGCCTCAAACTGGGCCGCCGGGGTGACACCTTTATTGAAGTACTCGACGGCCTAGCCGCCGGCGAAAAGGTCGTCGTGAATGGCAACTTGCTGATGGACGGCCAGGCGGAAATGAATCGTTCGTTTGCGTCGCCCGCCGAAATGATGACGGCCACGAACACCCTCCCGAGTGATTTGCCTCCGTTGACCGACGCCCAGCGCAAGGCTGTGAAAGAATTCCTTCTAGTGGCGGACGCAGTCACGACGGCGCTGTCGGCGAATAGTTTGGAAAAATTTAACGCGCAAGTGGAGAATACCCACGACGCGGCCGGCAAACTGTTCACAGCGTTCTCGGGCAGCGAAGGCTGGCCGGCGCTCGCCAAAGAAGTTGAAGCGGCCTCGCATCTGGCCAAAGTCCATGACCTCAAGGAAGCCCGCCGCGCCTTTTATAACTTCAGCACGGCAGTGGTCGCACTCGCACAGGCGGCACGGCGCGGCGACAACAATCTCACCGCCATCAAAGTCTTTCGTTGCCCGATGACGCAGGACGCGTTCCCCGGCGCTCCCAATCGAGGGGAGTGGATTCAACTACAGCCGGAGATTCGCAACCCTTGGTTTGGCGCAGAGATGCTCGACTGCGGCTCGGAAGTGAAACCGTGAACCGAGGCCAATTATGATTACCCGCATCATCGAATGGAGTCTGAAGAACCGCTTCCTCGTGCTGTGCGGCGCGCTGATGTTGATCGTCCTTGGCGTGCGCGCCGTGTTCCGCACCCCGGTGGACGCAATTCCGGACCTCACGGAAAACCAGGTGCTCGTCTATGCCGACTGGATGGGGCGCAGTCCGCAGGAGGTCGAGGACCAGGTCACTTTTCCGCTTTCGACCGGCTTGCAGGGTCTGGCCGGCGTCAAGGACGTGCGCGCGACCTCGATGTTCGGCTTTTCGCTCCTCACGCTCATCTTCGAGGAGGAGGTGGACCCCTACTTCGCCCGGACGCGCGTGCTCGAGCGGTTGAACTATCTCCAAGCCGCGATGCCCGAAGGCGTGAAGCCGCAACTCGGCCCGGATGCCACAGGTCTCGGCTGGGTTTATCAATACTATCTACACGTTGACCCCACCAAGGCGCCGGACGGCGGTTACGACCTCGGCAAGCTCCGCGCGACGCAGGATTGGTTTATCCGGTATCAACTCGCCAGCGTGCAGGGCGTGGCGGAAGTCGCGAGCATCGGCGGTTTCGTGAAGCAATATCAGATCGAACTCTCTTCCAGCAAAATGCGCGCGGTGAACGTCACGCTGGGCGAAGTGATGGCCGCCGTGCAAGACGCCAACCTCAATGTCGGCGGCAAGGTCATCGAAGAAAATGGCGCAGAGTTCGTGCTGCGCGGCGTGGGTTTGATCGAGAGCACCGACGATCTGGAGCTCATTGCGGTGAAAGCGGCAGGGGGCACGCCGATTTATCTGCGCGACCTCGCGACGGTGCAGATCGGCGGGGATTTCCGGCGCGGGGCGCTCGACCTCAACGGCGCGGAGGCGGTGGGGGGCACGGTCGTGATGCGCACCGGCGAAAATGCGAAGGCCG
>CAYHFK010000050.1:0-13505 GCA_964355895.1 uncultured Bifidobacterium sp. | reverse complement strand
GCGGAGGCGGTGGGGGGCACGGTCGTGATGCGCACCGGCGAAAATGCGAAGGCCGTCATTGAGCGCGTGAAGGCGAGGATTGCGCAAATCGCGCCGAGCCTGCCGCCGGGCATTTCCATCCGGCCATTCTACGACCGCAGCACACTGATTGACCGCACGATTGACACGCTCAAGCACGCGCTGCTCGAGGAAATCATCCTCGTGACGCTCGCCCATATCATTTTCCTGTGGCACTTCCGCAGCATCCTCATCGTTACGCTGCCGCTGCCAATTTCGATTCTGATCTCGTTCCTGTTGATGAAGGAATTCGGCATCACGAGCAACATCATGTCGCTGACGGGCATCGCCATCGCCATCGGGGTCCTGGTGGATGCGGCGATTGTCGTGACGGAGAATGTGATTCGACATTGCGAACAGGCGGAGGAGGAGAAGCGGAAAAAGTATTCAGTATTCAGTGTTCAGACTTCGCCAACGGTCGGCTCCGACACGAAATCACTGAACACTGACGCACTGAATACTGAACACTCCTCGCGCCTGACCGCCGCCGAGACTTTGGAAGTCACCCTGACCGCCTGCAAACAAGTAGGCCGCCCCATTTTCTTCGCGATGGCGATCATCATCCTGGCGTTTGTGCCGGTGTTCGCGCTCACCGGACAGGAAGGCAAGCTGTTCCATCCGCTGGCGTGGACAAAGACGTTCGCGATGGTGGGTTCGACGCTGCTCGCCGTGACCCTCGTGCCCGTGCTGTGCAGCCTGCTGGTGCGCGGGCCATTCCACAGTGAGGATCGCAACATCATCATGCGCCTGCTGCTCAAGATTTACGATCCGGTGCTGAACTGGGCGTTGCGGCATCGCAAAACCGTCATCAGCGCGGCGGCGACCCTGCTGGCGTTGGCGTTGCTCACGGCGTTTGGATTGCCGCGCGCCTGGGTGAAGGAGATTCGCGATGCGGGTTGGCCGAACACGGCGAATTTAGTTCAGGGCTTCGGCAAGGAATTCATGCCGCCGCTCAACGAAGGCAGTTTGCTTTACATGCCCGTGATGTTGCCCAAGACCGGACTCTCCGAAATCCAGCGGGTGATGTCGTGGCAGGACAAGGTGTTGGCCGGCGTGCCGGAGATCGAAACCGTCGCGGGCAAGTCGGGCCGTTTCGAGACCCCCACGGATCCGGCGCCCACCGAGATGTTGGAAACCACGATCACGCTCCGGCCGGAGTGGCTGCCCACGAATCGCACCGTGTTCGGCTTCATCAAAATCCCGCGGGTCGTTCGCAATCCCGCGTGGCGCGATGGCATGACCGTCGAAAAACTCAAAGCCGAGCTCAACGAAAAGATGAAGGTGGTGCCGGGCTACGTGCCGGCATTTTTGCAGCCGATTGAAAACCGGATTCTTATGCTCTACACCGGCATCCGCGCGCAGGTGGGCGTGAAAATTTACGGGGACAATCTGGAAGCGCTCCAGCGCAAGGCGTACGAAGTCGAAGCCGTGGTGAAGCAAATCCCCGGCGCCTCCGGCGTGTCGCCGTCGCGGGTGCAGGGCAAACCGTATCTCAACGTAAAGGTGGATCGCCGCGCGCTGGCGCGTTACGGACTGAGCGCGCGCGCCGTGCTCGACGCCGTGGAAGTGGCCATCGGCGGCAAGAACGTGAGCGTGACCATCGAAGGCCGCGAGCGGTATCCGATTCAAGTGCGGCTCGAACGCAGCGAGCGCGACGACATCGAGAAGCTGGGCCGAATTCTGATTGCGGCGCCGAACGCGATGGCCGGGGGCGGCAAAGAAGTCGCCGGGAGCGGGGCCGGTGGCGGCGGCGGCGGCATGGGCGGCGGGACTGCAAGTCCGGCCCCGGGTTCAACCGCCGCGAGCGGCGGCAGTCCGGCGCTCACCTATATCCCACTGGCGATGGTGGCCAAGATCACCCGTGAAATTGGCGCGAATGAGATTGCCAGCGAGAACGGACGTTTGCGCGCCTACGTGCAGTCCAATGTGCAGGATCGCGACCTCGGCGGGTTTGTGAGCGCGGTCGAGGCGGCGATCCAGAAGCTGGATTGGGGCAACATGACCTACCAGATGACCGGCGAGTACGAAAACCAGCGGCGGTTCACGAAGACGATGCAGGTCGTTTTCCCGGCGGTGCTGCTGATCATTTTCGTGATGCTCTACATGGTTTATCACAGTGCCTTGGAGGCCGCGCATGTTTTGCTGGCCGTGCCCTTCGCGTTGAGCGGCGGCGTGTTTCTGCAAAAAATGCTGGGTTATAACTTCAACGGCGCGGTGTGGGTGGGTTACATCGCGCTGTTCGGCACAGCGGTGCAGACCGGCGTGGTGATGGTCGTCTATCTCGAAGAGATGGTGAAAAAGCGCATGGCCGAACGCGGCAGCGCGTTCAACGCGGCCGATCTTGTGCAGGCTGTGAAAGACGGTGCGCGGCTGCGGTTGCGGCCGAAGGTGATGACCGTCGCGACGATTGTGGCGAGCCTGTTGCCCATCATGTGGAGTCATCGGCAGGGCGCGGAAGTGATGAAGCCGCTCGCGACACCGGTCATCGGCGGCATGTTGAGCAGCTTGATCCACATCCTGATTGTGACGCCGGTTATTTTCTGCTGGCTGCGCGAGCGGGAGTTGAAGCAGCAAACCAAACAAACCAAGGCGGAATGATTCCGCCGCCATAAATATGACTTGCCAAAAGGTCCAGGGGCGAGGAATCACATGTGTTGGTAGGGCGTGTCACTCCGTGCGCGCCGCAGATCAGGGGGCAATCCCTCGAACGGCGCGCACGGAGTGACGTGCCCTACCTGAGCGGGGGATTTTGGGTGCGGGCAGAGCTGCGCGACCAAACCAACGCCGCCCCGATATTTCTCACGCACCGGACAAGGAATCTTGAAAGAAGTCTCCGGTTCCTGCGAATGTATGCCCGTGCTACCAACTCGACTCCGAGATCCGGCCGCCGCTGATCCGGCCGCCACGCGGTCGAGCCTGGTCAATCGCCTCCGCAACTGGAGCGATCACGGCAGTTGGCAGGACTTCTTCGATACCTACTGGAAGCTGATCTACGCAGTTGCCATCAAGGCCGGACTGTCGGAAGCCGAGGCGCGCGACGTGGTGCAGGAAACTGTGGTCGCTGTGGCCAAACAGATGCGCGACGGGGGCTACGACCGGACCAAGAGTTCCTTCAAAAATTGGCTCTGCCTCATCACCCGGCGGCGCATCATTGATCATTTCCGCAAACGCACCGATCCGAAGCTCCGCCCGGCGCCGCCAACCAGCGACGAGACCAACCGCACCGACACCATCGCCGGAGTGCCCGACCCGGCCAGCCTCGAACCCGATTCCGTTTGGGAGGAGGAATGGCAGAAGAACCTGCTGGATGCCGCCATCGAGCGCGTGAAGCAGCAGGTCACGCCGAAGCAGTTCCAGATTTTTGACCTGTCCGTGCTCCGTGACCTGTCGGTGGGTGAGGTCACGAAGTTGCTCAAGGTGAACACCGCGCAGGTTTATCTCGCCCGCCATCGGGTCGGCGCGCTCATCAAGAAGGAGGTCAAACGCCTCGAAACGCAGGCGGAGAAAGCCGTGATCAAATCGTGAATAGTTTTTCCGATGAAACCAAAGGTAGGGCGCGTCACTCCGTGCGCGCCGTTGGAGAATGCGACGGCACCGAGCGGCGCGCACGGAGTGACGCGCCCCACCTCGCCGCCGATGAACAGGTCCGCAAGGAACGAGGAGCATTTCGCGAACGCCTCCTCACCTTTCTCCGCGCTCTTTGGCCCACGCGACTCCCGTGGCAACGCTACCGTGTAACGCCGCGCGCGAACCCCGCCATGTTTCGCCGCGCATTGCGCCGCTCCATCCGCGATGAACTGCGCGCGTCCGGCTACCATTTGCCTCGCGTTTCCCGCGGCACCACGCTTTGATCGTTAGCAGATGAAACTTCTGATCGACCATTTCCATGAACTCGGTGGTAGGGCGCGTCACTCCGTGCGCGCCGTTGGACAATTCTCCCCCACCGAACGGCGCGCACGGAGTGACGCGCCCTACCTCGCCCATCCGCTTGCGCTTGGATCAGCGTCAGCCAGTGACCATTAGCGGTTAACCTTCCCATGCCCGAGCCTGATCCATTGCCCTCGATCAAGACCCCGTGGGGCGCCGCCACGCCAGCCGCCGGCGCAGGCGCGGGCGACGTCCCGCCCATTCCCATCCCCGATCACACGCTCATTCGCCGCGTCGGCAAAGGCAGCTACGGCGAGGTCTGGCTGGCCCGGAACGTCCTCGGCGTTTATCGCGCCGTGAAGATCATTCACCGGGGCTCGTTCGATGACGACCGCCCGTTCGAGCGCGAGTTCGCCGGCATGCAACACTTCGAGCCGGTTTCGCGCAGCCACGAAAGCCAGCTCAACATCCTCCAGGTCGGCCGCGGCCCGGACTGCTTCTACTACGTCATGGAGCTGGCCGACGACATGGGCCGGGGCGCGGCGATTGACGAGGCGAGTTACACCCCGCGCAATCTCCGCAGCGAACTCCTCCTGCGTGGCCGCCTGCCGGTGGACGAGTGCGTCCGCCTCGGCCTCGCGCTGACCACGGCGCTCGAAAACCTCCACCGCCACGGCTTGGTCCATCGTGACATCAAGCCGTCGAACATCGTCTTCGTAAACGGCATTCCCAAACTCGCCGACATTGGCCTCGTCGCGCTGGCGGAGTCCACCATGTCATTCGTCGGCACCGAAGGTTACCTGCCGCCCGAAGGTCCGGGCACGGTGCAGGCCGATCTGTTCAGTCTGGGCAAGGTGCTCTACGAAATCAGCACCGGCCGCGACCGCCAGCAGTTCCCCGAGTTGCCCACGGGCATCACCGAACTACCCGATCGCGCCGCGCTGGCCGAGCTCAACGAAGTCCTCCTCCGGGCCTGCGCACCGGACGCGAAACAGCGTTATGAATCCGCCGCCGAAATGCACGCCGACCTCGCGCTGCTGCAAAGCGGCAAGTCCGTGGCCCGGATGCGCGCGGTCGAACGCCGGCTCCGATTCGTTAGCCGCGCCGCCGCTGCGGTAATGGCGCTCGCAATACTAATCGCGGGGGGCTGGTTCTATCAGGCGCACCAGACGGGAATCGTGCGCAATCTCGCCGCGGAGAAAACCAGTCTCGCCGACGAGATCCAGCGTTTGGCCGAATCCCAGCAGGAGCAACTCATTCAAGTGAACTCGGCCACCGGCATCCAGCGGCTCGAAGCAGACGATCCGACGGGCGCCTTGCCCTGGTTCGTCGAAGCGTTGCGGCAACTCGAAGGGCGTGATCTCCAGCGAGAGGAACTGCACCGCCTCCGTCTCGGCACGCTCTTGCGTTACCACCCGCGTTTGCTGGGCGTCGTGCCGCACACCGGGGCGGTGCATACGCTGGCCTTTAGTCCCGATGGCCGGCGGATAGCGGCCGGGAGCGACGATGGACAGGTGCAAATCATTGACGCGGACACAGTCAGTTTGCAGTGCGTCTTGCCCCATACCGGAGCCGTCCACTCGGTGGAATTCAGCCGCGACAGCCTTCGGGTGTTGACCGCGTCGCAAGACCACTTCGCTCGCGTCTGGACCCTTACGAACCGCCTGGTGACGATCGCGCTGGCCCACAAAGACGCCGTGCGCCACGCCACGTTCAGCCCCGACGACAACTCCATTCTCACCGCGTCAGCCGATCGCACCGCGCAAGTCTGGCAGGCGAGCGATGGCTCTCCCATTGGAAAGCCGCTGGCGCATTCGCTGCCGGTGTTCCATGCCTGCTTCAGCCCGGACGGCCGCCGGATCGCGACTGGGTCGGGGAAGCGCTATCAGTCGGGGGAATTCAGTCTCTGGGACCGCGACACCGCCAGCCGGATCGCTGCGCCCGTGGTGTTGAAAGCTCCGGCCACGTGGACTGCCTTCAGCCCGGACGGCACGCGGGCAGCCTCATCCTGCGGGGAAGCATACTTCGATCTGCTGGCTTCCCGTCCGGGGGTACTAGTAGATACGGCGACTGGCAAGATGATACGGAAGTTGGAACACATCGACCGAATCACGCAGGTTGCCTTCAGTCCGGACGGCAAACGGCTTGCCACCGCCGCGCTTGGCTATGAAGTGATTGTCAGCGATGCGGCCACCGGTGAGCCGCTAATTCCACCGTTGAAGCATACGCGCTGGGTTCATCAGGCGGTGTTCAGCCCGGACGGCCGATGGATCGCCTCGTCCAGCAGTGATGGCACCGCCCGCGTTTGGGACGCAACCACCGGTGTTCCCATCACGCCTCCGCTGAAACATCCAGGAGAAATCTTCTGCGTGGCGTTCGATCCCGAGGGCCGGCGCCTTGCGACCGCCGGTGATGGCGGTCTGGTGCAGGTGTGGGATATCGGCGGCTGCCAGCCCGCGCTCCCTTCATTCCGACAGTACCTTGCCGAGGCGATTGCTGACCTCACTGCCGACGAAAGGCTCGTGGTGACTTATACTCCCCGGCGACAGGAGGCCGTGAATGTCTGGGATGCAGTCACCGCCAAGCAAGTCTGGTCGCTCGACATGGGATCGGGCACCGAATACCCTCGCCACGATTCCAGCGGCAAGTATCTGCTGACACCTGGAACTGACGGCCAAGTTCGACTTTGGAATCTGCACTCCGGCCAACCTGTCTGGTCTCCTCTGAAGGTGGGGCGAAAGGTGTATGGCATCGCCTTTGCCAGGGATGCCTCGCGATTCGCGGCCGGCGTAACCGGAGCGGGAGGAAACTTTCATGCGGCAATTTGGGAGACGAGCACTGGCAAACAAGTCACCCCGGCCATCCCCCATCCCCAGCGGGTCCATGCGCTGGACATGAGTCCGGATGGACGCTGGCTGGTAACTGGCGATGATGTGGGAGTCGTGCGCGTTTGGGACGCCGCCACCGGTGAGATCAAAGGCACGTTCAATGGATACTCTGGGACCGGCGACTTTCACCGGCGGCTTCGCCATATCGAGCGGATTCAGTTCACGCGCGACAGCTCACGCTTCTTGACCGCAAACTGGGATGGGACGGTGGGCGTTTGGGATACCTTGTCACAGAAGCCGTCGTTTCCGTTGATCCGCCATGGTGGGATCGTCTGGGAAGCGTTGTTCAGTCCAACTGAGGAGCGCATCTTGTCAGCCAGTCAGGACATGACGGCCGCTCAGTGGGACGCCCGCACCGGCGAACGAATCGATCCGCCGCTCCAACACCGGAGCATTCTCAACGGAGCGAGTTATGATGGGGCCGGGCGTTTGATCGCAACTTCGAGCAACGATCGAACCGCCAGGCTCTGGAGCGCGGAGACCGGAGAATTGCTGGCCGCCCCTTTTCAACATGCGGGCTTTGTTTTCAGCGCGCAACTGACGCGGGACGGTCGCCGGCTCCTCACATCCAGCGCCGATGGCAGAGCGCAAATTTGGGATCTCGCGCTGACCGATTGGCCACTCGCCGATCTGAAACGCTACGCAGAGGCCTTGTCGGCGCAGAGTCTGAAACCGGATGGCCAGCTCAAAACCCTGTCCGCCGCCGAGATTGCCGAACGAATGGCGAAACTCCGCGCCGATCGGCCACGTGACTTCGAGGTTAGGCCCGACCAACTGCAGCGCTGGCACCGTCGCGAAAAGATCGACAGTCAGCGGGCAAGGAACAACTTCGCCACGGAGTTCCACGCAAGCCGCACGACCTTGCCGGATTTCGACTGAGACGGGGAGCGGCCGATCAGCGCCGCTTCCCGCCGCAGTCCAAGACGCTGACGTGACCACCACGCGCCTCCCAACTTCCGCTAGGTTTTGGAGTGCGCCCGCCCCTGCGGCGCTTTTCCTCGCCCCCCGAAAGTATTTTCACTTTTCCTGAAAGATTCCGCCGGCGGCTGCGAATCTGTCCCCGTGCAGAGCAAACGAACAAACGTCAGCCTGAACTGACGCACAACCAACCCGGAATGCGCACGAGCGTCCACCGGACAACCGCAACATACCAAGAACCTATGAAGAAACACCTCCGCTACCTGAACCGCTGCCTCTACTTGGCGGCGTTGCTGGCACTCTCCTGGCCAGCGCTATTATCAGCTCAAACCCCGCCCACGATCAACAGCGCGACAGTTGATTACGTGAACAACACCACCACGATCCTCGGCACGAATTTCGGCAACAACGCACCAACCGTGACATTCAACGGCGTCACGCTTACCTCCTCATACAACAAAGCCGCGCAGAGAATCGTCGCCACGCTGCCGGGTCCTCAAGCTCCGGGCAGCTATCTGCTTACGGTGACCAAGGGCAATGGTGCCAGTGGGTCCTTCGATGTCACTCTCGGCGCGGCGGGACCGCAAGGACCGCAAGGTGACACTGGCGCGACCGGCCCGGCAGGCGCGGTCGGCCCTCAGGGACCGGCAGGTGCGACGGGTGCCACGGGCTCTCAGGGCGTCACCGGTCCGGCTGGACCGGAGTTGAGCGGCTCAATGATTGTGAACAGCACACCCGCTGCCACCGGCTACACCTTCACCGGACTTACCTTTTCACTGGGGGATGGTGCCTGGGCCACCAAGACGCCAATGCCCACGGCGCGATACGGCCTCGCAGTGGCAGACGTGGGTGGCAAGCTCTACGCCATCGGGGGGAGCACTGGCGGATACCTAGATATGGTCGAGGAGTATGATCCGGTCGCCAACACCTGGGTCACCAAGACACCGATGCCCACGGCACGAAACTACGCCGGGGTAGCTGTGGTGGGCGGCAAGCTCTACGCCATCGGTGGAGAGAGCTCTGGGGGCTACCTAAACATGGTAGAGGAGTATGATCCGGTCGCCAACATCTGGGCCTCCAAAACACCGATGCCCACGGCACGTCGGAGCCTCGCGGTGGCTGAGGTCGGCGGCAAACTCTACGCTATCGGGGGATTCAACGGTACGAGCTCCCTGAACTCGGTCGAGGAGTATGACCCGGTCGCCAACACTTGGGCCACCAAGACACAGATGCCCACGGCACGCTACGCTTTCGCGGCGGCGGCATCGGGCGGCAAGCTCTACGCCATCGGTGGAAGCGGCTCTTCCGGCATCCTGAATGCGGTCGAGGCGTATGATCCCGTCGCCAACACTTGGGCCGCCAAAACCCCAATGGCCACGGCGCGTTACGGCTCCGCAGCGGCGGAGGTGGGCGGCAAGCTCTACGCCATCGGTGGGTACAACGGTAGCTCTCCGTTGAATACGGTCGAGGCGTATGACCCCGTCGCCAACACCTGGGCCACCAGGACACCGATGCCAATGGCGCGCTACGTTCTCGCGGCGGCGGCATCGGGCGGCAAGCTCTACGCCATCGGTGGACACAACAACATTAGCCCCTTGAACACAGTCGAAGAGTTTACCCTGAGCACAGGCTACGTCCTCTTCAAGAACTGAGCATCGGCCACTCACAGCCCCCGAGCGGTGCGCCGCTTGGGGGCTTTTGCTTTGAGCGCAGCCCGCGACGACGCTGGCCAACGACGGCAATTGACAGGACATCTCCGTGACGCCCGTGCCGGAGGTGGATCAGAGGGTGGTAGCGGTTCCAGTCGAAAACGGCGCGTATTTCTTCCGGTTGCGGAAGCCTTGAAGAATCGGCTGCGATCAGTCCGCCGCCGGGCGTTGGAACTCGCTTGGCGTTATGGAATGTGCCGGAACAGCGTAGCGACGACGGCGCTTTCCCTTCACCGCCCCTCGATTCACGCCAGCCAATCGCGCGTTCGCAGCCAAAGCGGCGTGGCGCTCCGCTTCCCGCCGCACTCCACGATGCTGGTGCGCCCACCACGCGCTTCCGAACTTCCGCCAGGTTTTGGAGTGCGCCCGCCCCTGCGGCGCTTTCCCTCGCCACAAACCACCGCGAAAGATTCTTCACTTTTCCTGAAAGATTCCGGCTGCGGCTACGAATTTGTCCCCGTGCAGATCAACCATCACCGCTGAGGACGGCTTTTCGTTATGAAACAGGCAGCAAGAATGAACGCGATTGCCTTCGTGACCATCTTCGGGCCGCCGGCGACGGTTGTGGTCGCCGTCCCAATGCTGTGGGGCAAAGTCGTGACGTGGCTGGATCTTTTGCTACTGGCGTTCTTTTATGGAGCGACCGTTCTAGGCCTCAGCGTCGGTTTTCATCGCCTGTTCTGCCATCGGAGTTTTGAGTGTAAGTCATCAGTCAGAATGGCTTTGGGCATTTTTGGATGCATGGCCGCGCAAGGTCCGCTTCAGTTCTGGGTGGCCACCCATCGCAAGCATCACATCACAAGCGATACCGACGATGACCCCCACTCTCCCCACGCATTTGGCGAAGGCTTGAAGGCCACCCTGCGCGGATGTTGGCACGCGCATCTGGGCTGGATGCTCCGAGCCTTGCCATCTGACCTGGTAAAGCATCTGGGCGATCTCCGCCGGGATGCCATTGTGCTGCGTTGCGACCGTTACTACGGCGTCTGGGTCGCGCTTGGTTTACTCCTGCCTGGATTGATTGGGGCGGCCTTCGGAGGGGACATGGCTTCGTTCCTGCGCGGGATGCTTTGGGGCGGTCTGATTCGCATCTTCCTCGTGCATCATGTGACTTGGAGCATCAACTCCGTCTGCCACATGCTCGGCAGCGCGCCGTTTGCCACCGGCGATCACAGTCGCAACAATCTCGCCTGCGCCCTCCTTTCTTTCGGCGAGGGCTGGCACAACAACCATCACGCTGTTCCTTATTCTGCGCGACACGGTTTTTCTGCGCGGCAGCCGGACGTGGCATGGTGGTTCATCCGTGCGTGCGAACGGCTGGGCTGGGCGTGGAACATCCGCCTGCCCGACCCTGAACTCCTCCAAAGAAAAATTCAAAATAACGCAACAAACTCATGAACATCGAACCGCTACAACTTGAAACCGAAACTCAGACCACAAAAGCTGATGCGCCAAGGCCAGACGTGACCCTGTGGCTCGAAGGCAAAATCCAGAATTTGCTCAGACGCATCCAGCTGGAGGAATTTTGGAAAGTACTCGTCGATCCGGCGACCTCTCCGACGTTGGTGCAAGCCATGATGAAAGAGGTCTATCTGGAAATCGTCGGCTATCAACCCCACGTCATCGAAGCGGCCATTGCGGCCATTGGCCAAATGCCTCGCTCTATGGATGCGCGAATGGTTCGGGCGATGTTGTTTCATCAAAGCGATGAATTTGATCACGGTGAAATGGCGTTGCGAGATTACGTCAGCTTGGGCGGGAGCGAGGTTTATGCGCGGAATCGGCGAATGAGCCCGGAGTCATTTGCCGTTGCCGGCATGTGGTGGATGATTGCTCGCTTGCGGGATCCCTTCGCTTACCTCGGCGCACTGTATCTGTTTGAAGGCTTAACTCCGACGGTGACCGGTTTGGTCAAATCGCGACTTCGGGAAAAAGGCATGAGTGACAGCTCGCTTGAATATGTCGAGTTCCATTCTACCGAGGACATCAAGCACGCCAACCTCGTAAACCACATGATTGCTGAAACCGTCCGGAAATTCCCGCAGTCCGTAGAATCTGTAAAACATGGTTATGAATGCTTTGAAGCGGTTTATCCGCTTCCGGTTTGGCGCTGTGCATTTCAGCGGGCGATACAGCAGCAATGATTGGCGTGGCTATGAGTATCGAAGTTCGTCTAGCTCGGGGGCGGGAGGAGATGCGGAAGCTCTTCCGTTTTCGCTACGCCATCTATGTTGAGGAAATGGGACGCAAACCGAAGTGCGCCGATCATTCCTCGCAAACCCTTGAAGAGCCGCTCGATTCGACGGGTTACAACATGATCGCGTTGGAGGATGGGCAGATCGTCGGAGCCTTGCGGGCAAACATCGGCACCGAGACTGATTTCGGCGAATACAGCGAGCTCTATGAAATGGGGCGGGCCGGCGCTTGGTTCCCTGAACACGTCAGCATGACCTCCAAATTCATGGTGGCACCACAGCATCGCGGCGGAACAGTAGCTGTTCGCCTTGCGCTTGCCTGCTTCGAGTTTGGCTGCGTCCATGACATCTACTTCGACTTCATGGACACGAACCGGCACCTCGAAGCGACCTACATGCGCCTCGGCTATCGGGCTTACAAGGGGCGCGTTGTGCATGCGGAATATGGAGATGTCTTACCAATGGTCCTGGCCCTCACTGACGAACCGCACATGGCGTCCGTCCGCTCTCCCTACCTGCGAGTCCGGCGCAGATTGCCCTGGCCTACGCCGCCCGTCATTTTTCCAAACGAACAATCGCAACATTATCCAAGTAATTTAACGAGCAGCTTTTGACGCTGGTTCTTGTGTGCGGGCTGTAGTTGCGTCGTGATTTTGAGTGCGTCCGCCCCGGCGGCCATTTTCCTCGCCCCTATGAAAGTATTTTCACTTTCCCTGAAAGATTAGGGAGAGTGGTTGTGTGCGGAACTGCGGGCAACCTCGGTGGTTCCCGCTGGGTGGTGCGAGCAAGCACTGATGCGGGGGCCACCTGGGTTACGACGGATGATTACCAGCTTTTGCCACCCCGTGCAGCTTCGCGTATGCGGTGATTGGCGACCCTAGCGGAAACGTGTTCCTGGTTGGCCACGCGTCTGATGCGGATGAATCCAACCACGCGATCGTCCGCAAGCTGTCGGTTCCACCGCGATTGTCGTGGAGTTACAACGGCGGACAATTGCGTCTCTCCTGGCCCACCAACGCCACCGACTTCGTTCTTCAATCCGCCACCGCGTTGACCAGCGGCGGCGACTGGCAGGATTTCCCGACACCGCCCACGGAGATCAACGGCCAGAAAGTGGTGACGATCACGCCCACCGGACCGTGCGGCTTCTTCCGCCTGCGCAGGCCGTGAGCAAAACGGCAGCGTAACGCCGGTTTTCCAACCGGCGAGTTGCCGGCTGGAAAGTCGGCGTTACAGGGGCGCGTCTGAATCTCCGCCAGGTTTTGGATTCCGCAGGCAGAGCGCCTTGCCGCGCCGTAGCTAGGCGGAGGCGGGAACGACGACGGCGCTTTCCATTCGGAGTGCGCCCGGGGACGCGGGGACGGGCGCACTCCGACACCGGACTATTCAACGAAGCACTTGGACCCACGTAAGCGACTCGCCAGTTCGCAGGCAAAGCGGCGGGTCCCGAAAACTCTCGGGGTTCCCGCCGCACTCCACGACGCTGTCGCGGCTTCGTCGGCTCCAAGAAACAGCTAACCCGCCAGCCACTCATCGCGGTGTTGGGCGACAAACTCGTCATCGCTCAAGTGCGGGTAAGCGCGACACACGCGATCAATTTCTTCGCGCTGGCCAGGGCTGAGGGTTTCGGTGGGGTCAAGACACCAGAGGCCTTCGAGCAGGCCCTGACGGCGCAGGACTTCGTGGAGACCGGGAATGCAGCCGGCGAAGTTGTTCGCCGCATCGAAGAAGGCGGCGTTGCAATCCGTGACTTCGACGGCACGGCGCAGCAGTTCGAGCGGAATTGGTTCTCCGCTGACCGCCAGGCGACGACATTCGGCGTGCAACTCGACGGCGCGCTTCGTCCACACGGCCCAATGGCCGAGCAAGCC
>CAYHFK010000049.1:15318-19073 GCA_964355895.1 uncultured Bifidobacterium sp. | reverse complement strand
TGCCGCCGGCGGTTTCGATGATCTTGTGCAGCGCAGCATCCACGTCCTTTGCCATGCGCGAGGCGTCGCCGCAAACGTAGAAATGCGCGCCCGCTTCCAACCACGCCCACAGCTCGGCGGCGTGCGCCAGCATCCGGTCTTGAACGTAAAGTTTTTCCTTTTGGTCGCGCGAGAACGCGAGATCCAGACGCGTGAGCAAACCATCCAGCACCCAACCATTGATCTGTTCTTCGTAGAGGAAATCAGTGGCGCGCTTTTGGTCGCCGAAGAAGAGCCAGTTCTTCCCTTGGGCGCGGGTCGCCTGTCGTTCTTCCAGAAACGCGCGGAAGGGCGCGATGCCCGTGCCCGGGCCGACCATGATCATTGGCGTTTCGCCGTTAGGCGGTGGCCTGAAACCGTGTGCGGGTTGCACGAACACTTTCACGAACTCGGTGTCGCCCACGCGATCGGCGAGAAACGTTGACGCCACGCCTTTGCGCTCGCGACCGTGGCTTTCATAACGCACCGCGCCGACCGTGAGATGGACTTCGCCGGGATGCGCTCTGGGACTGGAGGAAATGCTGTAAAGGCGCGGAGTGAGTTTGCGCAACAACGGGAGTAGTTGTTCCACCGCCATCGGCACGGGCAGGAGATTGAGGACATCGTGGACGTCGCGGCCCCAAAGCCATTTTTTCAAATCCTCACGTCGCTCGGGCGCGAGTAACACAGCGAGCGTGGCGGCAGGCGTCCCGCCTGCCGTGGAGGGCGGCATCTTGCCGCCCGGATCGGCTACCGAGTTGACCGCGCTCTCCAAACTTTCAACGCGCGCTGCAATGGTGGAGTTTTTTCCGCCGGGCGGGACGCCGGGCTCTACGGCAGGCAAGATGCCCGCCGCTACCGCCGCGAGCAATTCCGGCATGGGTTTGGTGATGTCGAAATGGCGCGTGAGGGCTTCGCGCAACGACAGCGGCTGCTCGCCAACCTTCACCGGTTCGTCGCCTTGGCAGCGCAGCGTCGTCAGTAAATCATTTACGAGGTCGGGGCAATTTTGCGGCACGATACCGAGCGCATCACCCGCTTCGTAGGTCAGACCGCTGCCGGCCAGGCTGATTTCATAATGCCGGACCTCCTTGGCCGAGCCGGGCCGGTTCAGCAGCACATTCTTCAACAGCCGGGCCGGGAAGGGATTGGATTTGCCGAAAGCGGGCGAAGCCGTGGTGTTGGTGTGGGCCACTCCGTTCGCAAAACCATTGGTGGCGGGCTGGCGTGGCTTTCCGTCGAGTTTGTCCCACAACCCATCAATCCAGCTCGCCGCCGTCGCCTCGTAATCCACATCGCACTCGGCGCGGGGAGCGAGGCGCTTGGCGCCCAGGGCTTCGAGGCGGGCATCAAACTTTTTTGAAGCGCCGCAGAAGTCGGAATAGTTTTTATCACCGAGGCCGAGCACGGCGAAATGCAAATTCTCCAAACGCGGCGCGGTTTCGGTGTTGAGCCACGACCAGAAATTCACGGCGTTGTCGGGCGGGTCGCCATCGCCCCAGGTACTGGAGATGATGACCGCCTTGCCGCCCGCGGCGAGGTTGGCCTGTTCGTGATCATTCAATGCCAGAACTTTTGGCGCGAAGCCGCGTTGTTGAGCTTCCTTTGCGACGCGCCGGGCAAGTCCTTCTGCGGAACCTGTTTGCGAGCCAAACAAAACGAGCAACGGTTCGGCGTTCGCGGCCGGCGTGCCGTTCGGTTGCGGGGCGGCCGGCGTCTGGGAAAAAAGTCCGGCCAGAAAACCGTTGAGCCACGCGCGTTGTTCGAGCGTGAACGGGGCGGATTCGGGGATGTGCGGAATGTTCGTCATCGGTTCATCCGGTAACGGGTTCAGATCGTTCCAATCGCACGGCGCTGAATTTCAACTCCGGCTGGCGCGAGATAGGATCGTATTCGCCGTGCGTGACGGCATTGGCGCAGCCGTGTTCGTCGTGGCTTTGCCCCCAATGAAACGGCATGAACAGCGTGCCGGGACGCAGGCCGGCGTCGAGGCGCAGCGTCGAGCGCGCGAAACCACGCCGCGACACGACCCGCACAGCGTCGCCCGCTTTCAGGCCGAGCGGCGTGGCGTCACTCGGATGCGCGGCGATGAATGGTGCGGGGTTCACCTGGTTCAGCTTCGCGACGTGGCCGGTCTTGGTGCGCGTGTGCCACTGGCTCGTGAGGCGGCCGGTGTTCAACACGAGCGGATAGCGCGGCGTGAGCGCGTCAGCGGGCGGGCGGAAATCCACCGGCTGAAATTGCGCGCGGCCGTTCGGCGTGGCGAAAATTTTGTTGCGATACCGCCGCGCGACGCCGTGGCTGACGCTGGGCGGGCAAGGCCATTGCACAGCGTGGCGACGGAGGCGTTTGTAACTGATACCGTTCATCTGGAGCGCATACACGTCGGCGCAACAACGCTTGTGTTCCTCGAACACATCGCTGGCGCTGGCGAACGAAAATTGCGACTCGAACCCGAGCAACGAAGCGAAGCGCGCGCCGATTTCCCAATCGGGCCGCGCGTCGCCGGGCGGCGGGACGCACGGTTGCAACAGGCTCACGCGGCGTTCGGAATTCGTCATCGTACCCTCGACTTCAAGGCTCATCGCGGCGGGCAGGAGGACGTGCGCGAGCCGCGTGGTTTCGGTCGGGTGATAACAATCCTGCACGACGAGCAGCTCGGCGCGTTCGAGCGCGCGGCGGGTTTGATTCGCATTGGGCATCGAAGCGAGCGGATTGCAGCCGACGACCCAGAGGGCTTTCACGCTGCCGGCTTCGAGCGCCTCGAACATGCCCACGGCGTCAAGGCCGGGTTTGGGTTGAATTTTATTTTGCGGCACGCCCCAGATGCGCGCAATGGCGGCGCGGTGTTCGGGATTTTTCACCTCGCGATGGCCGGGCAACAGGCCGCTCATGTAGCCGACTTCGCGGCCGCCCATCGCGTTCGGCTGCCCGGTGAGCGAAAACGGGCCGCTGCCGGGGCGGCCAATCTTGCCGGTGGCCAGATGCAGATTGATGATCGCGAGATTGTTCGCGACGCCACTGGTGCTTTGGTTCGCGCCCATCGCCCAAAAGCTCAACGACTCGGCGGCCTGCCCGAACCAGAACGCGGCGCGATGAATCAGTTGCTCGTCAATGCCGCAGACTTTCGCCGCGCGCGAGGGCGGCCAGGCTTCGGCGATTTCGCGCACGCGCTCCCAGTTGTCCGTGTGCGCGCGGATGAATTTCTCATTCACCCAGCCTTGCGCGACGCAGACATGAAGCATCGCGTTGAGCAAGGCCAAGTCCGTGCCGGGCGCGATGGGCAGATGCAGATGCGCGCCCTCGGCGGTCGGCGTGCGGCGCGGATCCACCACGATGATGCGGACGCGTTTGCGCGCGGCGCGGCGCTTCACGCGTTGCCACAAGACGGGATGACACTCGGCCATGTTCGCGCCGAGGATGAAAATGCACTCGGCGAGTTCGATGTCGTCGTAGCAGGTCGGCGGGGCGTCCGCCCCGAGCGCGAGTTTGTAGGCGCTGACGGCACTGGCCATGCAAAGGCGCGAGTTGGCATCAATGTTGTTCGTGCCGAGCGCGCCCTTGGCGAGTTTGTTAAAAACATATTGCGCCTCGGTCGTGAGCTGGCCGGAAACGTAAAACGCCACCGCGTCCGGGCCGTGCCGGTGAATGATCTCGCGGAAACGCAACGCGACGTGCGCCAACGCGCGATCGAGGCTGACCGGCGTGAACGGCAGGGTGTTCGTGGCGCGCAGTTG
>CAYHFK010000049.1:5916-15218 GCA_964355895.1 uncultured Bifidobacterium sp. | reverse complement strand
CCGATCCAGTCCGATTGCACGACGGCGAGCACGATGAGGGCGACGACGGCGAGCGCGGCGAGCACCGACAGGCCGCTGCTGTATGTGCCGGTGACTTGTTTCAACCAGCCGAGCAGCGTCGGCAGAAAAAAGCCGCCGAAACTGCCCGCCGCGCCGAGAATTCCCGTGGCCACGCCGACGCGCGAGCCGTAGCGGTGCGGCATGAGCTGGAACACCGAACCATTGCCCAGCCCGAGGCACGCCATCGCGACCACGAATAATCCGACGGCAATGGGCAACGCGGGCAATTGCGCCACGCCCATTGCCAGCAGCGCGACCACACCGAACAGCACATTGAGCATGCGGATGCCGCCAAGCCGATCGGCGAGCAAGCCGCCAACTGGACGCAGGAGACTGCCCGCCATCACGCCGAGCGCGGCGAGTTCGCCGGCGTGGACTTTCGTGAGGCCGTATTGATCCCCGAGCAGGATCGCAAGAAAACTCGCGAACCCCACAAAGCCCCCGAACGTCACGCCGTAAAACAGACTGAACAAAATCATGTCGCGCTCCCGCAAGATGGCAAAGAATTCGGCGAGGCTTTGCCTGCGCGCCGTGCCGGGCGCGTCCTTGGTGAACAGCAGGAATATAACCGTCACGGCCGCGAGCGGAATCAGCGCCAGGCCGAAGACGTTGTGCCAGCCGAATCGCTCGGCCAGGCGCGGACCGAAAAAGGTGGCGAGCAGCGTGCCGGTCAGACCGAGGCCAGCCAAGCCCATCGCCAATCCTTGAAATTGCGGCGGATACCAGCGGCTGGCCATCGGCAGCGCGACGACGAAACTCGCGCCCGCGATGCCCAGCAAAAATCCCACGACGAGCAAACTTGCGAACGAGTCCGCCCACAGCCAGCCCATCGCCACCGGCAGCGCCGTCAGGCCGAGCACGAGCAGGCCCGTGCGTTTGGCGCCAATGGCGTCCGACAACCAGCCGAAGGGCAGCCGCAGCAATCCCCCGCCCAACAGCGGCACGGCGGTGAGCAACCCTTTCTGCGCCGGAGACAATTTCAGTTCCGCCGCAATGTGGCTGCCCAGCCCGCCGAGGAGCAGCCAGCACATCGAGCAGACGCAGAAACACAGGAAGGCGCCGAGGAGCGTTGGGAGGTGGCCCGCTTTCCAAAAACGGGCTGGGGTTTCGTTCATTCGCCCGCGCTGTTGCAGTTGAGATGCCAAGCGAACAAACGCACCGTGTCGTGAGCGGGGTGAATGAAACGCGGCTCGACGATGAATAGAATGATTTGCGGCGGGAATCAGTGTGCGCGCCGCTGAACGTGCCCACTAACGAATGACGGGCGGTGCGCAAAATACCCCTCACAGCATGGGTGAGGGACCGGTCGGGCGTGGCGAATTTCGCGCAGCGTGGCGAAAAATCAGGAGCGCCGAGTTCCCGCTCGGCGCGTTGCAATGCACAGCATCGTATTGCGTCCGGGGAAATGCTCGTCATTCACATGAGTGCCGGCGTCCCGAAATCCAGGAAGCCAACCACACGGGAAAAGCACGGGCTACTTCCGCCCGCGAAATTCGTCCATCAACTGAAGAATCGCCTCCCGGATTTCAAACAGTTCCTTCCGCGTGTCGGCGATCAATTTCTCCGACAGGAGGTTCCTGGGCACGACGGCTTCGAGTCCCGCCTGCGCTTTGTGCAGGTGATCAAGCGCGCGTTTGAGATACGCCACGGTGAACGACGCCTCGCGCGGATCGCGGCCATGTGCCAGACCTTCGAGCGCGCCGGCCAGCTTCACGCTCGCGGTCTGAAATTCAAAAGTGAACCGGTGCAGATCGTCGTCGCCGGATTTTTCGAGGCCCAACTCAGCACACTCATGCCAGAGCTTCATCGCACTCTCGAAGCAGCGATGTTGCAGCGGGTGCCGGAGGTCGCCGTCCGCCGTGCGAATCCAGTCCTTGCCCTCCGTGAGCGGGTCGGGTTCGGGTTCGGGTGCGTTCGCCGCCTCATCGCAAATGCGGTTCATCTCCTCCACGGACATGCGCTCTTCTTCCTCGTCCTCCTCCTCGTCCTCGCGAATCCAGCCCATCTCCTTGGCGATCTTCGCCTCGGCCTCGTCGGAGTCGCCGTATTTCTCCTTTAGCTCGAGGTATTTGTCCGTGCGGGCGTCGGACTCCTTCATGAGCTTCTCGTAATCGTGTTCATCCCATTCCGCTTCCGGGTCTTTCTGCCCGCGTTGCTGTTTCTCCAGCGCCTCGTTGAGTTGCCCGACGAAGCCGCTCCAGCCCGCTTCGGCAGCCTGGGCGCGTTGCTTTTCCTCTTCGGGCGTCAGGCGCCACTCGGGCGCGGAAATGTCCAGCGTGTAATCCGCGCTCTCAATGACGACGCGCCCATTCGCCTCGCTGAACCATTCGAGGTAAAGACAGTTGGCCAGGCGTTCCGGCGGCCGGCCTTTCGCCTCCGGCCAATTGAGGAATTCTTCCATCGGCACGGCGGGCACGCGCACTTTGCGGGACGCCGTCAGGTCGCCGATGGTCCCGCGCTGAAGCGGTTGCAACGTATCAAGTCCGGGATGCGGCACCCGTTTCAGCGGATTGGTGAACTTGAGCCGGCAACCGGCGAGGTCGGGCTGCGCGTTGCCTTTGAGTTCGAGCGTCACCGGCTCGGCGCGCTCGTGAACCCAAATGCGCCCGCGCACGATTCCTTTCTGGCGATTGTCAATCTCACCGCGCACTACACTGTCGTGAATTCGAAAGGCCATGCGGGGAGTTTGCCCGAAGGTGGCCAGGGGGGAAAAGAAATCTTCAGGGATAATATGGCGGTTGATACGTCCGCTCTGCTTCCCCATCACAAATGGCATCCGATGGAAAGTGGTGTGGGATGGGCAAAAGGCCGCCACGACCAGAAGAAAAGAACGTCACCGGCGAAAATGTGAACGCATGACTTTACCCGCAATGATTTTGCTTTTTGCCCGTAACCGGTGTGTTCTGTGCGGGTGCTGACGACGATTCGCCGGGCGGAGTACGCGGAATTGACGGCGCTGTTCTTCATTCAAGGAGCCGCGTTGGGGATGTGGTTCGTACCGTTGAGCAGCGTACTCGATGCCCACGGGTTCCACGCAATCAAGTCCTATGCTTTCGCCACTTCCGCGCTCGCGGCGTTCATTTCGCCCCTCATCTTCGGGGCGATGGCCGATCGGCATGCGTCGCCGGTGAAGGTGTTGCGCTGGCTCGCGTTGGCCACCGCCGGAGCCATGGCGCTGGCGACCACGGCAATCCAATTGCGCTGGAGTCCCTGGCTGGTACTGGCGCTGATCCAACTCCACTCGCTCTGTTCGTCGCCCACGTGGAGCATTTCCTCGACAATCGTTTTTGCGCGGCTGGAGGATGCCAAGAAGGAGTTCGGCCCGATCCGTGCAATGGCCACGCTGGGCTGGATGGCCGGTTGCTGGCTGGTGAGCTTGTTAAACGCGGATTCATCGGCGCTGGCGGGCTATAGCGGGGCGGTGACCTGGCTGGGAGTCGTCGCGTTCACGTTTTTCCTGCCGGTTCTGGAGACGCCCAAATCCGCCGAACATCTGACGTTGCGCCAACGCCTGGGCTTGGACGCGCTCACGCTCTTGAAAAATCCCGACCACCGCGTGGTGTTCATCACCGTGGCCTTGTTCGCGATTCCGCTGTGCGGATTTTATCCCTACACCCCACCCCACCTGCGCGAACTCGGCCTGCAACGCACCAGCGCCTGGATGACCCTGGGGCAGGTGACGGAAATCATCACCATGTTCATGTTGGGCGGACTGCTGTTGAAGTGGCGGTTGAAGTGGATTTTCGCCTGCGGTCTGGGCTTTGGCGTGCTGCGGTTCGCGTTGAGCGCAATCAACGGCAAGGCGTGGTTGCTGGCGGGGGTGATCCTGCACGGCTGCTCCTTCACCCTCGTGTTCATCACCGCGCAAATCTACCTCGACCAGCGCGTGGAGGCCGCCTGGCGCGCGCGGGCGCAGGCGTTGATGGCGCTGATGAACGGTGGCGTGGGCAACCTCATTGGCTACCTGGGCACGGGCTGGTGGTTCGCCGCGTGCGCGCGTCCCACCGGCACCCAATGGCCGATTTTCTGGGGCGGCCTGGCCGTAGTCGTGGCCGTCGTGCTGGTTTACTTTCTAACCGCTTATCGGGGACGAAATCAGATCGCACCCTGCCTACCACCCGCGCCTCCGGGATGAGCGGGTAGCGCTTGATGGGCCGCATAAGAGGCGCGGACATTATCATTTCCCCAATAAATGCCGCCCGGATGAACTGCCCCCAAAATGTCCGGAAACAGCTATTGACTTCAATCGCTCATTTGCTAACGTCTGCGTCCCTTTGTTGGGAATCGCATGAAAACTTTTTTGCCGAAGGTGAATTTGGAAGAGCGCAAGTGGCATGTCATTGATGCCGACGGCGCGGTGCTGGGCCGCTTGGCGGTGCAGGTCGCGGATGTGTTGCGTGGAAAAAACAAACCGGTCTATACCGCGCATCTCGACGCGGGCGACTTCGTGGTCGTCATCAACGCCGAGAAGATCAAAGTTTCCGGCAAAAAGGAGACGGCCAAGCAGTACATGAGCTATTCCGGCTGGAAGGGCGGCGAGAAATTTACCACCGTGGAGCGATTGCGGGCGACTCAGCCCGATATGCTGATTCACCGGGCCGTCAAAGGTATGATCCCCAAGAACCGCCTCGGGCGTGTGCTCCTGACCAAGCTCAAAGTTTACAAGGGCGACAAGCATCCGCACGCCGCGCAAACACCCGCTGTGCTCAAAGCCGCGAATTAACTCTCAACCCTCACCAACCGATGGCAGCAATCAAAATTCCTGAATTCCTCGGCACGGGCCGCCGGAAAACCGCCGTGGCGCGCGTGCGTCTCGCGACCGGCAGCGGCAAGATCACCGTCAATGGCCGCGCCTTCGATAATTATTTCCCGCTCGAAACCCTCCGCTCGACGGTTTCGCAGCCCCTGACCGTCACCGGCACGTCCGACAAGCTCGATGTGCGGGTCAACGTCACGGGCGGCGGCCCGAACGGCCAGGCTGGCGCGGTGCGCCACGGCATTGCCCGCGCGCTGTTGCAGTTTGACGCGAACCTCCGAGGCTCGCTCAAGGCGGAAGGTTTCCTGACGCGCGATCCGCGTGCGCGCGAGCGCAAGAAGTACGGCCAACCGGGTGCGCGCAAGCGTTTCCAGTTCAGCAAGCGTTAATCGCCCTGGATATTTTCAAACCCCGCTGGCCAACGCCCGCGGGTTTTTTTGTTTATGCCTACCGGATGGAAACGAAATAATTTGCTCGTCACAACCGATCCAGCGCGACAGGACGTGGACGCCATCCATGCTTTCCTGACCCGCGCCTATTGGTGCGAGGGGATTCCGCGCGTGATCGTGGAGCGCGCCGTGCGCCATTCACTGTGCTTCGGCGTGTTCGAGGATGCAGCACAGGTGGGCTTGGCCCGTGTGGTGACGGATTACGCCACGTTCGCGTATCTCTGTGACGTTTACGTGCTCGAAAGTCATCGCGGTCGCGGCCTCGGCAAATGGCTCATCGAATGTGTCATGGCGCATCCGCAGCTTCAGGGTTTGCGGCGATTTAGCCTCGCCACGCGCGACGCCCATCAACTCTACGCGCCGTTTGGCTTTCAACCGTTACGCGAGCCCGATATGCAAATGGAGCGACACAAACCTGATATTTACAAAACCGCTGTTGTCGGTGGACAATCCGCAGCGTAAATCGAATCGCAAACATGAAAACCAAGAAAGTCGCCATCGTCGGCGCGTCCGGTTACTCCGGCGAAGAACTCGTCCGCCTGTTGCTCCACCATCCGCACGCGGAACTGGTCACCGTCACCTCGCGCCAAAGTGCCGGGCAAACGCTCGCGCAGGTGTTTCCCAAGTTCGCCAGCCATCCAAAATCGAAGTCGCTACGGTTCGTCGAGCCAAACGCCGAGTTACTCGCCAAGCAGGCGGACATCGTTTTCCTTGCCCTGCCCCATGGAGTCGCGGCGGAATACGCGGTACCGCTGATGAACGCCGGCTGCATCGTGATTGATCTGAGCGCGGATTTCCGGCTCAAGAGTGCGGCGCGGTACAAAGAATTCTACGCGCACGATCATCCCGCGCCGGAACTGCTGACGAAAGCGGTTTATGGTCTGCCCGAAATTCATCGCGCACAGATCAAGAAGGCCACGCTCATCGCGTCGCCCGGCTGCTACCCGACGAGCATTTTGCTCCCGATCATTCCGCTGTTGCAGGCGGGGCTGATAAAGCCCCACGGCATCATCGCCGATTCCCTGAGCGGCGTCAGTGGGGCGGGCCGGAAGGCGGAACTCGATTATCTGTTCTGTGAGTGCAACGAAAGCGTCCGCCCCTACGGCGTGCCCAAGCACCGGCACTTGTCGGAAATCGAGGAACAACTCTCCCTCGCCGCCGGAACGAACGTCGTGATTCAATTCACCCCGCACCTGATTCCGGTGAATCGCGGCATCCTTACCACGCTTTACCTCGCGCCGGGCGAACATTTCAGCGACGCGGCGGGCGCGACAAAGTTTGGCGAGAAGGTTGCCGCCTGCTACGCGAAAGCTTACGCCAACGAACCGTTCGTCCGTCTGCTCGAAAGCAAAGCGTTGCCTGACACCAAGAACGTCGTCGGCACGAACGTTTGTGAAATCGCGTGGCGACTCGACCCGCGCACAGGCCGGTTGATTGTGATGAGCGCCGAGGACAATCTGGTGAAAGGCGCGAGCGGCCAGGCCGTGCAGAGCATGAACATCCTGTGCGGCTTCTTGGAAACGGCGGGCTTGATCTGATCGGAGCGCCGGTCTCCGACCCGGCGCGTTGAGATGGTGTTGTTGGAACACGCCGGGTTCGGAAACCGGCGCTCCAAAGTTTATGATCCTCCCCTGTTACCACGTTGATGCCTTTGCGAACGCAGTTTTTCAGGGCAACCCGGCGGCGGTTTGCCCGCTGGAAGCATGGCTGCCTGATGGCACGCTCCAATGCATTGCTGCCGAAAACAATCTTTCCGAAACCGCCTTCCTCGTCGCGCGCGGCAGCGATTTCGATCTGCGCTGGTTCACACCCACAATCGAAGTTGACCTTTGCGGCCATGCCACGCTGGCCGCCGCGTTTGTGTTGTTCACCGAGCGCGGCGTCAACGTGAACTCGATTCGCTTTCACTCACGCAGTGGTTGGTTGACGGTCGCGCGCAAGGAAGATCTGCTCACGCTGGATTTTCCGGCACGCCCGGCTTTGCCTGCGGCTGCATCCGAAACTTTGATTCGCGGCCTGGGCGCGCGGCCCGCCGAAGTTTTGAAGGCGCGCGATTATCTGGCCGTGTTCGCGAACGAGGCGGAAGTGCGGGCGCTGAAACCGGACTTCACCACACTGCGCACGCTGGATGCCCTCGGCATCATTGCCACGGCGCCGGGCGACGATTGCGATTTCGTGTCGCGCTTCTTCGCGCCCGCCGCCGGGATCAACGAAGACCCGGTTACCGGCTCGGCGCATTGCACGTTGATTCCCTACTGGTCGCGGCGACTGGGCAAGCCGACTTTGTTGGCGCGGCAAATTTCCGCCCGGGGCGGCGAGCTTATTTGTCGGGATGCGGGCGAGCGCGTGTTTATCGGCGGGCGGGCGAAGATTTATCTGCGCGGAGAGATTGAGATTCCCAAATGAAACCCGGCCCATAAGCCAACGTGGGCTGTCTTACCCTGATGTCGAAGGAAGGTTGAACACCGCTGGGCCGTGAGGCATCCTCCGCGCGATGAATTGTGTTGTCACCGCCGGGCCGACCTTCGAAACACTGGACAACGTGCGTCGCCTTACGAATTTTTCCACGGGCCGGCTCGGCACGGAACTGGCCAACTTCCTCACCGCCCGTGGACACGCGGTGACGTTGCTCCTCGGCGAACAGGCAACCTACGGTGGCGCGCGGGACGCGCGGCACGTCGAGCGCTTCACCACCACAGCCGACCTGACGGAAAAGCTGCAGACCCTCGCAAGGCAAAACATCAGCGCCGTGTTCCACGCGGCGGCGGTGAGCGATTTCCGGTTCGGAAAAATCTGGTTGCGTTCCCCGACCGGCGAGTTGAGCGAGATCAAATCCGGGAAAATATCCACGCGCTCGGGTCCGCTGCTGGCGGAGTTGGTGCCGACGCCGAAAATTATTGCCGGTTTGCACACCTGGTATCCCACGGCGCGGTTGGTGGGCTGGAAGTTCGAGGTGGACGGCGATCGGGCGAGTGTGTTGCAGGCGGCGGAGCAGCAGCTTCACGATTGCCGGACCGATGCGTGCGTGGCGAACGGGCCGGCCTATGGTTCGGGTTTCGGGTTGGTAACGGGCGCCGGGCGTTGCGCGCCGCTGACGGGCCAGGCGGAACTGTTTGCGGCGCTGGCGGAGCTGTTGCGGGCGGCGTGATCCGGTTTGTCCCTTGTTTTCGACCCAGCACTAACGCATCATGGCTTGGCCGTGCCGGTGAGGTGTGGCAAAAATTTGTGTCGCCCGGTTTCAAAAAATTCATCCAGAGCTGGCTCATCAACACCCTCGCGGTCCTGGTGACGGTGGTGATCCTGCGCGGCCACATCCGCTACGCCACGCCGGTTGACCTGTTCGTGGCGTCGCTGCTGCTCGGCATCCTGAACGCGTTTATCCGGCCGTTCATGCTGTTGCTGGCGTTGCCGTTGCTGATTTTCACGCTGGGACTTTTCACCCTCGTCATCAACGCGGCCCTCCTTTATCTCGTGCATTGGATTATGGGAGCCCACTTTGAAGTGGACAGTTTCGGGTGGGCCATGCTCGGCTCCATCATCATCAGCGTGATCTCGCTGCCTTTGAACATCATGACCGGCGCGGGCAAAGCGCGCCTCACCGTGCGCCGGCATCAACCGCCGACGGATTCCAAGCCCGGCGACGGCAATGGCCCGGTGATTGATGTTTGAACTTCAGTCGCGCTGATACGCGGCGCGGCAAGTGGCGATGCCGCGGGCGTTGAACTCCCGCTCGAAATCCGTCAGGACCGACGCCAACTCCACGGGGGTTGCCACCGGTTGAAAGCGCGCATCCGCCGCAAACACCTCCCTCATCTGACCGAAGTAATCTTCGTCATCCGTGCGGAGATAAACCACGCCGCCCGGCGCCAGCGCGTGCCACGCCAGAGTGGGGAAACGTTCATTGATGAGCCGGTGCTTACGGTGCTTCTTCTTGGGCCACGGATCGGGGAAATAGATGTGCAGCGTGGTGGTGACGTTCGGCGGCAACAGAAATTCCAACAAATACGCGCTCTCGATGCGAACGCCGCGCAGGTTGG